>DATLOR010000051.1:0-11825 GCA_035536135.1 Pyrinomonadaceae bacterium | reverse complement strand
GACACGCGTTCCGCCGTCAGATGGCTGAAAGAGCAAGGCTACGAAAAAGTTGGAATAATCGGCACGAGCATCGGCTCCTGCGTCGGATTTTTCGCGTTCGTTCACGATCTGCAGATCGATGCCGGAGTTTTCAATCACGTTTCGGGCTACGTGGCGGACGTCGTCTGGCAAGGTCTTTCGACCTATCACGTCAAGGAAGGTTTGCAAGATAACGTTTCGCTCGAAGATTTGCGCGAATACTGGCTGCCGATCTCGCCGATGGCTTATATGGACAAGCTCGCCGCATTGCCGCCGCGCCCGCAGCGCTATATTTATACGCTTTACGACCTGACCTTCCCGATCGATCTGTCGCGCGATATGATGCGCGCCCTACGCGAACACGGCATCGCCCACGACAAAACAAAAATCCCCTGCGGACACTACACGCTCGGCGAAAAACCCTGGGTTTATATTGACGGCTACAAGATCGTGAGTTTTTTGCGAAAACATTTGCGATAAAGTTTAATCCCTAATATTCCGAAAAATTGGTTTTGGTCGCCGAAGGTGACGAATAATATAGCGTAGGGTGAAGCGAATGAAATGAGCGAAACCCTACGTTTGTTCAGTTTTACATTCCGACGCTGAAAGTGTCGAACAACCGGCAGCTTTAATTGTTACTCACTTTCAGCGAGCAAGATTCTTTTCAAACCGACGTAGGGTTACATTCGTTTCACTCATTGCACCCTACGCTATATTATTCGTCACCTTTGGCGACAAGAAGAAAACTTTTTTGCGGGACATCAGTTAATCGTTTTTATTGAGTTTGAGATCGGATTTTATAACCCGAGATTGCCAATCTTTTTTTCGCAAAACGAAATCGTAAACAATTGTTCCGTATGCTTTAACAGGCATTCCGTTTATTGAAGAAGGGAAAAATTTAGAATTACGAATTGCCGCAACGCTCACTGCGCGAAGAAGCGGATGACCGGAAATGCCTTTTGCTTCTTCGACAAAGCCTTTTTCATTAACGGTAAATTGCACAACTATTTTTTTATTTTTAGAAAATTTACATCGGCAACTCAATGGAAACGGTGGTTTGACGAGTTCAATGGCTTTTCCAATAATCGTCCCGACGGCTAAATCAACTATCGGTTTTCTTTGCTCGACAGTTTTGTTTTGTTCTTGACCGAAGTTAGTTTGAAAACTCAAAAGCAAAATACACCCGGCAAAAAATAAAAAAACCCAAAAACATGTAAATTTTACAAACATTTCGTCAAGCAACCTCGCTCTATTTTTTCGCAACTACAATTTGTTAGAGACCGATTTTGCGGCGCGTGTTCCCGAAATTCGGCAAATTAGTGTTAAAATCTTTCGTTTGAAAAAATTGTGACTGCCGCCATCGAAAAACACAACCCAACGATCGAAGAATCAATTGCGCGACTGATCTCACGCGCCGAAAATCCGCGCGGGTTAGCGGCGATTGATGTGCGTCCGCGCATCGATAAGGCGCTCGCGAAATATCTTTTCCGCGACAATGAAAACGCTTCGGCGGCGGAAATCAAAGCGTTTATCGAAGAGCTGCGCGCCGATGATCTGTGTCTCGTGCTCGCGTGCGAAAAAGGCGATGAATCGGCTTGGAGCGATCTGGTCAGAACGCATGACAAGACCGTTAAGGCGGCGGCGTGGAAATGCGCGCCGAAAGCCGAAGACGCGGACGATCTGGCGAGTTCGATCTGGGCAGAGCTTTACGGCTTAAAACACGACGCGGACGGAAAACTCAAATCAAAACTGTCGTATTATTCGGGACGCGGATCTTTGGGCGGGTGGCTGCGGGCGATCGTTTCCCAGCTCGCGGTTGACCAGTATCGACTGCAGGCGCGGCTCGTGCAGGTCGAAGAATCACGCGATTTTGAAAATCTGGCGAATGAATCTTCGGAAAAAGCGGAAAACTCGGCGGTCATCGCGCATCACGACAACGCGGAAGAGATTTTTGAAGAAAAACAACTGGCGCGTGACGTTTCAAAAGCGTTGAATCAGGCGATCGCCGAACTCTCAGCAGACGACCGTTTGCTTTTGAAAATGTATTATTACGACGAGCTGAAGCTCAAAGAAATCGGGCAAATGTTCGGTTATCACGAAGCGACGGCAAGCCGCAAGATCGTGCGGATTCAGACCGATATTCGCAAAGCGGTCGAGAAGATACTGCAAAACGGGCACAACTGGAGCGAAGATGAGGTCAAACGCTATCTATCGGAAACGGCATCAAAACTCGGAATCAATCTCGAGAAATTGGTGGCGATTTTGATAATTTCCGCAGTGGTGCAAGAAGTTTTGCGCTCAAGCGTTCTTTAATCGGGGTTTGAAAATCGTTAATAGTTAATCGTTAGTTGAAACTGATAAAACTTTGCAATTAACAATTAAGTATTAACAATTAACAAAATGGAAATTGGATTCGACAAGGAAATAGATGCAATTCTGCGAAAGGCGCGGGGCGCTGAAGTAGTCACTTCACCGGGCACGCACCTCGACGCGGATGAAATTTCCGCGTTTGCCGAAAATGCTCTGCCCGACGCCGTCAGGCAGAATTACACGGCGCATCTGGCGGACTGCACGAGGTGCCGAAAATTTTTGTCCAACGTGATCCTGTTAAATTCGGAAGCGGAAATCGAAACCGCTTCTTCTGCCGTTCCGGCGGAAATCAAGGAAGTTAAAACGCCCTGGTACCGCAAACTTTTCGTCTTTCCGCAGCTTGCCTACACGATGGGCGCGCTGGTGCTTTTGTTCAGCGGATTTTTCGGCTATTTGATCCTGCAAAATCTTTCGGGTTCAAAAAATTCCGATGTTTCTTATTCGATCGAGAAACCGAATCAGGCAGACAAATCCGCGGCGGCGGCAAATACCTCGGCACCTGTTTTTTCGAATTCGAATACGATGTCGAATTCGACGACCACAACCACGAATTCGACCGTCACGACGACGAGCGCAAACACGAATTCCGCTTCGACTGCGCCGGCAAACACGGCAAATACCGCGGTGCTGACGGAGAAAAAATCCGAAACGGCGGAATTAAACACGCCGATCGTGAATCAACCGATGCCTGCTCCGCAATCCACGCCGCCGCCGCCGACGGACGATAATAAGGGCGATGCTGACAAAGATTTTAGAGTTCAGCCCAAAAACGAAGTTAATAAACCGAACGCCGCCGGTGCCGTCCGCGAAGAAACCAAACCGCGTGATAAGGAAAATGCGTATACGGTCGACGGACAGGAATCTACCGATTCTTCGCTATCACGGCAGAAAATGAAAACCGAGCGTTCCGCGCCGGAAAGTCCGAAAAAACAAGTTTCCGAAGCCGGCGCAACCCGAAAAGTCGGCGGAAAAACTTTTAACAACGTCGGCGGAATCTGGTTTGATTCGGCGCTCGGCAAGCAAAAGCAAAAAACCTTCAATCGCGGCACGAAAGATTATTTAAGACTCGACGCGGGTTTGCGTTCGATCGCCGACCAACTAAGCGGAACGGTCGTGATCCTCTGGAACGGCAAAGCCTATCGGATTCAGTAAGTTTTTATGAAAACTTTCATTCTGACATCTGTTTTAGTTTTCACTCTGTGTTTTATTTCCTGCTCCGTTCCTGAAAACGTTGAAGTAAAGCAACCGAATTCTGTTCCCATTTTGGAAATGTCGTGGGAATCAATTGGAAATTGGGATGTTACCGGCGAAATTTTGGATTTTCGTCTTTATGATAACGGTTTAGTAGAATTTGATATTCTTGATAACAATAAGAAAGACCGGACAAAAACTATATACAGTACGGAAGAATTAAGAGTCAGAAAACAGTTTTATATCAGCGACTCGGAAGTTAAAAGAATACTAAAACTGCTAACGAGCAACGAATTCGCAGACCTCAAAAAAACATATCAAGCAAAACGCGCCGGAACTGACATTGCGCATAACAACAAAATCCTTTTTCAAGATGGAACAAGGGAAAAAACAATTGAGATACTTGGTCACATAGAAGATTTGTCAAAGCCTGACCCGGAAAATTTTCCTGACTTTCCGCCCATTTTGTCTTATTTGTACGAACAGACACACAAAATCAAAAATCAAGCATCTAAAAAATAACTGCTTCTCTTTTTTACGATTCACACCTAAAATAATTATATGAAAGTTTTAGCTTTACTTTTGTGTCTTTTGTGCCTTTTTACTTCTCTTTCCCAGGCTCAACCTGTCTGGCAGGCAAATCTCGACGGCAAAGTTCAGTTTTATCAAACGACCGATTTCGGCATCGTTCTCGCGGGCAGCGAAAATTCGCTCCTCGCGCTTGACGGGCAGACGGGCGAGAGGCTCTGGCGTAAAAAAACGCGCAGTTTGGACGAAACTTCCGTCACGCCGATTCCTTCGACCGATCTGATCTTGATTTCTTCGGACGAAGGCGATAAATCGCGGGTCGAGGCGGTTGATCTGCTTTCGGGCGAAACGCTCTGGCGAAGCGATAAGGTCAAAGGCGATGTGATGCAGCTCGCGGTCGAACCGCAAAACGATCTGCTCGCGGTCGTATTGGTCAAAAAAGCAAAAGGCAAAACGGGCGAAGAATTCAAACGCACGCCCGTCGTTCACGTTTTCCGTCTGTCAAACGGCGACGAGCTTTGGAAAAAAGAGCTCGAATCGGACGTGCAGATGATGCCTTCGCGTTTTGATACAGACGCGGAAGTCGCTTACACGCTCGACAATTACCGCGCGCCGCTGATTCTCGACGGTAGGGTTTATCTGTTCTACGAAGGCGTCACTTCTTACGACGCAGAAAGCGGAAAGGAAGGCGAACGCGAACGCTTTAAGGTCAACGAAGGCGGCTTGGCTCTGACCGAAGCCGACGTGGTTTTCGACGAAAAATATCTTTACACATCAGGTCGCGGAAAGGTGCGCGCCGTCAACCGCAACTCAAATAAGGTCGAATGGGAAGCCAAAGATTTAGGCGTCACGCCCGAAATGGCGGTTGTCGGAAATGTTTTATACGTCCGCACCGGCGGACAATTTACGCGCATCAAAGACGGCGAGATTGAGGAAGAAGGCTCGTTTGGCGTGTCGGCGATCGACACGAAGAACGGCAAAACTCTCTGGCGTTACAAAGGCGCGGATAAAGGTTTGACGAATTTTGTTTTCGCCGACGCGGGAACGATTCTGGTTGCCGACCGCGATGATCTGATCACGATCGACGCGCGGACGGGCAAAAAGATCGGCGAATTTGAACACGATGTCGAAAAGGCGCAGTTTGTTCTGATCAACGAAAAAGGTGAAGCGGTGGTCGGAGGACGTGATGAAATCGCCGCTTTTCAAATTCAAAATTCAAAATTCAGAGCGCAAAGCGATTACAAATTACAAACTACAGACTTCAAATTACAAAATTCTTTAACCGAAATCCAAAACCCAGAAACCAAAGACCAAAAACCGAACGAGCTCTGGAGAGTCAAACATAAAGCACCGTCGCGCGGGGTTTTCCGGATCGTCGCGGGAATCGCGCTGCGGGCGGCGGCGATCTATTTTCGCTACGGCGGACTCGCGACTTCCGCGCTGAACATCGTGCGCGGTGCAAATGTTGCGCGGTCGGTTCTCAGCTTGCGCTGGTCGGGACTTCGCTCGCGGTTTTCGTCGTTCGATCTGACGACTTTGGCAGCGAACTCGGCGCGCAATTACGTGACGAATCAGATCACGGCTTTCGGCATCGCCTCGCGGTCGGTAAATTTGCTGAATCGCGTTGAAGGCTTGCAGGTTGTCACGCCAAACAGCATTCGCGGGAAAATCATCAGCGGCGCGATTCAAAAGGCGACGCCTTCACGTGCCGACGTGCAGGAAAGCCTGCTCGATAGAATCGATCCGGTGCGCCAGGTCGAAAAACTCTCGAATTACTTCCTGCGCCGCAAACGCCTTGCCGATCTGCGCGGGAATTATATGTATTTTTACACCGATCTGCCGAAGCCTTTCGACAAAAAAGGCTTGGTCGGCGTCAATGTCAATACCGGACGTGATTCGCGCTTTATTTTAGTTTCCGAACCCGACGCACGTTTTACGACCGACGAAACCATTGGCTTGCTCTATTCGGCAGACGGCTCAACTTTAAAAGCGTTTGATGTGATGGAAAGGTGAGGTCTTTCAAACTTCTACTTTGCCGCTTGATACAAATCTTCGACGGCTAATTTCGTATCGGCTTTCTCCCAACTCTTTTCAAACTCGCGCTGAACCATCGCCGCCGAATCGGTTTTGCCTTGTTTCCGCAAACTTTCGGCAAGTCCGAAAAGCGCGCGACCGTTGCGCGGGTGTTTGGCGATCTCGGCGCGGTACACTATTTCAGCCTCGGCAAATTGCCCGTCGGTGAGCAGAGCGCGTCCGAGCCATTCGCGCACGGGGAGGTCCCAATCGGGCGGCTCGTTGTAATTGACGATATCCTCGGACGCAGAGGCTTTGCGCAAACTCTCGATCGCCGTTTTGTTGTCGCCGCCAGCAAGCGCGATTTCGCCCGCCAGCAAATCTTCGGCAATCTTTAACACGCCCTGCGCCGTGCTATTTCCGAGCCCCGTTTCCGCCGGAATCGCTTTCATTTTTTCACGAAGTGCGGCAAGCTCTTTTTTCGCCTCGTCCGCTTTTTTGCTATTTGCCAAAGCCATTCCGCGCGCGAAATTCAGATATGCGCCCGTGATGCGCATTTCGGCTTCGGGCTGCGGGTATTTCACAATGTCGTCCCATTTCCGAAAACGGACGAGCGTCACGAGCGGATACGGCGAAAACATCTCGAGCATCGGCATCATTTTCAAATGCGGACGGACGTTCGATTCGAGTTCTCGCGCCTGTTTCAGGCTTTCCGCATAATTGCCGTTCATCGCCGAGGCGGCGGCGAGAAAATGGATGTTGTGGTTGTAATACATCATCGCATAGAGATTCTGCGCGCCGTTTTTCTCGATGTAATTGCGGTCGGCAACGATCGCGTCGGCATTGGCTTTCGCGGCTTCCACGTAATCGCCCGTGCGGATGTAGATGTGCGACGGCATATGGACGAGATGTCCGGCATTCGGCGCAAGCCAGCCGAGACGCGCCGCACTTGCCAGCCCGCGTTCGGGATTGGGCGAGGCTTCGACGGCGTGAATGTAATAATGATTCGCGCCCGTGTGATTCGGATTGCGCCGCATCACGCCTTCGAGCACGGCGATGATTTCCAGAGTATTTTCCGCCGGTTTCCCGTCCAGACTCCACAACTGCCACGGGCGCAGATTCATCATACTTTCGGCATACAGCACGGCGGCGTCCAGATCGTCGGGATATTTTTTAACCAGATCGCGCATCGCGATTTTGTAATCTTCGCCGAGTTTGGCGCGGTCGGACTGCGTTCCGTCAGCCGAATATCTCTTCGCCAGCGCGTTGATGTAATCGCGTTCGATTTCCGACGCTTTCGGCGCAAGCTGAAGCGCTTTTTGCAGCGTTGCGTAGGCTTCTTTCAACTGGCTGGCGTCCGCCGTCACGTTGTAATTCGACCCCAAACCGAGCGCGGCTCCCCAGTAAGCCATCGCCAGATTCGGATCGAGTTCGGCGGCGCGTTTGAACGATTTAATGGCTTCGGCGTGATTAAACGCATACATATACGCCAGTCCTTGATTAAAAAATTTCTGCGCCTCGGGATTTGTCGTCGAAACGGGATGATTAATATTGCCCAAACCTTCGTCGAGCATCACCTCGTTCGTTTCCTTCGGCATTTTCATCATGTCGTGGTTCATCTGACCGAAAACGGAAACAGAAAATACGACTAAAAATAAAATAATCGACAGTCTCATAAAAATCTCCTTTTCAAATACTCAGAAACGGGTAACATCCAATCTAAAAGCCGAAAACAGCTTCGACAGAGAACACGAATCGTTAAATTTCCGACTATCATATACCCGTTTTCGAATTAAATAAATTATCCGTCGTCGGAAAACGATCGGATTCAAGATAAAACCCGTCATCCGCAATCGAAAAACCATCATCGGCATTCTTTGTGCAAATCTGCCGTATTTTGTGGTAATCTGTGATTTCGCGTCCGGCATTTCGCCAATTCAAAAATATGAAAACAAAAATTATCATTGCGCTTCTAGCTTTGTGTCTTTGCGTCTTTGCGGTAAATTCGTTTGCACAGAAACAGAAGGAAAAGTTAAACCCCGAAATTCAGAAGATGGTCAAGGAAATTTCGGCGAAAAATATCGAGGCTTCGATCCGCAAACTCGTCTCGTTCGGGACGCGGAACACATTGTCCGAGCAGGACAATCCGGCACGCGGCATCGGCGCGGCGCGGGATTGGATCTTCGGGGAAATGAGTAAGATCAGCATGGATTGCGGCAATTGTCTGACGGTTGAAAAACAAACTTTTCTCCAGCCGAAAGCCGCGCGCGTGCCCGAGCCGACGAATTTGACGAATGTTGTCGCGACGCTCAAGGGCACGACTAATCCCGAGCGCGTTTACGTCGTTTCAGGTCATTACGATTCGATGTGCACTTCGCCGACGGACGCGAAATGCGATGCTCCCGGCGCGAATGACGACGCTTCGGGAACTGCCGCCGTGATCGAACTGGCGCGCGTTATGAGCAAGCGAAAATTTGACGCGACGATTGTTTTTATGACCGTTCCGGGCGAAGAACAGGGGCTTTTAGGCGCGACTTATTTCGCCGAACAAGCCAAACAGACAAAAATGAATATCGAAGGAATGTTCACGAACGACATCATCGGCGGCGTCACCTCGCAGAAAAATTCGCCGAACCGAAATCGTGTCCGTGTCTTTTCGGAAGGCGTTCCGTCAAGCGAAACCGAAGCGGAAAGCAATACGCGCCGAAGCGTCGGGGGCGAAAACGATTCTTCGTCGCGTCAGCTGGCAAGATTTATCAAAGAACAATCCGACAAATATTTAAAGAATTTCAGCGTTTGGATGATGTACCGGCGCGACCGGTATTTGCGCGGCGGCGACCATATCCCGTTTCTCGAACGCGGTTTTACTGCTGTGCGCATCACCGAAGCGGACGAAGATTACACGCATCAGCATCAAAATGTGAGAACGGAAAACGGCGTATTTTACGGCGACACGCCCGAATTCGTCGATTTTGAATACGTCGCCAATGTCGCGCGGGTCAATATGATTTCGCTCGCGAGTCTTGCACTCGCCCCGGCGCGCCCGAAAAACGTCGGTATCGTCACGGCGCGTCTGACGAACGACACGGATCTGAAATGGGACGCGAGCATTGACGCCGATCTGGCAGGTTACGAAGTCGTCTGGCGCGATACGACGAGCGCGGTTTGGACAGATTCCGTGTTCGTCGGAAACGTAACGACCTACACGGCAAAAGCGATGTCCAAGGACAATTACTTTTTCGGCGTGCGTGCCGTTGATAAAGACGGAAATCGCAGTCCGGTCGTTTATCCGCGACCGATGCGTTAGTTGTTCGGCGATATTTTACTTCGCAATTGTTTTTTTGGCGGGATTTTAATGAAATGAGTAAACTGATTTATCGAGTTAGTCCGGCAGCAATAAACGACGATTTAAATGTGCTGTACAAAGCTTCGCGGGACGATCATTCATGGTACGATTTCAAGCCCGTGTTGAGCCGCAGTCTCGCATTTATCTGTGCTTATTGCGACGATCGATTGATAGGTTTTGTTAATCTGGCGTGGGATGGCGGCGAGCATTCGTTCATTCTTGATACGCTGGTTCATCCCGAATTCCGACTGCGTCGTATCGGTCTGGAACTCGTTAAGCGAGCTGTTGCCGAAGCCGAAAAGCGCGGTCTTGAATGGGTGCATGTAGACTTCGAGCCGCATTTGCAAAAATTTTACGAGCAGTGCGGTTTTAGGCATACGGCGGCGGGACTAATCCATTTAAAAAAACGCAATCAATAAATAATTTCTTTTTTATGACGAAACTTTTTTGTTTAATTCCGCTGATCCTTTGTTTTTCGGTTTTCGCTCAAAAATCCGATGGCGACCGCGAGATGAACCAGCCGGTCGAGCCTTTTAAGATCATCGGAAACGTTTATTATGTCGGAGCTTCGGACGTAACTTCCTATTTGATCACGACGCCTGAGGGTCATATTTTAATCGACGGCGGATTTGAAGAAACCGTGCCGCAGATCAGGGCAAATGTTACGAAACTCGGTTTCAAGCTCGAAGACATCAAAATTCTGCTCATCAATCACGCGCATTACGACCATTGCGGAGGGCTCGCGGAAATCAAAAAACTGACGAAAGCGCGGCTTTATGCGAGTCCGCCCGACGCATCCGTGTTGGAAGACGGCGGAATGAGCGACTTTCGGTTCGGCGGCGATAAACCTTTATTTACGCCCGTCAAGCCGGATGAAATCTTAAAAGACGGTCAGGAAATTCGCTTGGGCGGCAGCGTCTTAAAAACTTATTTCACGTTCGGACACACCAAAGGCGCAACGAGCTGGACGACCGAAGTTACTGAAAACGGGCGAAAATTTACCGTCGCTTTTGTGAGCAGTTTAACGACGCTCGATTACGCTTTAACAAACAATCCGAAATATCCGCAGATTGCCGCCGATTTTACGAAAACTTTCGCGGCGCTCTCGCGCATTAAAGCCGATGTGCTTTTATCATCGCACGGCGGTTTCTTTGATCTGACCGAAAAATCCGCCAAAATTCGCGCCGGAGCAAAACCGAATCCGTTTATCGGCGCGGCGGAATATCAAGGTTTTATCAAGCGAATGGAAAAAGCCTTTCAGGATAAATTGAAAGCCGAAAAGGCAAGCAAAAAGTAGATATGAACAGTTTGTTTGATTCAGCGAAACGCGAGGAATTGATAAATCGTATCAACAAATTAACGCCCGAATCAAAAGCCGTGTGGGGCAAATTCAGCATCGGCGAAATGCTCTGTCACTGCGCCGACGGGATAAAAATGGCGACCGGCGAGCTCGAAGTTAAAGACAAAAGCACTTTTCTCTTTCGCCATGTGGTCAAACCGCTGGTCATTTACGTTTTGCCGATGCCGAAAGGCGCACCGACCGCCGACGAAATCAACCCGACTATAAGCGGCACAAAACCTTCGGAATTTGAAGCCGACCGCCAAGCGTTGCTCGATTCGATCAAAAATCTTTATTCTTTACCTGCTAATCACATATGGGCAAATCACGCCGCTTTCGGGAGATTAAGTCATCAACAATGGGGACTTCTGCATTATAAACACATTGACCATCACTTAAAACAATTCGGTGTTTAGGCTTCAAAAAAAATCTTCACAAAACGGCGGCTTAAGCCTCAAATCCATCTGCCTCGGTCAAGTAAGGCTGAAAATCGCGGTAATTAAAATCACGATTTTCAGCCGGTCTTCGGGGGTGCTTTGTGAATTTTAGTCAGGTTGGCGCACTTGAACTTTTTCGCCCGAATAAGGTCCGCCTCCGAGCGGAATAACAGTTCCGTCCGGATCGATAAAGTCAGCGAAGGCATCGCCCGAAATATTGTCGCTTCCGTTCTGTTGAATCGTCGCACGAACTCTGATGCGTCCGACCGCGACACCTGCTTCGGGATCGAAAGCGAACAGCTCAAAGGTCAGGATTGCCCCGCGCCGTCTTCTTTCATAAGCCCCGTGCGCCGGTCCTTCGGTCAAAGTAACCAGAAGACTCGACGTTTCGGTAAAAGTTCCGTCGTTTCCAAGCGTCCAATAGGCGAAAAAGTCGTCTGCCGGCGTCGGACCCGGAACGGTTATGAAATAAGTTCCGGTCAAACTCGAATTTGTCCCTAAAAGGTCATCGGCTTCCGGTTTTTCTGCATAAGCTTCATTGACGCGCGCTAAAGCTTCCTTATCAATTTTGATTTTGCCGTTA
>DATLOR010000050.1:0-2932 GCA_035536135.1 Pyrinomonadaceae bacterium | reverse complement strand
AGTTGCCACGCCGAATGCGAGAAGCGCGATTCCGAGCATCGAATTTATAAAAATTACGAAATTAAAGCCTTGCGTGCTGCCGAGATAAAAACCTGCCGCCGATGTCAGCACGAGCATAAAAGCAATGCGCGGTTTGGTCAGTTCGACATACGCCGCCAGCTTTTCGCGCGCTCCCGCAGCCTTCGTTTCCTCAATTTCTGCCGTGATTATATCCATTTAAAACTCAACTGAAACTTGGTAGTTGTATCAAGAATAACTTGTAAAAATCAATTTTCCAAACATAGCTTTTATAAACAACTATGTTTTGACTTAAAAGTGGAACTTATTTTTAACGGAGATGACAAATAAATTCGGCTAAGATATGATTTTTATACAAGATGTCTGCTGTAGAAGAATCAATAAAAACAAAAGAAATTTCAAAGCCCAAAACTGCGCCGATCGGCAACCGCATTCTGGATTTTTTGAGCTCGGTGCGTTTTGGCGTCGTTTTGCTCTGCATTCTGGTCTTTCTATCGATCCTCGGAATGCTTTTTATCCAGCAGAACGTGCAGGGTTTCGACTCGTCCTTCGCGATGCGCACGCCTGCCGAAAAATTCGTCTATGGCTATTTGGGGCTGTTCGACATTTACCATTCCTGGTATTACAAAGGATTGCTGCTGCTGCTTTCGCTCAATATCGTGCTGGCTTCGATCGACCGTTTCCCGTCGGCTTGGAAATATATTTCCGAACCGAAGCTTTCGGCAACCCGCGGCTGGCTGTTGAATCAACCGCAAAATGCGGTCATCAAAATCTACGGCAACAGCGAAGGCGAAATTGCCGAAAGGATCGGTAAAGCATTTGAAGAAAGCGGGTTTAAACCGCGAATCACCGAAGAAAACAGTAAATCCTACGCGACCGACGAAGAAGGCAAGAAAGATTTTAATCGAACCGAAAGCAAAAAATCCCTTTACGTTTTCGGCGAGAACGGCAGAATAAATCGTTTGGGCGCGTATGTCGTTCACGTTTTTTTGCTGACGCTCTTTCTGGGTTATTTTGTCGCCAGTCAAACCGGGTTTGATGCCGATATACGTTTAACGCCCGACACGAATCAGGCAATTCAGAGAGATTTTAACGTCGCGCAAAAAACCGACGCGATTCAGCTGATCGAGATCAATCTCGACAAACAGGAACGCTTTAATGTCCAGCTTCCCTTCACGATCACCTGCACCGAGATCGAGCAAAAACTGATCGACCCGAACGGCTCGATCGAAATTAACAATACGCTCGACTGGCGCACGCAGATCAAAATTGACGATCCGCAATACGGGCAAACGGTTGCCGATGTCAGCCTGAACCGTCCTTTTACCTATCGCGGCTACCGATTTTTTCAGGCAAGCGCGATCACGATGGGCAGCGCGAGTTTGATGAAACTCGAACTGAAACCTGAGAACGGCGGGCAACCGATAATCGTTGATCTAAAGCGCAACGAAACCGCTGAATTGCCGGACGGGACAAAAATCGCCTACAACACATTTCTGCCTGATTTTGTGATGCAGGGCGGACAGCCTTCGACCAAAAGCGGCGATTACGCCAATCCGGCGGTTGTTCTGGATGTCACAAAACCGAGCGGCGAAACGACGAAAGTTTATGCCTTTGCCAACAAACTGCCCGACAACGCACCGATCAATGCGCCGAAAGCGGGTTACCGCTGGCATCTGGCAAGTTACGACAAATCGCCGCTGGCGCACGTTTTGTCGATCAAATACGACCCGTTTAACGCGGCTTTTATCGCCTGGTATATCGGCGGTTTCGGACTGATCGGAGCATTGATGTTCGTCTTTTTCATCTCGCACAAACGCGTGTGGGCGATGATCGATAAAAAGAGCGAAAACGAGTTTGAAATCGTTTTCGGCGGAAACGCAAACCGGAATCATCTGGCGTTTGAAGATAAATTTAAAACCATTGTCGAATCAATCGCGTCTAATGAAATACCGGAACAAAAAATTTAGCAGTACAAAAAAATTATGGAAGAAGTCAACAGAATTCAGAACGAAGTTTTTACGGCACGTGAAAAATCGGAAAAACCGACGAATTTTTCATCATATTTGCCCGCAATTCTGGCACTTGCCGGTGCGTTTGTGATGTTGGGTTTGCGGATTCAGATCGGCACGGGATTTATTTCCGACACGGCTTTGATGATGCTTGCCCTGGCTTGCTACATTTTAGCCGCGCTCTTTCAACTAACGAATCTTTACGCGCCGTCTGAAATGGCGCAAAAGATCGGTTTGTGGGGCGCAACGCTCGGCGTATTTCTCAATCTGGCGAGCTGGCTGGTGCGCTGGGTGAACACTTACGAATTCGAGCTGGTTCAGCTTCAGGCAAGCGGAAACACCATCAAACCGTGGGTTTTTCGATATATTCCGTTCGGCAATCTTTACGATTTGAGTCTTGCTTTCGCGTTCGGCGCGGGAATCACGACACTTTTTGTCGCGCATCGCAAAAACTTTCAATTCCTGAGCGCATTCACGTTGCCGCTCGCGGCATTGATCCTGACACTGGCGCGGTTTATCGGCGGCGAGCATTCGAATCTGATGCCGATTCTCGATTCATACTGGCGACCGATCCACGTCGGCGTCGCCAGCTTGAGCTACGGAATCGCACTCGTTTGTTTTGCGATCGCGGTCGTTTACCTCTTGAAAGACAAGGTCAAGGTCGAAGCGATGGCGATCTTTTCGAGCCTTTTTGCGATTGCCGTGATCGGTTCGATCAGCGGCGGCTCGATTTTCACGCAAGCCGTCTATCGCGCCGGAACTTTTATGCCCAATCCGGCGGGCGGAAAACCTTTTAACGCTTTCTTTCGCTTTGAATTGCCGTTTGTCGGCTGGGCTTTGGTTCTCTCCGGAATTTTACTTGCCGGGGTGATCATCGCGTTTCTCGCGTATCTATATCAAAA
>DATLOR010000049.1:0-29380 GCA_035536135.1 Pyrinomonadaceae bacterium | reverse complement strand
CAATTTTTTGGAAACTATCGCGTGAGCGGCAGTCATCATATATTTAAAACTCCCTGGCAGGGCGATCCGCGAATCAACTTGCAGAAAGGGAAAGATAAAAAGGCGAAACCTTATCAAGTGCAGCAGGTTCTTAACGCTTTGCGTAAATTAAGAGATCTTGAAGAAGATAAGAAAAATGAACAGTAAAAAACAACTTAAAACTAAAAAAGAAAGTTTGCCGAAAGCGGAACATTATCTTTACAGCGTCGGTTGGTCGGATGCGGACGAGGCGTTTGTCGCCCGTGTTGCCGAATTTCCTTCGTTAGCCGCACACGGCGACACGCAGGAAGAAGCCTTGCGCGAAATCAAAGAGGTTGTCAGCTTTGTTTTGAATGATTTGAAGGAATCCGGCGAACCGATTCCCGAGCCTTTCGGCAAACGCTCTTTTAGCGGACGGCTTGTTTTGCGGATGCCCGAATATATGCACCGCCAGCTGGCGATTGAAGCGATGCAGCAAGGCATTTCGCTTAATCAATTACTAAATCTAAAACTGGAAGCAAGCCATTAAAACTTGCTTCCTTTATTTTTCTTTGCTGTACGGAATGCCCAGAGCCTTCGGCGCACGCGATAAGCCGATAAAACCTGCGAGCACGATAATCGTCAAAACATACGGAATTATTTGAATAAACTGCACGGGAATCTCGTCGCCCGAAGGAAGTTTGAAAACGCCCTGAATTTGGATCGTCAACGCTTCGGTCAGTCCGAAAAAGAGACAGGCGAACAGCACCGGCACGGGTTTCCATTTTGCCAGAATCAACGCGGCAAGCGCGATAAATCCGCGTCCCGCCGTCATTCCGCGCGTAAAGAGCGAAGATTGTCCGATCGACAGATACGCGCCGCCCGCCGCCGCCAGAACGCCCGACAAAATCACCGCGAAATATCTTAATTTGATAACATTGACGCCCGCCGCATCCGCCGCCGCCGGATTTTCGCCGACCGCCCGGAGCCGCAAACCGAACGGCGTTTTATACAAAACATACCAGCAGAGCGGAACAAGCAAAAAAGCGAGAATCGAGGCAATCGAAAGCCGGTTAAAAAATTCGATCAAGAGAAACTGTTTGGCGATCTGCGGCGTCGAACCCGACGAATCGTAAACCGCGCCGCTGATCAATTGCGGCAAACCGAGCATCAGAAAATTTATCGCCGTTCCCGCAACGACCTGATTGGCTTCAAATTGGATCACGGCAATCGCGTAAACGAGCGCCATCACGCCGCCCGCCGCCATTCCGCAGAGCAAACCGATATACGGATTATTGAGCTGGTAAGTCGCCACCGCCGCCGTAAATGCGCCCGCCAGCATCAAGCCTTCGAGCGCGATGTTGATGATTCCCGAACGCTCGGAAAACATTCCGCCGAGCGCCGCGAAAATCAAAGGTGTCGCCAGCCGGATTGCCGAAAAAATTAAGGATAAAGTTAAAAGCTCTGACATATTTTTATTTCTTCGAGTATTTTTGCAAACAAGCCACAAACAAAATCGCAATCGCTTGCAGGATCAAGCCGATGTCTTTGGAAACGTAGCGCGTAAAAGCGTCGACGAAAATTTCGCCGCGCATCAGAACCGCGAAAAATATCGCCGCGACGAAAACGCCGAGCGGATGATTTCTTCCGAGAAGCGCAACGGCGATTCCCAAAAATCCGAGTTCCGCCGAAAAGCCGTCGTAATAATTATGGCGCGAACCCAAAACCTCGTTGATCGCAACCAATCCGGCAAGCGCGCCCGAAATCGTCATCGCGATAATGATTTGTTTTTGCGGTGAAATTCCGCCGTATTCCGCCGCCGAAGCGTTTTGCCCGACCGCCCTAAGCTCGTAGCCCCATTTTGTTTTCCAGAGGAAAATATATACGAGTACGCACATCAAAATGGCGATCAAAAATGCAAAATTAAGCGGCACGTCGTCGGGAATGAACGAAAAATATTCCTTGAGCTGCGGAATGTAGGCGGCTTTGCCGATCGGCGCGGTTTGCAGAATCGGGTCGCCCGGAATTTTGTAATGGTACTGCGTAAAATAGCTGACGAGTGCGATACCCGTAAAATTCAGCATAATCGTGTTGATAACTTCCGACGAGCCGAATTTCGCGCGCAAAATTCCCGGAATCGCGCCCCAGATTCCGCCCGCGACTGCCGCCGTCAAAATACAGAGCGGCACGAGCAGGATCGCCGGCAGACTCATCCACGACCAGTCTTCCTGTTTGCCGAAAACATCGACCACCGTGCCGCCGAACTTGATGCCGACCCAGGCGGTCGCAAACGACGCGACATACAGCTGACCTTCCGCACCGATGTTAAAAAGTCCGCACCGAAAGGCAACGGCGACCGCGAGTCCCGTAAAAATCAAAGGCGTCGCATAAAAAAGCGTCCAACCGATGTCTTTCACCGAACCGAACGAATTTGCCAGCAGAATCCTGTAAGTTTCAAACGGATTATCCTTGATCAGCAAAACGATAATGCCGCCGACGATAAACGCGGCAATCACCGCAATTAAGGGCGAAAATATTTCACGAAGAATTTTCATTTTTTATAAATCAGCCGCAAACTAATACTGAATTTCAAGAAATTTCTGAAACATCGGCTGTTATTTTGGAAAGTTGCTCTCGCTAAATATAACCGACAAAAGCGCAGAGTGTCATCTAAAAAAGCGCAAAAGTTAAATTTTTATGAATTCTAATTTTTCACCCTGAATACTTGACAACACCACACTCAGGTTTTATTATTATTTCAGACTACAATTTTATCTATAATTGCTAGTCAAAACAAAATAAATATTTTAGGAGGAAACTTTCTATGAACATCATCAAATACGACCCTTTTCGTGAAATGCGAAGTTTGCAGGATGAAGTGAACCGATTGTTTACTTCAAGTTTTTCCCGCGGTAATAACGAAAGCGATTTAATGCGCGGCGCGTGGAGTCCGCAAGTCGATATTTTCGAGAATAAAAACGAGATCGTGCTCGAAGCCGAGCTTGCCGGAATGAAGCCGGAAGACGTTGAAATTTCGATCGAAAACAACGTCCTGACGATTCACGGCGAACGCCGGTTCGAGAAAAAAGACGAAAGCGACAATTTCCATCGCGTCGAAAGAAGCTATGGAAGCTTTACGCGCTCGTTCACGCTGCCGCCGACCGTCCAGAGCGAAAACGCGAACGCCGAGTTTGAAAACGGCGTATTACGTTTGACGCTCGCCAAACGCGAGGAAGCCAAACCGCGCCGCATCGAAATCAAAGCAAGCGGCACGGCACAGCCGAAAACAATTGAAACAAAAGCCAAGTCGGAAACGGCTAACGCTTAATTTTTCAGCCGCGGATAAACGCAGATTTCGCGGATTACTTTTAATAATTTATCCGCGAAATCTGCGTTTATCCGCGGCAAATTTTTCTTAAAACAATGAGATTCGACAGATTTACAATTCGCGGACAGGAAGCAGTTCAGGAAGCCATCGGCGTTGCCGAAAAAAATCAGAACCAACAGGTTGAACCCGAACATCTGCTCGCTTCGATGCTTGAGCAGAAGGAAGGAACTTTGCGCCCGATTCTTGGTAAGATCGGCGCCAACGCGCAGACGATTTTGACCGATACGCTCGCGGCGATTGCGCGTTTTCCGCAGGTTTCGGGCGGTCAGCAGTATTTTTCGTCGCGCATCAACACGATTTTTCAGGAAGCGCAGAAAGAAGCCGAAGCGATGCAGGACGAATATATGTCGACCGAGCATCTACTTTTGGCGATCGCGGGCGAAAAAGACGGCGATGCGGGACGAATCCTGCGTTCGAACGGCGTCACGAAAGAAGATGCCGCGAAAGTCATCACCGAAATGCGCGGCGGTGCGCGGATCACCGACCAGAATGCCGAAGAGAATTTTCAGTCGCTCGAAAAATACGCGGTTGATTTAACGGAACGCGCGCGCAAAGGGAAACTCGACCCGGTCATCGGGCGCGACGACGAAATTCGCCGGACGATCCAGGTTTTATCGCGCCGTACGAAAAACAATCCGGTTCTGATCGGCGAACCCGGCGTCGGTAAAACGGCGATCGTCGAAGGTTTGGCGCAGCGAATCGTTTCGGGCGATGTGCCGGAAACTTTGAAAAACAAAAAGCTTGTCGGACTCGACCTGGGTTCGATGCTTGCGGGCGCGAAATACCGCGGCGAGTTTGAAGACCGTCTGAAATCCGTCTTGAAGGAGATCGAAAAGTCGGACGGACAGATAATCTTGTTTATCGACGAGCTTCACACGCTCGTCGGTGCGGGCGCGTCGGAAGGCGCGATCGATGCTTCGAATATGCTCAAACCTGCCTTAGCGCGCGGAATGCTGCGCTGCGTCGGCGCGACGACTTTGAACGAATACCAGAAATATATCGAGAAAGATAAAGCTCTCGAAAGACGTTTTCAGCAGGTTTATGTCGGCGAACCGAACGTCGAAGATACGATCGCGATCCTGCGCGGTTTGAAGGAAAAATACGAAGTTCATCACGGCGTGCGTATCACGGACTCGGCGATCGTCGCCGCCGCGACGCTTTCGAATCGCTACATCACGGACAGATTTTTGCCCGACAAAGCGATCGATCTGATCGACGAAGCCGCTTCGAAACTGCGGATCGAAATCGATTCGCTGCCGGTCGAGATCGACGTTCTGGAACGCGAGATTTTACAGCTTGAAATCGAAAAACAGGCGCTTTCGCGTGAAACCGACGAGAAATCGAAAGAACGCCTAACCGACATCGAAAAACGCATCGCCGATTTGCAGGAAAAATCGGGCGGAATGAAGGCGAAATGGCAGTCGGAAAAAGACGAGATCGGTAAAATGCGTATCGGCAAAGAAAAGCTCGAAGAAGCGAAACTTCAGCTCGAACAAGCCCGAAATGCGGGCGATCTCAATAAAGCCGCCGAATTGCAGTACGGCACGATCCCGACGCTTGAAAAACAGCTCGAAAGCGAACAAACCAGACTTGCAGATTTGCAGAAAGACGGCGTTTATTTGAAGGAAGAGGTCAACGAAGAAGATGTCGCGGAGGTCGTCGCCAAATGGACGGGCGTTCCCGTGAGCAAAATGCTCGAAGGCGAAATGCAGAAGCTCGTAACGATGGAAACGAATCTTCGCAAGCGCGTGATCGGGCAGGATGAAGCCTTGGAAGCGGTCGCGAATGCCGTGCGCCGCGCGCGTGCCGGCTTGCAGGACCCGAATCGTCCGATCGGTTCGTTTATTTTCCTCGGACCGACAGGCGTCGGTAAAACCGAAACGGCGAAGGCGCTCGCGGAATTTATGTTCGACGACGAACGCGCGATGGTGCGGCTCGATATGTCGGAATATATGGAAAAACACGCGGTTGCGCGGATGATCGGCGCGCCGCCGGGATATGTCGGCTACGACGAAGGCGGGCAGCTCACGGAAGCCGTTCGCCGCCGTCCTTATTCGGTCGTACTTTTTGACGAAATCGAAAAAGCGCACCCGGACGTTTTCAACGTGCTTTTGCAGATTCTCGATGACGGGCGACTGACGGATTCGAAAGGCAGAACGGTCGATTTCAAAAACACGGTTTTGATCATGACCTCGAACCTCGGTTCGCGTGAAATTCAATCGGCGGCGCTCGTTGACACGCCGATCAAAGAAATGGTGATGGACGTTTTGCGCGGGCATTTCAAACCCGAATTTTTGAATCGCGTTGACGATATTGTCGTCTTTACGCAGCTTGCCCGCGACCAAATCGCGCAGATCATCGATGTGCAGCTTGAAAAACTGCGTAAAAATCTGGGAGAGCGCGGAATTTCGATCGTGCTCGAAGATTCGGCAAAAGAACTGCTCGTCGCGGAAGGCTACGACCCGACGTACGGCGCGCGACCTTTGAAACGGGCGATTCAGACGCTGATCCAGAATCCGCTCGCGATCAAACTTTTGAACGGCGAAATCCGCAGCGGGCAGACGATTCACGTCGCGGCTGAAAACGGCGCGCTGAAATTCACGCCCGAATCGGCGACGGCTTCGGCGTAAGATTTTTAGCCGCGAATGAACGCGAATCGGCACGAATAAAACAAAAAGAATTTGTGTAATTCGCGGTAATTCGTGGCTAATTTTTCCCAAAAGATAAATGGTTTGTTAGACTGAAGTGAGCAAATTATTTATCAAAATTTATGAGTTGGTTTAATAAAAAAAAGATGAACGAAAAAGATTTTAATAACGAAGAGATATTAGAAGATATTTTAAACGGAACGGAAGACGAAAATACGGAGTTCGAGGAAGAAACTCCGAAACAGCAAGTAAAATCAATGCGCGAAACCGAGCTTGAAAATAAACTCAAAACCGAAACCGAACGGCGCGAAGCGGCGGAATCGAAGCTCGTCGGCGTGCAGGCAAAATTCGAAGAAGTCAAAACTCAGATGGAACGCGAAACGCAGGAAATGCGCTCACGGATGCAGAAATCTCTGGAAGACCGCGCCAAGCAGGGTCAGTTCAGTTTTCTGACGACGCTTTTGCCGGTTTTGGATAATTTAAATTTGGCGATCGATCACGCGGAGAAAGATTCTTCGCTCGAACATCTGCTCGGCGGCGTCAAAGGCACGGCGCGTTCGTTCGAGCAAGCCCTGATGAGCGTCGGTGTCGAAGCCGTTCCGTCGATCGGCGCGGATTTTAACCCCGAAATCCACGAAGCGATCGATATGGTTGAGACCGACGCGGAAAAAGACGGCAAAATCACCGCCGAATATTCACGCGGTTATAGATTCGGCGACCGTCTGCTGCGTCCGGCGCGGGTGCAGGTCGGCAAAGCTCTGGCGCAGACCGCCGGCGAATAAAATGAATCCGGAAATTCCGATCGCCTGTTATTTGACCGATCAAGAATTACAGGCGCGGCGCAAAAATTATCTCGATAAAACCGCCGAGCTGCTGGTTGATTCGACCGAAATCGAACACGGCTTTATTTACAAATTTCCGCTAAAGCCCGCGATCTTGCAGGATTTAGCGGAAATTATCGATTTGGAGCGGCAATGCTGTCCGTTTTTGAATTTCAAATTAAGTGTCGAATCGGGAACGGATTTTGTTGCACTCGAACTAACGGGCGCGGAAGGCACAAAGGCGATCATCAAATCGCTTTTTGGCTGGAATTAATCGATTCGGCTTTGTGTTTTTTTCGTCCCGAATCGGGAAATTGTCCGCCGGTCATTTTTAATAGTTGCCGAAGCGGCGGAATAAAGTGTTTAGCGGGAATAATTTAGTATTTGAAGGCAGATATTTTCAGGATTATTTTTAAAAATCTTTCCGCTATTGACGGCAAAGTGCTATGATATTTTAGGCAGAACAGCGTTGCTTTTCGGCATCAAAGGTTTAGTTTTTATTTAAGAGAGATTTATGGCAGATATAGACGCATACAAGGACAAATTCAGCGAGAGCGGACGGCGTGTTTTAGAGGTTGCATTGGATGAATCGAAAAAACGCGACCAAAATTATATTTCGATCGAGCATATTCTTCACGCTTTGGCTGATGAAGAAGCCGAACTTTTTAACTCGACGATGCGCGATTTGGCGGTTGATCCGCGTTCCGTGAAATTGCTGATCGAAAAGCGGATGGAAACCGGCAGGCAGCATACGGGCAAAGGTTTCCGCATTGCGCCCGAAACAACCGAACTTTTCAAACGCTCGATGGACCGCGCGCGGTCGCAAGGTCGCCGGGTAATTGATGCCAGCGATATTTTTTACGTTCTTTCAAACGATGAAAGAAGCGTTTTAAACGACGTTCTGCAAAATTTGGGCGTGCCTTCGGACGAAGTCGCGCAAACGGCGCGCACACGGATTCACAAACGCGAAAAAGAAGAAGAACGCGTTCGTCAAAAGTACGAACTTCCGAGCTATCTCCGGCATTTTGGCGTTTCGATGAATAAATTAGCAAGGCAGGACAAAATTCCGCCGACGATCGGACGCGAAAAAGAAATCCGTCAGATGATCGAGATTCTCTGTCACCGCGAACGCTCGAATTCGCCGATGCTCGTCGGTGAACCCGGTGTCGGCAAAACGGCGGTCGTCGAAGGACTCGCGCGCCTGATCGAGCTCGAACCCGAAAAAGTTCCCGCCAGATTGCGCGACGCGCATATCGTTCAGCTTCAAATGGGCGGACTCGTCGCCGGAACGATGCTGCGCGGGATGTTCGAGGAACGCATCAAAGGAATTATCGACGAAGTCAAGGAAAAGGAAAATCTGATTCTTTTCATTGACGAAGCGCACACGATCATCGGTGCGGGCGCGGCGCTCGGAACATCAAGCGACGCGGCGAATATGTTCAAATCTTCGCTTGCACGCGGCGAACTGCGCATCATCGGCGCAACGACTTTGACCGAATACAAAGAATATATCGGCGAAGACGAAGCCTTGGCGCGACGTTTCCGGCTGGTCAAAGTTGATGAACCGACGATCGCCGAAACACGCGAGATTTTGCTTGGCTTAAGACCAAGATTAGAAAAAAATTACTCGGTGACGATTTCCGACGAAGCCATCAACACGGCTCTCGAAATGTCGCCGAAATATATTCGCAATCTGCATTTACCGGATAAAGCGATCGGTTGGCTCGACACCGCGAGCGTGAAGGTCGAGATCAACGAACCCGGTTCGCTCGTCGTCAAGCCCGAACATATCATTCAGGTCATTTCGCAGGAATCGCGGATTCCGCAGGATATGATCTACCGCGACACTTCCGACCGTTTTTCGGTCATGGAAGATCAATTGGCAAATCGCGTGATCGGACAAAAAGACGCGGTTCGCGCCGTCGCCGAAAGACTCCGTTTGAACAAAGGACCGCTTAAGGAAAATCACTACGCGCCCGACGGCGTGCTGCTTTTCCTCGGACCGACGGGCGTCGGCAAGACCGAACTCGCGAAAGCCGTTGCCGAATTTATGTTCGGCGACGAAGCAAAAATGGTGCGCATCGATATGAGCGAGTACGGCGAAGGCACGGTCGGCATCGAAAAGCTGATCGGAATGCCGCGCGGCATTGTCGGCTCGGAGCGCGGCGGGATCTTGACCGAACAACTCAGGGAAAATCCGTACACCGTTTTGCTTCTCGATGAAGTCGAAAAAGCGAATCCGTATTTGATGAATATTTTCCTCCAAGCCTTTGACGAAGGCTGGTTGACGGACGGACGCGGCAAGAAAGTTTATCTTTCGGACGCGATCGTTATTATGACCTCGAATTTGGGTTCGGATAACTTCAAAAAATACGAAAAACCGCTCGGTTTCGGAATGAAATCACGCGGCGAAATGAAGGAAATCAAAGGCGATGTGATGAAAGCCGCCGAAACGAGATTTTCGCCCGAATTCAGAAATCGCATCGACGAGATCGTCATCTTCTCGCCGCTGACGATGGACGAAGTTAAGGAAATTGCCAAGATCTATCTGGCGAAATTGAAACGGCGGATGGAACGCCAGGGCAAGCTCGTCGAAATCACCGAAAAAGCGATCGACGCTTTAACGGAAAAAGGTTTCTCTCCGGCTTACGGTGCGCGCTTCCTGAAACGCCATATTGACCAAAAAGTAAAATTGCCGATCACCAACGAATGGAAATCGTCAACGCGCTTTCTGGTTGACGCCGAAGACGGCGAGATCGTCGTGAAACCGATGGACACATTTAGTTTGAACTAAAAGAAACCAAAAAAACTTTCCCGTGCATCAAAGGCTTTAGTGAGAAAATTCGCTAAAGCCTTTTTGTTTTTCTCAAAACAAAAAGATTCAAGGAGGAAAAAGTATGAGAATATATGTCGTTTTTTTATGCATAATTCTTGTGCTGACTGCAATTTTTGCCGCTCCCGTAAACCATATTGCGACGCCAACACAGGAAAACTTCGGAAAAAATTTGTCTTTGGAACTCGTCCGCTATCAGATCGATGCAAGCCAAAGCAAATTTATGGTCAAAGCATCGCGCGGCGGACTCGCCTGGTTCAAAGGACACGATCATTTGATCGCCGTGCGCGATTTTTCGGGCGAAGCCGGTCTGTCGCTCAATGCGATTAGTCCGGCGTCTTTGCAAATGACGATTCGCGCCGATTCGCTCGAAGAAACAAGCGATGAATTTACGCCCGAACAGAAAAAAATCATCAATAAGGAACTGGATGAGATCGTTCTGGAAAGCGCGAAATATCCGGAAATCACGTTCAAAAGCACCGATGTCAAGGGAAAATTCGTCGGCGGCGCGTTCAAGGCTGAAATCGGCGGCGAGATGACCCTGCACGGCGTCACGCGCCGCGTCGAGATTCCCGCAGCGGTAACGATCAGCGGCGAGGGTTTTCGCGCCGTCGGCGAATTTGAGATCAACCGTAAAAAATTCAACGTCAACGCGACCAATGCCTTTCACGGTTTTGTCCGCATCAAACACGAACTAAAATTTACGTTCGACATCACTGCGCATCGAATTTCGTAAAACAAATTTTTTCGGGCGAATCAAACCAAAAAAAACTTTTCGCATCAAAGGCTTTGGTGATAAAATCCCATCAAAGCCTTTTTTATTATGAAAATCAAAATATTTTCTCTTTCGAAAACTATCGGTTTATGGTTCTGCCTGTGTTTTTTGGCAATCAGCGGTGCGGCTCAAAAAACGGACGAAAAAGCCGAAGCGGTTTTGAAGAAAGCCGTGCAGGTTTTGGGCGGCGATAACTATTTGAAGGTCAGATCGCAAATCGGTCGCGGGAAATTCAGCGTTATACGCGACGGGATGATCGGTTCTTTTCAGACATTTGTTGATGTCATCGTTTTTCCCGACAGGGAACGCACCGAATTTAAAGAATTCGGCAAAAAAGCCGTGCAGACAAATACCGGCGACACCGGATGGATTTTCGATGCCACCGCCGAAGTAATAAACGTTCAAACCGAAACGCAGGTCAAGGATTTCAAGCGCGGAATTAATGCGAGTCTCGACAATCTTTTGCGTGAAAATTGGCGCGGCAAAGCGGATTTAACTTATGTCGGAAAACGCGAAGCGACTTTGGGCAAACGGAACGACGTCGTCAAATTAACTTACGGGGGCGACGGTTTCACGGTCGAGTTTGAATTTACGGCGGAAGGATTTCCGTCAAAAACGATCTACAAACGCACGAATCCCGACGGTGAAGATACCAAAGAAGAAGACCGCTATGCACAATTCGTTGAGGTTCAGGGCATCAAAACGCCTTTCATTATCGATCATTTTTCACGCGGCGTGCACACCTCGCGCATCAATTACGAGACGATCGAATTCAACAAACCGATTCCCGATTCGATTTTTACGAAACCGACGAGTCCGAAGGAAGTAAAGAAAGATCTGAAGTTGTAAGATTTTTTTCACCACAGAGACCGGAAAGGCACAGAGTTTTTTTAAATTTCTCTGTGCCTTTGTGGTGACTAATTTTATTTATTCAGCAAATTCGTGGTCGGTTCGGTGATGCTCAGCGGCTGCACCATTTCTGCCGTATTGGCAGCGGTCGGCATCATTAAATCCGCCGGAATGCTGTGGGCTGTGGGCAGTGCGGGATTTTGAAATCCGTTCGGCAAACCGGTTTGCGTTTTGAATTTTGAATCAAGCGATTCCCGATCGCCAGCCGAAATCTCGCCGCGTACGAAATATTGAAAGATCGGTTTAATATTTATCAATAGCGTCAGAACGAGCCAACCAACAGTCAGCAATATGATTCGCGCGCTGTGCGACGGCGGCATATCAACCGTAATGGCAGCGGAGATAAGCGCGAAAAGAAACATTATTGCCGCGCCGATCGTCAGATCACGCTTGCGCAGAAGGCGGCGCTCCGGTTTTTGAATTTCGGTGTTTGGCGGAAAATCGTCGTTCGTCAGCAGCGCTTTAATGACATTCAGCTGAAAACCGCACCGCGAACAAAAACGCGTTTCATCGGAAACTTGCTCTTGACTGCACTTTGGACAGAACATTTTTAAAACCTCGCAGTTATTTGAAATTGTAGGAACTGTTAGAAGAAATTACGCGCTTCGAGTAACTAAAGTTCCTTTCATTTTTATTCCCGATCTCCGCCGAGCCGCATTTCTTCGCTTTCCGTTGTCTCTATCTTTCCCTTTCGATCGTGCGAAAACCCGCTCACCAGATTGACAAAAAGTTCGGGTTTTTCTTCCTGCGGAACGTGCCCGCAATTTTTCAGCACGACCAGGCGTGAATTAAGTATGGAATTGTAAAGCGTTTCGCCGTTGTGGATCGGGATGACCGTGTCTTCTTCGCCCCAAATGATCAGCGTCGGCTGATTTATCAAATGCGCGTCCGTCTCGATGCGGCTTGCGTCCCAATTTCTGCCGGCTTGCAGCACGGCGTTGTGCCCGTCTTTTGCGTGAAGCGGGCGAATGATCGATTCGATGCGGTCTTTCGTGATCAGATGATGATTCGCGGGCGCGAGCGTGCCCTGCATTCTCATCTTCATAAATGCTTTCGAATCAATTAAAAACGGCGTGAGAAGCTCGCCGACGCCCGGAATTTTCGCCAGTTTCATAATCGGATGATTCGTCGCCTCGTCGTTGATCACCGCATCGACAAGAACGAGTTTTTCGACCCGTTCCGCGTAATCTAGGGCGAGCGTCAAAGCGACCGCGCCGCCGTAAGAACTGCCGACAACCGTGGCGCGCCCGATGCCTAATCTGTCCATAAAACGCGAGATCATCCGCGCCTGCGAGGTGATCTTGTAATCAAACCACGAAGGTTTGTCCGAATAACCGAAGCCGATCAGATCGACCGCGACCACGTGAAAACCTTCGTCCGCGAGCGGCGGCGCGACCGTTTTCCAAACATACGCGGAAGCCGTAAAACCGTGAATCAAAAGCAATGTCGGATTCGACGCATCGCCGAATTCCTGAAAATGGACGGTCGCGCCGTCAATTTCGACAAAATGCGAATTTTCCGCGTGAACGATCTTGTCGGAAACCGTGTGCCACTCAACCGTTTCAGCGCGTGAAAGCAATTTCCAGGCAACGACCGCGCCGACCGCACCGCCAACTCCCAAAGCCAAATGTTTTGTTTTCATCTTTAATTCCCTCTTTTGCAACATTTTACACTAAAACCAGTTTCGGTTGAACAGTTTTTTCCGCTTCATTGTAAAAACCGATCGCGAGCAAATTTTCGCTTTCCGTCAGGCGCAAAAATTCGCCGTCTTTTAATTCGTCCGAAACGCGCTTTAGTTTCACGCCGTTTTTAATTTTGGCGACTTCCTCGCTTGATAATTTCACCTCCGCGAGATGCGAAACCGCTTCGTTCGTCGAAATCAGAATTTCCGCGAGCCCGTTTTCCGCTGCGGCGATCTCTTCCAGTTTTTCAAGCGTGACGCTCTTTTCGATCCCGAATTTTCCCGCTTTCGTTCTTCGCAATTCCGCGAGATGCGCGCCGACTCCGATTTTTTTTCCAATATCTTCCGCCAAAACGCGAATATATGTCCCGGCTGAACATGCGACTTTTAGTCCCAAGTCCCAAGTCTCAAGTCCCGCGTCATTAGTCTTTTTCGCGGAATCATAATGCGTAATTCGTAATTCATAAATCGTGATGCGGACAGGTTTTCGTTCGATTTCGATGCCTTTGCGCGCGAGTTCGTAAAGTTTTTTGCCTTCGACCTTTTTCGCCGAAAACATCGGCGGCGTTTGCAAAATTTCGCCGCGAAAATCCTTCAAAACCTCTTCGATTTCTTCAGTTGAAACCTCCCGTAATTCGTAATTCGTAATTCGTAATTCGCCCGTTCGATCGCCCGTGTCGGTTTCAAAACCGAATCGGACGATCGCCTCGTATTCCTTCGCGTCTTTGTCCAGAAATTGAGCAAGCCGCGTTGCTTTGCCGACGAGAATGACCATGACGCCGGTCGCAAACGGGTCGAGTGTTCCCGTGTGTCCGATGCGTTTTGTTTTCAAAATTCGGCGGCAGCGCGCGACGACGTCGTGTGAAGTAATTCCGACGGGTTTGTCGATGATTAAAATTCCATCCATAGATTTTAGATTTTAGATTTTAGATTTTAGATTGGGAAGTTTAGAATTGAGATTACGAAAATTATGTGGCGCAAGCGATTGGAAATCAAAGAAGAAAAAGACCGCATCATTAAAGACGCGGCAAAATCGCGCCAAAAAACATTTGACCGCGCCGTTAATCTGCTGACCTACAAACAGCGTTCGATCAAGGAATTGCGCGAACGCCTGCTTGAAAAAGAATGGACGAACGAGGAAATCGTCGACAGCGTGATCGAAAAGCTCAAGGAATACAATTATCTCAACGACGCGCAGTTTGCCAAAAATTTCGCCGCTTCGCAGATCCGCCAGAAACCGGTCGGAAAGCGTGTTTTGAAGATGAAGCTCGCCGGTAAAAAGCTCGATAAGGAAACCGTCGAAGCGGCACTCGAAAAAGCCCTCGAAGAAACGCCCGAAGAAGAGATCATCGAACGCGCGATCAATAAAAGACTGCGGCTCAAAGGCAAACCAGAAACGCGCGAAGACGCGAAAAAGTTTTACGACTATCTTCTGCGGCAGGGCTTTTCCTACGATCTCGTAAGCAACAAAATGCGCGAAATCGCTTCCGGAAATTACGACGAAAATGAGTAAAATCAATTACGACAAACGCGTTTTCAAATCCGTTCAAAACTCGGAAACCGGCGAAGTTTCTGGTGAAACCCGCTTTTATTATCACCAAAAAGGAAATGTCGTCTGGGCGGAATATTGGGGCGGGGAAATTATTTTCGGCAATTTGATCGCCAAGGTTTTTGATGATGATTCGCTCGAGATGAATTATCAGCATTTGAATAAACAAGGCGAATTAATGGCGGGAAAATGCGTCTCGAAACCCGAAATTTTAGCGAACGGAAAAATTCGCCTGTATGAGCAGTGGCAATGGACCTCAAAAGATTTTTCGAACGGCGAATCGATCGTTGAAGAAATTTAGAACTTAATTTATATTATACTCGTATAACAAATTACGAAGGCAGCGCTCGGAAGATGTTTTTAGTAAAGTCCGCCGCGTGTGCTTGGGCAAAAATGCTCATCCTTTTTACAATTTTGGTCGCTTTATCGGCTGTCGCACTGCTGGCAATTTCTGCTAAGCGGCGAAAATTCCTTCCTTTAGAACAAAATCCGCCGAAAAACTTTGAAGCCGAAAACTTCCGTCCGCTGTTTCAGCCGACGCACGAAGAACTTCGTGCGTTTGAACGTGAAGAAAATGCACGGATCAAGGCAAAAGAAGCGGAAAAAGTGCGTCGGATTCTTGTTGAAAAAACCGAAAAAGCTTTCGAATTTGAAAAAATCTGGCGCGATTTGCCCGACCGGAAGAAGACAATCGAACTTCTCTTTCTGGCTTCGGAAAGCGAAAACGCGAAAACATTTTCCGAAATTTCGGAAAATGTGATACAACTTTGGCGAGAAAACCGGATAGAAAATTTAACGGCACTGGATTTGGCTGATTTGTTGGACAGCCATTTCCGCACTCTTCCCCAACAGGAAAGAACTTCGGGCGCATTGTTTTGGTTAAAAGAAGAAATCAGGAATTTGCGCAGGAAGTCAGAGGATAATTTTTGAAAATAGTCAAAATGAGCGTGAAAAGACGGGATTTTTTAGCCGCACAGCGATAAATTTTCCGGCTTTTAACTCTGCAAAATTTTCTTGAGGAAAATAAAATGAATCAGAATTTACTTATTTTTTTTGGTGTCGCCGCAGTTATCGGCTTAGCCATACTTTGGTATATCATTACGCGATTTTTGGTCAATATCGGCGCAACCGAAGTCGGAATTAAAGAACGCCGCTATCTGGGAACGAAAATGGCGCAAGGTCGCGTTGTCGCAACCGACGGCGAAATCGGTATTCAAGCCGAAGTCTTAAAGCCGGGACTGCATTTTGTTTTGTATCCGATCGTGCGCGTCGTTCAAAAAGTTCCGCTCGTCGAGATCGGCGCGGACGAGCTCGGCGTGATCGAAGCGATCGACGGCGAACCGATGCCGATGGGCAGCAATTTTGCGCCCGACCGCGCGCAGAACGCGCATAACAACTTTCAAGACCCGATCGCTTTTATCAAGCAAGGCGGCGTCAAAGGTATTCAGCTGCGCACTCTGCCGCCCGGAAAATGGGCGATTCACCCGTATCTGTTTAATGTTTCGATCGCGAAAACGACGATGGTTCCGCCCGGAAAAATCGGTGTGATGACATCTGCCGACGGTTTACAGCTTGAACCGGGCAGACTGCATGCCAGTGCGATTAAAGGTCACAAAAACTTTCAGGACGCGGAAAGCTTTATCTATAACGGCGGTCAGAAAGGTCCGCAGGTTGAAACCCTCACGCCCGGAACTTATCGTATTCACACGCAATCGGTTTCGATTACAGACGGAAACGACATCAAGCCCGGGCTTTTCACGGTGCGTCTTTTCGATGCGACGGTCATTTCGGAAAACCAGATCGGTTTGGTCGAAGCGCTCGACGGCGCACAGCTCGACCCGCGTGATTATGTCGCGCAAGCCGCGACCGGACACGATAACTTTCAGGATTCGAATTCCTTTATCACGGGCGGCGGTCAGCGCGGTCCGCAGAAAGATATTCTTTTGCCCGGAACTTATTACATCAATCCGCTGATGTTCAAAGTGATTATGGAATCGGCAAAAGAAGTCAAACCCGGCGAGGTCGCGGTGATCGTTTCGAACGTCGGCAAAGACCCGGGCGAAGAGATCCGCCGGGCGATGGCGGCGAAAATCCGCGAACGCCTCGAACGCGAAGAGGAAGAACAAGTGACGATCGCGGCGGAAAAACTCGACAAGGTTGACGGCGATGATTTGACCATCGAGCAGATCAAAGCCGAGCTCGTCAGCGATCCGGCGGACAAACGCCTCGACAGCGGCGCGCACGAAGCCTATGTCGTGCCCGAAGGTTATCGCGGTATTCAGGAAACGGTCGTCGGTCCCGGACGCTATTACGTCAACACTCTGGCGACGACGCCGATCGTTATTCCGACGACGAATATGACGGTCGAATGGACGGCGGAAGAAGTCGGAAATTCGTTCGACCCGTTTGCGGTGATCTCGAAAGACGGTTTCACGATGCAGTTAGAGGTCCGCGTCGTGTTCCGCGTCAAACCGGAAGACGCGCCGTTTATGGTCGCGAAGATCGGCAGTACCGAAAAATTGGTGCAAAACGTGATGCATCCGCTCATTGACTCGATCTTTAGAAATCAGGCGTCCGAATCTTCGGCGATGGCTTACTTGCAAAATCGCCACGAAGAACAGGAACGCGCCGAAGCCCGCGTGCGAATGCATCTTTTGAAATATCACGTTGATGTCGTCAATGTTTTGATTTGCCACATTCATCTGCCGGAAGAATTGATGAAAACGCAGACCGAAAAGATTTTGGCGGAACAGAAACAAGCGATGTTCAACGCTCAGCGCGAAGCCGAGATCAAACGTATCGAGCTCGAAAAAACCAGTTCGCAAGCCGACAACCAGCGCAGTTTGATGGAAGCGACCGTCGGTGTCGAAATCTCCGCGAAACGCGCCGAACAGCGCAAACGCGAAGCCGAGGGCGAAGCTTACTACATTTCGGAAACGGGTAAATCCGAAGCCGAAAAAGTTCGCCTGATGGGTGAAGCGCAAGGTGTCGCTTACAAAGAACAGGTCAACGCGCTCGGCGCAAACGGTGTCGCGCTCGTCGAAACTTTGAAAGTGATCGGCGAAAAAGGCGTCCGCATCACGCCCGATATTTTAGCAACGGGCGGCGGCAATGGAAACGGCGACGGCGGCGGCGGTATCGGCACTCTGCTTTTGCTCAATCTGTTCCGCGACCAGATGGCGAAAAACAACGATGCACCGAGTGTCGCGCCAACGAACGGAAGCAACGGCAACAGCTAAACTATGGAAAAATGCCCGTTAAGGGCTGAATAAATTGATTAGCCGCGAATGAGCGCGGATTTCACGGATAAATCAAAAATAAAATCTGCGAAATCCGCGCTCATTCGCGGCTAATTTTTAATAAGAGTTTTCACAAATCAACTTCTATAAGAATCGTCAATTTTGTCCAGTTTCCTGAGCAGCGACGGAAAAACCAGGTCCGCGCCCATTCCCTTTGTGACGGCTTCGACCTGCGCCTGTGCGCCAGCGATGATCGGCGCGGGAACAGGGATCAATTCTTTGCCGCCGTTTTGCGCCAAAATCTGAATGCGGCACGCGCTTTCCAGAATATACATAAACAAAAAGGCTTCCGCCGCGCTTCTGCCGCAGGTTAAAAGTCCGTGATTTCGTAAGATCAAAAAATTATTCGTGCCCAGATCCGTCACCAGACGCGGTTTTTCGGCTTCGTTCAGCGCAATGCCTTCGTAGTTGTGATACGCCAAATTTGAAAGCGGCAAAATTGATTGCTGCGAGATTGGAAGAAGTCCGTCTTTTTGGGTCGAAACCGCGACGCCGTGAAGCGAATGAATATGCAAAACGCATCCGACATCGTGACGTGCCGAATGAATCGCGCCGTGAATCGTAAAGCCTGCCGGATTGATAAAATACGGCGAATCGAGCAGTTTATTGCCTTCCAGATCAATTTTTACCAAACTCGAAGCCGTAATTTCATCAAACAAAAAGCCGTACGGATTGATCAAAAATTCGTTTTCCGCGCCAGGCACCCGCGCCGAAATATGCGTAAAAACAAGGTCGTCCCAGCCGTAAAGCGCGACCAGCCGATACGCCGCCGCCAGTTCGACGCGGGTTTGCCATTCTTGCGCCGAAACATTTTCCCGAACCGAAGCCGTTGCCGCTTGTGTCATAAAATTTACTCCTTACTTTTCAATTTTTGGTTCAATTATATGCCTCCTGCAATTTTTTTTGAAATAAAAATAATTTTTTTGAATCCGAATTCGTATTTTTTACGAAATCATTGATGAGACCCAAGATGTTTGCATTTTCGTAAATTCATAAGTCTTGAAAAGATCGCGCCGGGGAAGAAAAAAATGCGGACGGGAAAAGCGTTCTTTAAGCGGAACGGAAAAGAATTGGGGCTTTTTCGTTCCGCCGTCCGATTTTAGTAATATTTGAGTTTATTGCTCTAAGCTCCTCCTTGATAAAGCAGCTGCGCGGACAGTTCCGACAGCGCAGTAAATCAATGTAGTTAGTCTCCTTTCTACATTGAGGTCCGGACGTTTATTTGGAAACGTCCGGCATTTTTTTGCGCCAAAATGCTTTTCATTTCGGCTTTATGTTAAAATTTTCTTTTAACTTTTTATCGGATAAATTTATGAAAGGCAGCGAAATCAGACAGAAATTTTTAGAATATTTTGAGCGGAACGGACACAAAATCGTTCATTCATCACCGCTTTTACCCGCCAACGACCCGACGCTTTTGTTTACGAACGCGGGCATGAATCAATTCAAGGACGTTTTCACGGGCGCCGAAAAACGCGATTACAACCGCGCCGTTTCGTCGCAGAAATGTATCCGCGCGGGCGGCAAACATAACGATCTCGACGAAGTCGGCAAAACTGCGCGGCATCACACGTTTTTTGAGATGTTGGGTAATTTCAGTTTTGGCGATTATTTCAAAGAAGACGCGATTCGTTTCGCGTGGGATTTTCTCGTTAATGAACTGGGCTTGGAAGAAAATCGCCTCTGGTTTTCATATTTCGGCGGCGACGCGGAAGTTCCGGCGGACGAAGAAGCGCGCGATTTGTGGATCAAAGCGGGCGCGCCGGCAGAGCGAGTTCTGCCTTTCGGACGCAAGGATAATTTCTGGCAGATGGGCGACACCGGACCGTGCGGACCGTGTTCGGAAATCCATTATTATATGGGCGAAGAACCCGATAACCCGGAAATGAATCATCCGAAATGGGTCAACGGCGAAGGCGACACGACGATGGAAATCTGGAATCTCGTCTTTATGCAGTTTGAGCGCAACGAGATTGAAAAAGGCGTTTTCGAACTTACTCCGCTGCCCGCGCCGTCGGTTGATACCGGCTTAGGACTCGAACGCGTCGCGGCGGTTTTGCAGGGCGTTAAAACAAATTACGACACGGATTTGATCAAGCCGATCATCGAAAAAACGGCGGAAATGGCGGAAAGATTTTACGAAGCGGAAACGCAAAGCGGCTTTGCGATGCGCGTCGTCGCCGATCACGCGCGCGCGACGGCTTTTGCCATCGCCGACGGAATTTTGCCCGGCAACGAAGGCAGAAATTACGTTTTGCGCAAAATCATGCGCCGCGCGATCTATCACGGGCGCGAGCATCTCGGTTTTCAAAATTTGTTTTTCCATCAGGTCTGCGATTTCGTCATTGATCTGATGAACGACGCTTTTCCCGAGCTCGAAATCCAGCGCGATTTCATCGGCAAAATGGTGCGTCTCGAAGAAGAAAGATTCGGCGCAACGATGACGGTTGGTTTGAAGAAATTAGACGAGCTTTTCGCTAGAAATAAAGACATTGATTTTGTTGAGTTGGCAAAACTTTACGATACATTCGGAACGCCGAAAGATTTGATTCGCGTTTCGCTTGAAAGTCGCGGTGTCGAAATCGGCGAAGAAGAGTTTAACGAAAAAATCGAAGCGGCGATTGCCAAATTACAGGAAACTTCTGAAATCGGCAAAACTAAACAAGCCGAGAAAATCAATCCGATCTACGCCGATTTGCAAAACGCGAGCGTGAAATCGAATTTTCACGGTTACGATAAAACCGAGGTCGAAGGTGCGAAGGTTTTGGCGCTGGTCAAAAATGACGAGCGGGTTGACGCGCTCGATGTTGACGACGAAGGTTTGATCGTTTTGGATGAAACGCCGTTTTATGCCGAAGCAGGCGGACAGGTCGGCGATACGGGCGTGCTTTTCAACACCGACTCCACGATCAAAGTTTTCGATACGTTCGCGCCCGTCGCAGGAATTGTTCTGCATAAATCGAAAGTTGAAAAGGGCGTCATTCGCGTCGGCGATACGGTCACGGCGCAGGTTGATGTTGCGAAACGCGATGCGACGCGGCGCAATCATACGGCGACGCATCTTGTTCACGCAGCTTTGAAAGAAGTTCTGGGAACCCACGTCAAACAAGCCGGTTCGGTCGTTGCGCCGAATTATCTGCGGTTCGATTTCACGCATTACCAGCCGATCTCGGAAACGGAACTTCAGGAAATCGAGGATCTGGTCAACCGCGAGATTTTGAAAAATGATCCGGTCAACACGGATTTAATGTCGATCGAGGAAGCGATGCGTTCGGGCGCGATGGCGCTTTTCGGCGAAAAATACGGCTCCGAGGTGCGCGTTTTGTCGGTCGGCGGCGGCACGTTTTCCAAAGAACTGTGCGGCGGAACGCACGTTCGCGCAACGGGCGATATCGGCTCGTTTAAAATCACTTCGGACGAAGCGGTCGCATCGGGCGTGCGCCGAATCCGCGCGATTACGGGCTTTGACGCGTTCGAGCGTTTTCGCGAGGACGAAAAATTGATCGATCGATCGCTCGGCGTCTTAAAAACTCAGCGCGATAATTTGCCGAACGCGATTGAAAAACTGCAGGAAGAATTGAAACGCACGCGCAAGGAAATTGACGATTTGAAAATGAAGATCGCGACGGGCGCGATCGGCGGCGCATCGTCGAACGGCGACGAGGCGAAAGACGTTTCCGGCGTCAAAGTCATCGCCAAGATCGTTGACGGTTTGGACAAAGGCGGAATGCGGCATTTGTCCGACACTTTAATGTCGAAAATCAAATCCGGTGTGGTCATTCTGGCAAGAACCGAAGACGATAAAGTTTCGTTCATCGTTCGCGTGTCGGACGATTTGACCGACAAAGTAAAGGCGGGGCGCATTGTGCAGGAAATCGCACCGATCGTCGCAGGACGCGGCGGCGGCAAACCCGACATGGCGGAAGGCGGCGGCACGGACGCGAGCAAATTACCCGACGCTTTGGAAGCAAGCTACGGAGTGGTCGAGCAAATGCTAGGCTAAACTTTTATTTGTAATTATTAACTATGGCGACATTTGTTTTAGTTCCCGGATTCTGGCTCGGCGGTTGGGCGTGGAAAGATGTGACTAAAATACTGCGCGAGCGAGGTCACGAAGTTTTTCCCATAACGCTGACCGGACTCGGCGAAAAGGCTCATCTCGCAAGCGCGGAAACGAATCTCGACACGCACGCGGCGGACGTGATCAATCTGATCAAATATAACGAGCTCGAAGATGTTTATCTCGCGGGGCATAGTTACGGCGGCGTTCTAATCACGCAAGTCGCCGATCGTATTCCCGAAAAGCTCGCGAAATTGATCTACATCGATTCCGCGCCTTTGTCTGACGGCGCGGCACATGCCGATTTTTATTCGCCCGAACAAATTGAAAAATTTGAACGATCAATGCGCGCCGGCGGCACGGATTGGCAATTGCCTCTGCCTTCGTGGGAAGATTTGGACGAAGGCAATAACATCAAAGATTTGACCGAGGACGACAAAAAATTGATCGAAAAACTCGCCACGCCGCAGCCTTTTAACGCGTCGCGGCAGAAGCTCAGTCTGAAAAACCCGAAACGCCTTGATCTGCCGAAACTTGCAATCTGGTGCGAATCCGGTTCGGATGAAATTAACGAATTATTGAAACAGGATCTGCCGCTTTTCAGCGAGCTGAAAGACCCGAATTTTGAATTCGTTGATTTGCCGACCGGACATTATCCGATGTTTTCGCGTGCTTCGGAACTTGCCGAGTTGCTTGATAAATCCGTGAAATAAAAAAGCGCGAACCCGCTTGATTCGCGCTTTTCCCGAAAAATTAAATACGCATTTTAAGCCGAAGCCGAGAGCGTTTTGCAATTTCCGGTCGGCGTGTTTGATTCGTGAATTTCGAGTTCCTCTGCCGAATCGCTTTTGTTGTGCGAAGTAATCAGCACGACCGAACCGACGATGATGCCCGCGCCGATCAGCATTTGCGCGGTGAACGATTCGCCCGCGATCAGCCAGCCGAGGAAAACGGCGATGATCGGATTGACGTAGGCGTAAGTTGCGACCATTGCGGGCTGCGCATTTTTAAGCAGCCAACTGTAAGCCGTAAAGCCGATCAGCGAGCCGAAAATTATCAGATAAATGACGGCAAATAAGGAGTTTGCCGAAACGTCCGCGACGTTGAATGTTGTCCATTCGCCTTTCAGTGTGCCGACCAAAGCCAAGACTGTGCCGCCCGAAAGCATCTGCATTCCGGCAGTCAGCGCGGACGATTTCGGAGTCGTCGCCCGCAAGCCGTACATCGAACCGAGTGCCCACGAAAACGCGCCCGCGATCACGAAAAATGCGCCGAGAATCTGTCCGCCCGCGCTTCCGCTCGCGTCAGGCTGTCCGCCGATCAAAAGATAAACGCCGAAAAATCCGATCAGCAACCCGAGCGCGACCTTCCAGTTCGGACGCGTTCCCTTGAGCCAGAGCCAGCTTAAAAGCACGATCCAGAAAGGTTCGGTCGCGACGAGCAGAGCCGCCAAGCTCGACGAAATATATTTTTGGGCGAGCACCACGCCGCCGTTGCCGCCGAGGAGCAGAAGCGTTCCGACGATAAAACTCGTTCGCCAATGTTTAAAGCTCGGCTTTTCGTAATCTTTCGAAAACCGCGCCCAGAGATAAAGGATCGAACCCGCGACAATAAAGCGCGAACCCGCCATCAGAAACGGCGGCAAGGTTTCGATCGCGTATTTGATGGCGAGATACGTCGAGCCCCAAAAGATGTAAACCGCCGCAAACGCCGCGACTAAAACCACTAAACTGCGGTTCGGATCAATTTTTGTAATTTGTGTGTTCTGCATTACTCCTCCTGCCCTCTTTCTCGATCAATATTTCACTTTGTCTTTTCTTCCGAATCAATGATCGGCAGCGCGGTCGTTTCCTTGATCGTCTGCAAAACGATAGTCGTTTTGGTTGATGCGACATTCGGCACGTTTTTTAATTCCTGCCGCATAAGCCGCGATAAATCTTCCGTATCTTTGACGCGCACTTTCAGAAAATAAGAATCTTCGCCCGCGACATCGTGAACTTCTAAAACTTCGGGAATCGCCGCCAGAAATTTGTCGGTTTCATAACAGCATTCGTGTGTCCGCACGGCGATAAACGCCGTCAGACCAAAATCAAGCTGTGCGCCGTCGAGTTTTGTCTCAAAACCTTTGATCACGCCGCGTTCTTCCAATTTTCGGATGCGTTCCAAAACTGCCGACGGTGCTAAGCCGACTTGGCGAGCGATTTCCGCATTGGCAATTCGTGCATCTTTCTGAAGAATGTTCAGTATTTGTTTATCAATTTCGTTTATCATTCTGTTAAACTCACTTTTATAAGAATAATCGGCGGAAACCATTTTGTCAAGAAAAATTTTATCCGGTCTGAAAAATGCCATGACGGAAGGCGCGCGCGTGAGCAAGAGCGGATAGTTTATTTGAATATTCCGCCATTGCTCACGCGCGGGTTTCTGCTTTAATTAGCGGATTCTGCATCTTTTGTTTTATATTTATCGAAAACAATCGGGTAATCTATTGTTTAAGGAGCAAAAGAGATGAGCGCAGTTCTAAAATTGCAAAATGAGAGCGAAGAAATAATTTCATATAATCCGGCGACGGGCGCGGAATTCGGGCGTGTGGCAAACACGTCCGCCGAAGAGGTCAAAGCGGCAGTCGAAAACAGCCGCACAGCCTTTCAAACGTGGCGCAAAACTTCTTTTGCCGAGCGCAAAAGATTTGTGATGAAAGCCCGCGAAGTAATCTTAGCGGAAATGGACTCGATTGCGCTTTTAATTTCAAACGAATCGGGCAAGCCGGTCGCCGAAGCTCTCTCGATGGAAATCGCGCCGGTTCTGGACTTGATGCAGTATTTTGCCAAGAATTCCGAAAAACTTTTGAAACCGCGCAAGATCAACATCGGTCTTTACGCCACGCTCGGACGCTCATCGAAAATCGTTTATCAGCCGCTCGGCGTGGTCGGGATTATTCCGGCGTGGAATTACCCGTTTTCGATTCCTTTGGGCGAAGCCGTGATGTCTTTGATGTCTGGAAACACGGTCGTTCTGAAGCCTTCCGAGCTGACGCCGTTGATCGGTCTGAAGATCGGCGAAATTTTTGAAAAAGCCGGATTGCCCGAAAACGTCGTGCAAGTTGTCACGGGTGCCGGCGCGACCGGCGCGGCACTTGTCGAATCCGCGCCCGACAAAATAATGTTCACGGGAAGCGTCGCGACCGGCAAACGCATTGCCGAAGCCGCCGCGAAAAATCTAACGAGCGTCGTGCTCGAGCTCGGCGGCAAAGACCCGATGATCGTCTTTGCGGACGCCAATCTCGAACTCGCGGCGGATGCGGCGGTCTGGGGCGCGTTCTGCAATGCCGGACAAAGCTGCTCGTCGGTCGAAAGGCTTTACGTCGAAGAATCTGCCGCCGCCGAATTAACGCGGAAGATCGTTGAAAAAACTAAAAAATTAAAGCTCGGCGCAGGCAGCGAGGAAACGACCGACATCGGCGCGATGAGCTCGGAAAAACAATTAAAAATCGTCGAAGACCACGTCGCGAGCTTTGAAAAAGAAGGCGCGCAGATTTTGACAGGCGGCAAGCATCACGATCTGTTTTTCGAGCCGACCGTCATTTCGGGCGCAAATAATTCGATGCGGGCGATGCAGGAAGAAACTTTTGGTCCGACCTTGCCGATCGCCGTCTTTCGCACGGAAGAAGAAGCGATTCGTCTTGCGAATGATTCGGAATTCGGTTTGACGGCGAGCGTCTGGACGCGCGATCTGTCAAAAGGCAAACGAGTTGCCGAGCGGATCGAAGCGGGCACGGTCTGCGTCAACGAAGTTTTATACACGCACGGCATCGGGCAAACGCCGTGGGGCGGTTTCAAAAATTCGGGACGCGGACGCACGCACGGCATCGAAGGCTTGATGGAGCTCGTTCAGCCGCAGCATATTCACGTCAATAAACTGGCGATTCTGCCGAACGCCTGGTGGCTTCCCTACGGCGCGAACGCGATCGAAACCTTCAAAGGATTCGCCAAATATTTTGCGTCGGGCTCGCTTTTTCAAACCTCGAAATTGATGCCGCAGCTTTTCAAGAGAATCAAAGAATTGAAAAAGAGATCCGATTAAAGCGGCAGATTTTACCGTTTGACGCAATACTTTTGTCATAAATTCGAGATGTGCGGTGTATTTTTTATGAAATGTGTAGATTCGCAAAAAATACCTCGCGCCTGATTTTTTCCATGATTTTTCTCCTGCTTTATGGTCAGTTAAATGCTCAATCACAAGTTCCGACCCGAGCGCTGAAAACCTGCCGCGATGAAACTTCTTCGCAATATGCCGGACGATTTAAAGTTAACGGCAGTTCCGTTTTGATAGTCGAGGAAAATCAGGGTGAAATCACTCTGCGTCCGATTTTCTGGCGGTCGACGCAGCCGCTTCGCAGAATTAACGGAGATTTGTTTGCGGTTGAGGAAAGAGCCGACCGGCAAGTCGAATTTATCCGCGACGGGAACGGATGCGTAGCGAAAATAAAAGTCGCGGGCTTCGGCGATGACGGCGTTTTTTCGCGTTTAGGTAAAGAACGAACTCCGATCGAATTGCTCTTTGCGGGACAAGCCGTGAAAGCCGCCGGACGAATGGTCAGAGCCGAACCGCAAGGAATTGAAAATTTTATTAAGATCGCCGCCAATCTTTTACAAAAATTCCCATCAAAAAGCTCCGACGCCGTTAAGTTTCTCCGTGCTCTGGTGAAATATTATCCGCAAAACTCGACGGTTTATGCCGTTTTGGGCGATGCTTACATTGCTTCGGGCGATCGCCGCGCAGCGCAGCAAAACTATCTTCGGGCGTACCAATTAAATTCAAAAAATCAGGCGGCGATCCGCGGGCTGCGCAGATTGAAGGCTTTGCCTTCTCCGCTACTCAATAAACAAACAGGTTGGATGATTCCGTTTTCTTTAGACGATTTGTTCAAGCCGCCGACGCCGCGCGAAATTAAAGAGATCGAAGCCGGTTGGGCAAAAAGAGATCTGGCGCCGAGGAATGTCAAAGAAGAAGCAAGCGGCAAATTAGATCTCGGCTTTACGCAGGCAACCGTCCGCATTATCTCGCACAGCGTTCACGGACAAAAGCATTACGGGGCGATCATCGTTCCCGACGGGATCGGCAAAGCCGCGCCCGTGATTTTAGATCTGAAAGGCGTTTCGTGGGACTATTTTCCGCTGAATTTAAACGATATTATCTCACCGAAAATTCTCGGCGAAGAACAGAAAAATTTTATTTATTTCGTTCCGGCTTTTCGCGGTGAAGTTATAAATTTTGACGCGAAAGAGTATATTTCCGAAGGAGACCGCACCGATTCGTGGGACGGCGCGACCGACGATGCGCTGGCATTTCTCAATGCCGCTTTGAGCATTACTTCGCAAGCCGCCGCGAACCGCATTTGCGCCTTTGGAAAAAGCCGCGGCGGAAGCGTCGCACTGCTTGCCGGAATCCGCAATCCGAAAATTAAGTCGGTGCTTGATTGGGCAGGACCGGTCGATTGGTTCGAATTGATGGGAACCGGAGGCTGGACGCAAAAAGAAATTGCCACTGACGCGCTTTTTAACAAAGCGACGCCGAAAGAAGACGGCGGTCAGTTTATCGAAAGATTTCTTGCAAAATCCGTTGAAGGAAAAAACAAACTTCTTCTGCGCGAAGTTCGTTTAAAAATGCTCGCAAGCTCGCCGCTTTATTTCGCCCGAAAGCTTCCGCCGCGCCTGCAGATTCATTATGGAATCGAAGACGAAATGGTGCCCTTCGCCAACGGACAGCAACTCGCCCAGGCGATAAGATCACAAAAGCGTAAAGCTTCGATGTTTGAAGCATTTTTTTATCCTAATGCCGGACACGACCTTGATCAAAAAATGGCTTATCGCCAATCGAAAATCTTTTTGCGTTCACTTTTATTATCAGATAAATAATTTAGTTTGTATAAATTTTCCGACAACGAGCTTCAACGGGCGATCGGGGAAACTGTCATTTTTAAATTTAAAGATTTAATCTGTATGGTAGTAAAAGAATGAGGTTTAATGATTTATGTCAGAAACAATGCCGGCAATCTTTTTCGGACACGGCAATCCGATGAACGCGCTTTACCGCAATGACTGGACGGAAAATTGGGCAAAGATCGGGCGCGACATTCCGCGCCCAAAAGCGGTTCTCTGCATTTCGGCGCATTGGTTCATTCCCGAAACTGCCGTCACGGTGATGGAACGCCCGCGCACGATTCACGATTTCGGCGGCTTTCCCCAACAACTTTTTGAAGTTCAATATCCGGCTCCGGGCGCGCCCGAACTGGCAGCCCGCGTTCAGGAATTGCTTGCGCCGGTCGAGGTCAAAAGCGATAAGCGCTGGGGACTTGATCACGGAACATGGTCGGTTCTTGCCCATGTTTTTCCCGAAGCCGATATTCCGGTCGTGCAGCTCAGCATTGACGAAACACAGCCCGCCGAATTTCATTACGGGCTTGCCGCACGGCTGGCGCCACTCCGCGACGAAGAAATTTTAATCTGCGGAAGCGGCAATCTGGTGCATAATCTGCACGCTTATTCGTGGGGCGCGCACACGCCCGAACCGCTCGATTGGGCTCTGCGTTTTGAGCAGGCGGCGCGGGAAATGATTTTAAGCGGCAATCACGAACCGCTCATCGATTATGAACTTCTCGGCAAAGACGCGCTTCTTTCCGCGCCGACACCCGAGCATTTCCTGCCGCTGATCTATATTTTGGCTTTGCAGAAAGAAAACGAAAAAATAAGCTTTCCCGTCGAAGGCTTCGACGGCGGCTCGATTTCGATGCTTTCGGTGCAGATCGGTTAAAATTTATGACGCAAACTGAACGAAACAAACAAAACGCGCTTGAGTTTTACGACTTGATGTTCAATCAATGCCAACCGCGTGAAGCGATCGAAAAATACGCGGGCGACGTTTACATTCAGCATAATCCGTCGGTTGCCGACGGCAAAGAAGCGTTTATCGAGTATTTTGAGCGAATGGCGCGCGAATATCCGGTCAAACACGTCGAATTCAAACGCACGATCGCCGAAGGAAATTACGTCGTTCTGCATTGTTACCAGCACTGGCAAGGTTCGGGCGATTGGGCGGGAATCGATATTTTCCGCTTTGACGACAACGGAAAAATCGTCGAGCACTGGGACGCTCTGCAGGAAATTCCCGAAACATCCGCCAATGACAACACGATGTTTTAACGTTTTACTGTTCTTCCTTGATCCGCTTTTGTAATTGCACGATAAACGAGCGAAAAGTTTCGGCTTCGTTGGCATCCGGAAAAAGACTCAAATAATCTTCGTAAACTTTGATCGCCTGCTGGTACATTTTGGCGCGTTCGTAACTGTCGCCGAGCAATTGATAGATCGTCGTCGCGTCCGGCGCGCCCGCCAGTTGGGCGGCGGCTTTTTTGAGCGAA
>DATLOR010000048.1:0-7588 GCA_035536135.1 Pyrinomonadaceae bacterium | reverse complement strand
AAATTTTTTTTAAGCGCTTCAATAAAATTATTATTTGCCTTCGATTTGACGGCGATTTGATAGGCTCTGCCGAAAGCGTCGATCGCCCGGTCAGTGGTTCCTCTGGCTAATGCCAGTAGCGCCTTGGTTTCGTCGTTGTCTTCGTTGTTGTTGGCTTTGCGTTTGTCCCGGTATTCGCCGTCGAGTCGGACTGCCTCGTCATAATAGTAAGTTCCGATATTTGTATAAATAGAAATATCGTTCTTCTTTTCATTACCGATTTGCGCTGATTTGTATAAATAACCCAGAGCTTCTTTTTTCTGGTTCGTTTTGTAATACATCTGCCAACCGATAATGTAGTGCATCCAACTCAAAGCATTTTCCTTGTACAAAAAAGGAACAAAAACACCCCATTTCCCTGTTTTCGAGGCTTTGCCGGATTCGATTTTTTGAAGTGCTATTTTGGCAAAATTGATCGTGTCGTTGTTATAAATATCAACTTTATCGACAGCCGCCCGGTCAAAACCGGTTGAAACGAGTGTCAGCATAACATCGAGCACTAAACCCTGATTTTCTTCCTGTTCAATTATTTCCTTGCTGACGGCAACAAACTCGGGCCAAATTTTTGCTTTATAAGTACTGTTATATCTTTGGTTACGGCGACAGATGGGATCTTCCTTTTCAATTTTGGCAATGTCATTTTTGACGAACTTGATAACCTCAACACTTTGCTTATCATTTTTATATTTTGCAATGATTTCTTTTCCGATTGAGATCGCGCCGTCCTGGGTTCCACACTCGCATTTTTTTAGTTCTTTGTAACTCGTAAATAAATTTTCGAGAGTCGCCGCCTTTTTCGGCTTCAGTTTGTTTTTCTTATCAACCAGATACAGCCGCTTTGGCAAAGCACCTTCAAAATAAGGTTGCTGCAGATTGGCGGTTTTTTGTTTGATTTCTTCGGAGATATTTGTTGCCATCTGCCTGAATTCCAACTTTTCATTTTTTAGAACATTCAGAAGCGAATCGGCAAAGTAGCCGTTTCGTCCGCATCTTATCAAAGCCGTTCGTCCGTCGGCGGCTGAATAGAAAACGATGGTATTTTTCGGCGGCGTGATTTTTGTAAAACCGTTGACCAGGTAATCGGTATCCCTGAATATTAAAGTTTGACTGGTATACGGATTTTTTTGCGCCGCATCCAGTAAAATCAAACTTAAAGCGTTCTTTTGGAAATTGTTTTGCGATAAAAGAGACCTTATCGAAACCGAAGTTTTCACAACTTCTTCTAAATCTTTAAAATTTGCATCGACCGGGACAAGATAATTTTCCCCGTTCCAGTGAAAACTGGTTCCCGTATAGTAAAAAAGTCCGGTGCCGCCTGTTTTCGATAGCTTTTTACTATAGACTTCGATCAAATTTTCCGTTTGTTGTTTTTTTAGATTAAAACCCCGCAGCACTTCAAACCCCAAATCGGTCAGCGCTTCTGCCACGTCAAAGGCATCCGTGTTTTGATTGGTCAGAGCCCTTGGGGAATCGTAATAATTGTTGCCGAGAACCAACGCAACCCGCCTTTGAGATTTTTGGGCGAATGTTGGCAAAACACAAAGTAAGAAAATCAATAACCAACCGATTTTTGTAATTTTACGCGGCATATTTTCAAATCCTTTTGCTGATTTTTGATACCGCTCATTTTACTCTCTTACTTATGTTTTGCCAACATTTTTTTCAGGCTAAAAAAGTATCGAAGGGATAAATGCGCCGCGTGGTTCCTGATAAAGTCCGCGGCTCATCAAGGTCATCGGTTGGATGATTTTCAAGCCGTTTTCCAGGCACCAGCGGAGAACTTCGGCGTTGCGGGTCGGAAGCAGGAAGCCGACTCCCGGAAATTCTGCGGACGCGCCGATGATCGCTTTTAAGTCTTCGTTGGTTTCCGCGACCGTGTGCCCGAAATAGCTTAACCCGGTCGTGTAGCCCGTGATTCTGCCGCCGCGCGTGACGACGAATGCCGTGCCTTGTCCGATGCCGTCGAGCAAATCCGCGTTACGGGTATGCCCGTGAACCTGCAAACATAAACGGTTGCATTCGGCGACATCGTCAGCGGTCATCGGGCGCACCCCGAATCCCTCGATCTTGATGTTCAAAGGCTTGCCGTTGATCGCCGAAAGCGGTTCGTTCGGGTTGAAACCGAGCTTTGTGTAAAGCGCGAGCGAACGGTTGTGATATGCCGCCTGCACCAGACGAATAGACAAAAATCCCCGTTCATCCGAGCGGCGGATGACGGCTTCCATCAACTTTCTGCCGACCGATGAATTCTGCACCGCGGGATTGATCGTGATCGGTCCGACGCCCGAAACCTGATTGCCTTCCCACAGAAAATTACTTCCGACGATATCGCCGTCGAGTTCGGCGACGACCGAGAAAGCATCGGGACGATTTAAAAGCATCGTCATCAAACCGATTCCGGCTTCCGCAGCCGGAAAATCTTTCGGGAAATTATGGCTTTCGGCGATCGTCTTAAAGGCTTCGTAACAAATTTGTCCTGTTTTTTCGGCATCTTCGGGTTTCCCCGGGCGTAAAATCAAACTCATCTTTTTTGCTCCTCAAGAGAAAATATTCTCCGTTTCCTAACGCGAAATGAATCGGCAAAAAGTATCAAACTGATAAAATTCTGCTTTTAATTGACCAGCAGCCATTGCACGGCTTCCTGAAAATTGTCGAAAAGCTGCATTTTGACTTCTTTATTGCGGGCGACTTTTTTACCGAGTTCGTTGATATCCTGATGATTGTAAAGATCGATAAAAGCAACCTTGAATGTCGGCAATAGATAACCGAGATATTTGCCCATCTGCATCATTTCGGGCGGCGAAACGGTTTTCTTAAAATCCTTGACGATCAAAATTTTGAATCGCTGTAGTTTGAAACAATGGTGAGCAATCTCGCGCCAGTAAGCGGCGGAAATCCCGGCGGTCAGTTTTTCACCGCCGACCAGAACGTATAGATATTCGCCGCAGTCTTCGATTTCGATTGTATATGACTTTTCCACCTTGAAACTCAACTTCGTTAAGTAAATTCAGATGTTACGGCGACAATCATAACACAACCTTAAAACCTTGGAAAGATTTGGATTTCTGGCTTTGATTACTGAAAAATTTCGATGCTGAAAATTTTCAATTCTTCAAAATCCCGCGTGAGATAATGATTCTCTGCATTTCGCTCGTGCCTTCGTAAATGGTCGTGATGCGTGCGTCGCGGTAGTATTTTTCGACGTTGTAATGGCGCGAATAGCCGTTACCGCCGTGGATTTGAATGGCTTCAGCACAAACTTTGTTAGCATTTTCCGACGCAAAAAGTTTGGCTTGCGCACTGAAAATGCCGGTTTGTTTATGATTAACGTCCTTCATCGCGGCGGCGCGAAGCGTCAGTAGCCGGGAGGCTTCGGTGTTGGTCGCCATATCGGCGAGCTTGAATTGAATAGCTTGTTGTTCGGCGATCGGTTTGCCGAAAGCAATGCGGTCTTTCGCGTATTTCTGCGCTTCATCGAGAGCGGCTTGGGCGACGCCGACCGAAAGCGAGGCAATGCCGATGCGCCCGTTATCGAGACTTGAAAAAGCGACGCGCATTCCTTCGCCAATTTCCCCTAAAACATTATCTTTCGGAATGCGCACGTCTGTAAAACTGAGCTCGGTCGTCTGCGAGGCGCGTTGTCCCATTTTGTGTTCGATCGAAGACACCGCCAGACCTTCGGTTTCCTTTTCGACGATGAATGCCGTGATTTCTTTTTTACCGTTATTTTCGCCCGTCACCGCCATCACGATATGAACGTCAGAATAACCGCCGTTCGTAACCCACGATTTCGTGCCGTTGAGGATATAATTATCACCGTCCCGGACAGCGCGGGTTTTGAGATTTGTCGCATCGCTGCCGGCTTGCGGTTCCGACAAACAAAACGCGCCGAGCTTTTCGCCTTTCGCGAGCGGCACGAGGAATTTTTGCTTTTGTTCTTCCGTGCCGAAGCTCAAGATCGGGTAACAGCACACCGAATTTGTCACGGAAACAATGACGGCGACCGACGCGTCGGCGCGGGCGATCTCTTCGAGCGCAACCGAATAGGAAACCGTGTCGAAACCTGCGCCGCCGTATTCTTCGGGAATGATCATCCCGAGAATTCCGAGCTCGGCTAACCCGGCGAGCTGCTGCGCCGGGAATTTTTCCGCCTCGTCGTATTCACGCGCGCGCGTCGCGATCTCGTTTTGGGCAAATTCACGCACCGAAGATTTGACCATCAATTGTTCTTCGTTTAATTCAAAATTCATAAATTTATAAAGTGAAAAAGTGTAAAAGTGAAAAAGTGTAAAAGTTTATTTTGATATTGTAACAAACTTTTACACCTTTTCACTTTTGCACTTTTTCACTTTCAAACCTGATCGCGCCAGCGCAGAACTTCTTCGCGTAAGATCGGGTTTTGCTGAAAACTGGCGGTATGACCTTGCGCGGCGGTGGCACGTTGGATGTGCCAGTAAGATAAGCCGAGTTTGCCGATCGAACGTAAATAAGCGCTTCGGGCGCGAAAGTTTCCCGAAAAAAGCCCGCTGATCAGCCAGCCCGTCGAGCTAAACGCCGAAGTCGCTTTTTGCAGATGTTCCGGCGGAATCATCCCGCGCGCGACATCGATCGCCAGCATTTCCTTCAAGATCTTGTTTTGCCGGTACATCACATAAAACGAGAATCCGACAAAGATCAGGAAAAACGGAATTTCCAAAAAGAGATAGCCGAGCAAAAATCCGCCCAAACCGCCGATCACCGCCATTCCGTTCCAGATCGCGTGGAGCAGAACCGCACATCCGTACCCTAAAACCGGCATCAGCAAACGCACGACCATATTATGCGATTCGCGTGAGATTCCGCATCCGATTCCGGTCATCGCCGTAAACGTAACGTGTGCAAAAGGCGACATAATGCCGCGCACGATAAACAAAATGAGCAGTCCGGTCGAGCCCGCCTCGTAAATTCCGCGACCGTAATAAAGCACGTTTTCGACCGTTGCAAAGCCGAGCGCGATGACGCCGGCAAAAACTATCCCGTCGAGAATATCGTCAAAATATTTGCGGAAAAACACCAATAACAGGACGATGCCGAGACCTTTTGAGCCTTCTTCAAAAACGGGCGCAGAGATCACCGCCCCGAATTCCTGCCCGAGAAGACCTCCTAAAACCGTGTTGATCACAAACGAGACAATTACCGCGACGAGCGCGCCCCACGCAAAAGCAAGCGCAAGGAGCCACGCGGGTTCCGGGTCGTAACGGTCAAGCCAGACGAGCGGCAGGAGATAAAACATCGCCGGAATAAACGCGACGACCGAAGCCATGATCGCCGATTCGATCCCGACGCTTGCAAACATCAAAAGCGAAACGATCAGCGAAAGAAAAATAATGACAAAAATCGTTCCGGCAATCGCTAAATATTTCCCCGTCTCGCTTTTCTCGGGTTCGGGATAATACTGCGGCGACAGATTTCCCATCCCGAGACTTTGCAGAGAATTCCGCAGATTGACGGGCGGATTCTCAAATGCCCGGGTCGGTTGCGGAACGTAAAAATCCGATTGATAGGGCGCGACGGGCGGCGGCGGTTGAAACACCGTGGCAACTGAGGATTGTTCCATATTCGGCGCAACCTGAGTTAACTGACTTTTCGGCTCTGATTCGGGCGGAATGTATAATTGCGTCGCAATTTTAGACTGTTTGACCTCCGGAACGTGAAGCTGTGTTTCCGCGCTCTGATTGGGCAAAACACTTGTTTGTTCATTCGAAAAACCGGATTCTTCGATCTCAATGACCGCCGTGACGCCGTTTTTACCGAATTGCACGCGGTCGCCCGCACCGAGATTGACGGCTTGGACTTTTTCGCCGTTAAGCATCGTTCCGTTCGTGCTTTGATTATCGGTCAAATAGAAGCCGTCGGGTTTTGCTTCGATATAGCAATGTTCCTTTGACGCGATCCTTTCCGTTAAAGGATCAAACCGAATATTGCATCTTTCACCGCGACCGATCGTTAAAAAACCGCCGGTCAGTTCAAATCGCCGTCCGGCTAATGAACCGGATTGAATTAACAGGGACAATTTCATACTGCAATCTTAGAAACAAAAAATCCAAAGTCAAGTCTTTGGAAGACTTTAACTTTGGATTTTCAAATTCATCAACAAAAACTTATTGCGGCTGGTTGGCGGTCGGAGAAGGCGTATCGCCCGTCTGACCGTAAGTCCGCGCCGAAAACGCACCGTTTGAACTGTCCAGCCGATACCAGACATTTTCGCTCGGACGGAAAACCGCAAAATCGGCTTTACTATCGCCGTCGAAATCGGACGGAATCGGAACATCGCCCGCCGATCCAAAATGGTAGATCGAAACCGAGGCGTTGAATGAGTTCAAAATATACCAGTTGCCTTCGGACGGTCGGAAAACCGCCAGGTCCGATTTGCCGTCGCCGTCAAAATCACCCGACAGCGGCGTATCGGTTGAAATGCCCCATTTGGCGATCATCGGAATGCTCGAAGAACTTTGCAGAATATACCAAACGCCGGTCGACGGACGGAAGATCGCAAGATCGGCTTTACCGTCGCCTTCATAATCGCCCGTAAATGCTTTATCTCCATTCAATCCCCAACTCTGAATGCGGATTCCGAGCGTGCTTTGCGAAATATACCAAACGCCGGTCGAGGGGCGGAACACGGCAATATCCGTTTTGCCGTCCGCGTCATAATCGGCTTCGACCGGAACATCGCCGCTCAAACCGAATTGATTGGCGCGAAAACCGCTCGTGCTTCCAAGGATATACCAGATCCCCGTTGAGGGACGAAAAACCGCCAGATCCGATTTACCGTCGCCGTCGTAATCGCCCGTCACGAGTTTGTCTTCGCTCAGACCGAAGTTTGTTTCGGAATAAGCGTTATTCGAACTTTGCTCGATTTTCCACGTTCCGGTTGAAGGCGTATAAACCGAATAATCCGTTTTCCCGTCGCCGTCAAAATCGGAAACCGCATTTTTTAGCGGCGCGGTCGATTGCGTCACGTCCAGAACGACCAAACCATATTGCAGATCGCCCGCCAGCACTTTGTTTTCGCCGAGGAACGGATAAACTGCCCAGTTTCCGTCATAGGTTGTCGGCAGTGCGTTTTGCAGATTCGAAGTTCCGCAAACCATATCCCACGGCTCATCGGTCAAAGCGTTTGCATTTTCTATGGGTGCGAATTGCGGTTGAAAAGTATCATATTGACCGATGCGTTTCGGCTGCGACGGCGTGGTAATGTCGAAAACCTGCAAACCCGCCTGATACCAAGCAACATAAAGTTTGTTGCCCATCACGACCGGATTATGCGGTGTGACGGCATTCAAGCTCAAACCGTTCATCGTCAAACTGTTGACGAGCAGCGGATTTGCCGGATCGATAATGTTATAAACGCGGACATCGCCCGAACCGTTTGAAGTTTCGCGGCAGCTGTAAAGATAATTGCCGTCTTCGCTCGACCAGCTGCTGTGCATACTGTTTCCGCCCGTGACACTTGCCTGATCTTCGATGAAACCAAGAAGTGTCGGAGCCTGCGTGGCAATGTTGGCGA
>DATLOR010000047.1:0-15785 GCA_035536135.1 Pyrinomonadaceae bacterium | reverse complement strand
GTTCGCCTTTTGAATTAGTCATTCGTTTAGACAATTCGGAATTTTACGCACACTTAAAATATGTTCGTAAATCGAAAATAGAAGCCTTTAAGTTTGCCGAAGCGTATCGAGCTTCGGTTCAATCTACAAGCTGCTATTATAAGACTTCGCCGTTACTCAAATTTAGATTTGATAATACCGAAATAACCTTTAGAAACAATCAAGTTTTCATCGTTACAAGACTTCCCCGCGCCTCGATAGACTCACTGCTCGCCCAAAAAGACGCACAATAACGGCGGCGAGCGAGCAAAGAAAGCGATAAATTCATACTTTCCAATCCAAACTTTCTCGCCTGAACTTTAATAATTTTTAGTTTTATGAGCTAATAGCAGTTTGCTTTTTCGAGCTCACATTTTAAGAGGAATTTTATGGCAGTTAATAGTTTTGCAGACAAAATAGTTAAAAAGATTTTCGGCAGCAGCAGCGACATTTTTTTGAAAAAGGTCAAACCCGTCGTCGAACAGATCAACGCGCTCGAACCTTCGATGAAGAAGCTTTCGGACGAGCAGTTACAGGCGAAGACCGAGGAATTCAAAACAAGAATTCAAAACGCGCTCGAAGGCATCAACGACCAGACCGAACGCCGCAAACGCGAGCAGGAAGTTTTGAACGAAATCCTCCCCGAAGCTTTTGCGGCGGTGCGCGAAGCATCCGTCAGAGTCACGGGAATGCGGCATTTCGACGTGCAGCTGATCGGCGGTATGGCACTTCATCAGGGCAGAATCGCCGAGATGCGGACGGGTGAAGGTAAGACACTGGTTTCGACCTTGCCCGCTTATTTGAACGGTTTGACGGGTCGCGGCGTGAACGTCGTGACGGTCAACGATTATCTCGCCTTGCGCGACTCGGAATGGATGGGCAAGATCCACTCGTTTTTAGGTTTGACGGTCGGCTGTATCCAGAACGATATGGACGATTACGAGCGCAAAGAGCAGTACGCGAGCGACATCACCTACGGGACGAACAACGAATTCGGCTTCGATTACCTGCGCGACAATATGAAGTTCGACGTTGAATCGCTGGTTCAGCGCGACCATTATTTCGCGATCATCGACGAAGTTGACTCGATCCTGATCGACGAAGCGCGTACGCCGCTCATCATTTCGGGCGCGTCCGACGAAGCGACCGATAAATATTACGTCGCCAACCAGATCATCCCGCATTTCGAACGCGGGCATAAAGACGAAGAAACAAAGGTCACGACGGGCGATTACCTGCTCGACGAAAAGAATCATTCAGCCGTTTTGACCGAAGCGGGCGTCACAAAGGCGGAAAAACTTCTCGGCGTTGCCAATCTTTATGACCCGGCGAATATGGAAATGCTCCATTGCGTCGAGCAGTCCTTAAAGGCGCACACGCTTTATAAAAAAGACCATCATTACGTCGTGCAGGACGGCGAAGTGATCATCGTCGACGATTTCACGGGACGCCTGATGGCGGGTAGACGCTGGTCCGACGGACTTCATCAGGCGGTCGAAGCCAAAGAAGGCGTCAAGATCGAGCGCGAAAATCAGACGCTCGCGACGATCACTTTGCAGAACTACTTCCGAATGTATGAAAAGCTCGGCGGTATGACGGGAACGGCGGAAACCGAAGCCGAAGAATTCGGCACGGTTTACGGTCTCGACGTGGTCGTTATCCCGACCAACCGCGCGATGATCCGCAAAGACAATTCGGATATGATCTACCGCACTCTGCCCGAAAAATGGGACGCGGTGATCGACGAGATCAAAGAGCTTCACGCGAAAGGTCAGCCCGTGCTGGTCGGAACGGTTTCGGTCGAAAACTCCGAGCTGATCGCCGACAAACTGAAGAAGATCGGCGTTCCGCACAATGTTTTGAACGCGAAATATCACGAACGCGAGGCGGAGATCGTCGCGCAAGCCGGTCGCAAAGGCGCGGTCACGATCGCGACCAACATGGCTGGACGCGGAACGGACATTCTGCTTGGCGGCAACCCGGAATTTCTCGCCAACGATTATCTCAAGCGGATGGAGATCAACCCCGACGAAGCGACGCCCGAACAGTTTGAAGAGCAGCTCGCGAAAGCGAAACGGGTCGTCGAAGCCGAACACAAGGAAGTCGTCGCGGCGGGCGGTCTGCATATCCTCGGGACGGAACGCCACGAATCGCGCCGTATCGATAACCAGCTTCGCGGTCGTGCCGGACGCCAGGGCGACCCCGGTTCGTCGCGCTTCGTGCTTTCACTCGAAGACGATCTGATGCGCATTTTCGCGGGCGACAAGGTTCGCTCGATGATGGAATGGCTCGGCATGGAAAAGGGCGTCGCGATCGAATCGAAAACCGTTTCGAAACAGATCGAACGCGCCCAGAAAGCGGTCGAAGCGCGCAACTTTGAGACGCGCAAACACGTTCTGAAATACGACGACGTGATGAACAAACAGCGCGAAACGATCTACGGACTGCGCCGTCAGCTGATGTTCGAACCCGAACATCGCGAATATCTTCTCGGCGAAAACGGCGTGGCGCGCGACCTTCTGCACGATCTCACGCACAGTTTCCTGAGCCCGAGCGTCGCGCCGAAAGACTGGGAAGTCGAGACCTACGCGGCGGAGATCGAAAGCATCTACGCGGTCGATCCGGCGGTCGATGCCGACGTCGATTACAAGACGATGAACGCCGACCAGATCGAAGAAGCCGTCTGGCGCAAGGCGATCGCCAACTACGAGGAAAAAGAAAAACTCGCGGGCGGCGAATCTCTGCGCGCCTACGAGCGTTACATCATGCTCAACATCATCGACTCGCAGTGGAAAGACCACCTGCTCTCGATCGACCACCTTAAACAAGGCATCGGCTTGGTCGGCTACGGGCAGAAAGACCCGCTCGTCGAATACAAAAAGCAGTCGTTCGATATGTTCCAAGATATGCTCGACCGCATTGACACGAACACGGCGCGCTCGCTTTTCAACCTCGAAATCGTCGTCAAAGACGAACAGGAAGAAATGGAACGCCTCGAACGTCTGGAACGCCAACGCGCCCGCAAACAAGCCGCCGGAATGGCTTTCACCGGCGCGATGGCAACCGCGACCGCGGCAGGCGACACCGAGGAAGTCCGCCACACCCCGTTCAAACGCGAACACGCCAAGGTCAAACCCAACGACCCCTGCTACTGCGGCTCCGGCAAGAAGTTTAAGAAGTGCCACGGCGCGGGAATGTAATTCAATTCGCGAATTACGAATTACGAATTACGAATTGAAAACAAAAAAGCGGCTTGTCTGAATTGACGAGCCGCTTTTGTAATTTGTGGTTACTAATTCGTAATTCGTAATTTGAAATTCGTAATTACTTTTTATCGTCGTCTTTCTTCATGTCGTCCTTTTTCATGTCGTCTTTCTTCGTGTCGTCGGTTTTCGCCGCTTCGGTGATCGGGGTTGCCTGCCCGCTGACTTGTTTCCAGCCGTCTTTGCCTTTGACCCAGACCGTTGTCACGCGGAGTTTTCCGTCAATCGGCTTGCCTTTATTCATTCCCTTGATGGTGGCGATGGCGCGCACGACCGCCGTATCACCGTAGGGCGTCACCGTCACGTCGCTGTAGGAGAACGATTCGTATTTCGTATCGCCTGATTTGATCGACGCCAGCCGCTCGGCACGCGTCTGCATCGAACCGTCCGTATTGACCAGCGAATAATCGGGTGCGTAGATTTTATCAAGCGCGTCCACATCGTTTTTCGAGAGAGCGGTTTCGACATCTTTGACCAATTTTTTGACATCCGCCTCGGCGTTCGCACTCGTCGCCGGCGGCGCATTGTTGGTCGCCGCATTGGTCGGCGCGGCAGTCGTATTTTTCGGCGTCACGCTTGCGTCGCCGCACGAAATCAAAGCCAGACCGCCCAAAACAATCATCGTTACTGCTAAAATTCGTTTCATATTCAATCTCCTTATCACTCAGGAAAAAACACAAAGCAAAGCGGCAGCCGACGCGGTAAATTAAAACCCGAAGGAGCTTGAATAAAGCAGCAATAAAAACCGTCCGGCTCAGCGTCGGGCTTCCAAATCTTCGTGTGCTACGGATTTATTTTGCCAATGCGCTCATTTATACAACGATTGTTTTTACGAGTCAAGAAACCACCCACCCGATAAATTTTCTGCGGTTCATTGTGGAAACTTCGCGGTCGCTTGTGGAAAACGCGCGGTCATCTGTGGAAATCATACGGTCGTTCGTGGAAACTCTGCGGTCGCTTATGGAAATGTCGCGGTCGTTCGTGGAAATGGTGCGGTCAGCTTTGGAAATTGTGCGGTTGTGTTTGGAAATGCCGCGCTTTACAAAGAAACCGTCACGCTTGACTTTGGAAATTGTGCGGTTGCTTATGGCATCGCAAATGTCCCGCAAGGGACAATCGTTAATAGCTCAACGATTTATCGTTGGGAATGCGGTAAACAAAGAACCAAGTCCCGCAAGGGACGAAAGATAAATTAATCGAAAATATATCGCTCGTCATATTCAATTTCGTGCTTTTTCAAAAATGCTCGAAATTCTGTCTTAAAATCCATTTTTCCGTGATGCTCAGCCTGATTATTGATGTAATTAACTGTGCGCTCGACATCACTAATGCCGATTGAAAATGCGCCGTATCCTTCCTGCCATTCAAAGAGCCGATGTTCTGCAAATGTTTCGTGAATCCATTTTGACGAGCCTCCTTTTATCAACTGCATCGTCTTTGAAATCGAAATCGTTGAAGGTATCGAAATTAAAAGATGAACGTGGTCGTCAACACCGCCTGCCGCGAGAAGTTTGATTTTATTTTCCCGCGCAATGCCGCCCATATATGAAAAAAGCCGCGATTGAAGTGCGGGCGTAAGCATCGAGCGGCGCGCCTTGGTGCTGAAAACGCAATGATGGAGCGAATTGATAAATGTGTGCGACATAATATTTTATGGTTGGTCTTTCGTCCCTTACGGGACTTCGATTATGTATTATGTTTTCCCACCGATTAATCGGCTTTCCCACCGATTAATCGGTGGGCTATTAACGATTCGTCCCTTGCGGGACTTACATAATATATCCAAATTTCAAACCCATTTTCCTTTGTTCCATCAAGAGCCTAAGCGATAACGATGCGTCCCTTGCAGGACTTATGAAATATCCTCAAATTTCAAATCCGTTTTCTTTTGCTCCGTCAGGAGCTTAAGCTGTTAACGATTGTCATTTGCGGAACTTACGAAATCTACTCGAATTACAAATCCGTTTTCTTTGCTCCGTCAGGAGCCTAAGTCAATAGCCCGGCAATTCATTGCCGGGAAAACCGGGAAAACGAATTTAAGTCCCGCAAGGGACGAAAGAAATCTTACGTCAGAAAATTCAATCGTTGTTTTCTTTTATTGTCAAAATTCATGAAAACTATTTTAATACTTCCTAAACTCAAGCGCGTTTATTTGTTGGTAAGCCGCGCTCGATTTGCCGGGTTTGACGGCGAGTTGGGTTTTGATTAGTTTGACGAGTTTGAGAACGCCGGTTTCCGGGTCGTAGAGAACTGCGTCGCGAGCATCGAGAGCGTTGCCGAGGGCGGCTTCCGATGCTTTGGCGGCGTTGTTTTTTGCCGTTAATGTTGCGAGTTTCGCTTCGATGGCGGCAATTGTATATTCCGGGTCGTTCGGTTTATAGCCGCTTTTGGTTCTAAGCAGGGCGAGGATGTCGGCGAGATGCGCGATTTGATTGTCGCGGCTTCGCTGAGAGGTCGAAATCTTTGTCCGCGATTCGTTGATGTCGGGTGTCGAAGGATCGTCGGGCAAACCCGTTTTGCGGCTGCCCGACGCGAACTTGTTGACGACGCTTTGCAGATCGGCGGTAAAAGCCGGATCGTTGAGTTCGACTTCCGCCGTGCGTTTGATGTTGACGACATATTTGTCGAGACCTTCGATCTCGTCCTGTATTTCGTCAACTTTAATGGTTTTGTCGGCTTCCGCCGCGTCAACCGCGTCGAGTGCGGCTTTGGCTTCGGTTAATTTGGTTTGCAGAGCCGATAGTAAGATCAAAGCCTGACTCGGGTTATAAACCGTGCCGAGCGCGGTCAGGATGATGATTACCTGTTCGAAATTTGCGACGTTTTTTGCATGTCCTGTTTCCATAAATGTTTTAGTTGGAGTTTTCTATGGGTTAGTGGTTGAAGTTTTAGGGAATCGGGGAAATTACCGCTCGGGAGAAAAATTCTTGAGTTCACGGGAGAATTGCAAAGAGAAAACTCTGTAATTTGCGGGCATTGCAGTTCTCAGGTAATTTTACGGCAAATCCGATGTCCGAAAAACCGTTTAGTTATGCGATGCCTGCAAGGATAATGGATTTTAAATACAAAAGTCAACGATTTTTTTTTGATGAAGGTCGCTAACGCGACAAAATATGAAAACTTACGTTACACAGCACCAGCGATAATTTAACTTGTCTTTTTCGCGTCGTTCTCATTAAACTTACGTTGTAAATTTTCAAGATGACAATGAGAAAAAGAGTGTTCGTCCTTCGGGTTTTTAAGGTAATGATTTTGGCTGTCCTGCTGATATTTGCGGCAGTGAGCGGCGGTTTACGGCAGCCGCAGGCGCAGACGATTCCGCCGGAAAATAATGCGGCTTCGGCTCCGGTCTTGTTCCCGGCGCATCGGGCGGTGTCGGTCAATCCCGATGTGCAGTTGAAACTGACCTTTAAGAATGCGCCGCGCGTCGGCACCTCGGGGAAGATCCGTATTTATGACGCTGGCAGCGACCGGCTCGTCGATACGCTCGATCTGAGCATTCCGGCGGGACCGACCAAGCCGGTTGACCCCGCCGTCAGAGCCAAAAACTACCTCGCCTTTCCATACCCGTATGAACGCACAAGACGCGCGACGAACCGCGACACGAAACCCGGAACCGGCTCGGCGGGAGCAACGCCGAACTCGAGCGATTATCAGCTGACGATCATCGGCGGCTTTACCGACGCGTTTCATTTTTACCCCGTGACCGTCAATGAAAACACGGCGACCATTCACCCGCATCACGATTTGCTCGAATACGGAAAGACCTATTACGTCGAGATCGACGCGGAGGTCTTGAGCGTCAAGAACGAAAATTTCGCGGGCATCCGGGGGAAAAGCTGGAGTTTTTCGACCAAGCCGCCGTCAAAAGCGCCGCGCCCGGATGCCAGGAAATTAACGGTCAGCGCCGACGGCACGGGCGATTTCAACACGGTGCAGGGCGCGATGGATTTCGTTCCCGATCATTCCAAAAAACGCATTACCGTCAGCGTCAAAAACGGTCTTTATGAGGAGATCGTCTATTTCCGCAACAAGGACAACGTCACGCTCTCCGGCGAAGATCAGGCAAAGACGATCGTACGCTACGCCAACAACGAAGTCTTCAACCCGCATCCCGCGAACATTCGCACGAACCCCGAAAAAGGGACGTTCCCGTCGCGCCGCGCCGCCGTCACCGTCGACAACAGCAACGGAATTCATCTCGTTAATCTGACCTTTGAAACCACTGCGCCCGGACAAGCCGAAGGACTCCTGATCAACGGCGAACGCAATATTCTCTCGCACGTCACCGTCATCGGCGCGGGCGACGCGCTGCAGGCGAACGGATTAATTTATATGGCGGACAGCACCGTCGTCGGCACGGGCGATACGATTTTGGGGCGCGGCACGCTCTTTTGCGAGCGCTGCACGATCAAATCGACCCGCGTGATGATGTGGACGCGAAACAAGCAGGAAAACCACGGCAACGTTTTTAAAGACAGCACCTTTATCGGCACGGATCAGCAGCCGACGACGATCGCGCGCGCTCCGCAGAACGGCGAATTCACATATCCTTTCGCCGAAGACGTTCTCTTGAACTGCACGCTGATCAACATCGCGCCCGAAGGCTGGGGCGACGCCGACCGCAGCGGCAATGTCCGCTTTTGGGAATACAACAGCCGCAACCCGGACGGCTCGCCCGTCGATGTCAGTAAAAGAGTGCGGTGGTCGCGCCGGCTCGACCCGATCAAAGACGCCAGACTGATCGCCGACTACAGCCGCCCCGAATTCATCCTCGCCGGCTGGAAACCGAACCTCGAAGTCCGCGTGAAATGATTAAAAACACAAGCCTCGCCCCGGTCTGAGCGCGAACTGCCGTTATTTTAGCTCTACGGAGCCGTATAAATTCGGTTAATTGTTTCAGCCAGCCGGTAGCCCGCGAAAGCGAGCCGCATTCGGGCTTTTTCCTGCGCCTTATTAATGTAGTCCTGCGACGGCGCTTTATCTTCGTTATCCGCGATAAACTGCGGATTAAAAGCAAACTCTCTGGCGATCGAATTACTTTCCTCAACCCATTTTTCCGGCTCCGTCGCGTTTTTCCATTCCGAATTCGTCGCGGGAACTTTATCCGTCACTTCCTTGGCTAACGAAGCAATTTCCGGCGGGATAGAATTATCTGCCGGACGTTCGATGCTTTCGAAATCGAACAATCCGCCGGCACCGTCCCAAAAGGCATGGAGACTGTTATAGGTTTCAGGCGATTTAATGGAAAAAAGATTGCCGCCGAAATCGCCGCCCGGATATTTTTTGGAATACCGCGTCGTACAATGAAGCGGCTGATGAACGTCGCCGACCAGATGAATCAAATAGGCAAGCGCGTAGGCACTCGTTTCGTCATCTTTTGTCTTGATCGTTTTATCAAATTTTCTTGCGCTTTGAAGCTGTTTTATCGCCCAGACGATCTGGGTCAGAACATTCGTCTCCGCCGGTTTAATTTGATCCTTCTGAATAGTTGCCGGAAAATCGGCGGTAAAAAGCGGATTGAAGTTAATGTAGTGCCATTCGGCAAACGGGGCGGGCTTGGCGATCCCGCGCAGGTCGTCCATCCAATTGGCAATGGTGACGGGATTATATTTCCGCCCGCAGAGTTGAATCCAACTCTTGCCGCCATTCTCTGCCGAAGGAAGCAGAAGCTTATTCACCTTCAGCTTCACGGACGGGTCTAAATGCGTATAAGCAATGTAGGCAACAACCATATGCCCGGTATCATCCCACGCCGAAATATTCATTTGGAACAACAATAACATTGCCGTCAGAACTATTAATCTTACTGCTTTCATCATTTGATCTCCTCCTAAGTTTCGTGATGCCGTAGAAAAATAAAAGTAAAAAGGCAAAGGGTCGAAATTCTATCTTTTTAAGGTTTGCCGGTTGCCGCAGACGATCAAAACCGCCCTCCCGAACCGTGAATACAATTGCTGAAAATAGTTTTATTCACGGGAGATTTGCAACGGGAAGCCTCTGTGTTGGCAGACACGGCAGCTCCGGTTAATTTTACGGTCAATCAAGGTTCCGAAAAACGTTTCTTTATACGATGTCCGACAGGATAATGGATTTTAAATGTAAATGTCAATGGTTTTTTTTGAGCCGCAGGTCAAAGCCGTCTTAACGAGCCGGGATCATTTGCCGGACTGTCTTTGATTGATCGCGGGGAGGTTGACCGTGAAGGTTGCGCCGAGATGTTCGCCGGGGCTTTCGGCGCGGATCGTGCCGCCGTGCAGTTCGACGATGTGGCGCGTGATCGCCAAGCCCAAACCCAAACCGCTGTGGCGTTTGGTCGTGCTGTTGTCAACCTGCCGGAAACGCTCGAAAACGTGCGGCAGGAATTCGGGCGCGATCCCCTGCCCGTTGTCGCGGACGCTGATCTCGACATTCGAATTGACGCGTTCGAGCCTGACCTGAACATTGCCGCCGCTTGGCGTGAATTTGACGGAATTCGACAGGAGATTCCATAAAACCTGCTGGAGGCGGTTGCTGTCGCCGGAAACCAGAGCTTTTGAATCGAGAGTCGAATCGAGCGCGGTTTCGAGACGAATTTCTTTGGCGTTTGCCGCCGGAGCGACGATCTCGACCGCGCTTTCGATGGTTCTTGCCAGATTGACGCGCCCGATCTCCATACTCAGTTTGCCGGAAGTAATGCGTGCAAAATCCAGAATATCCTCGATCAGCAGTCTTTGCGCTTTGGCACTGCGCTCGATGGTTTCGATCGCGTATCTGACCGTCTCTTCGTCCGTCGCTTTACCGTGCAGGATCTGCGCCCAGCCTAAGATAGCGTTGAGCGGTGTCCGCAGCTCGTGCGAAACGACCGACAAAAACTCGTCTTTCGCGAGCGTCGCGGCTTCGGCTTCTTTTTTCGCCTTCACAAGTTCGTCTTCAAATTGATTGCGGCGGTACATCGGCATCAGGATGCAGTCGTTGAAAAAAGTCCCGCCGCGTTCGTGGCGCACGGCGTTTGCCAGCACGGGAATCTCACCGCCGGTACGCGAGCGCAGGGACAGGTAAATTTCCTCGACTTTGCCGTGAAGCTTAAGAAGCGGGAAAAAATGTGTCTGGTAAAAAATGCGTCCGGCAACCGGCAGAAGCTTTTCGATGTGAAGCGCATCGAGCTCGGCGCGTTCATAGCCGAGCAAATCAAGCAGAGTTTGATTTATTTCGACCAGCTTTCCGTCATCGGTCACGATCAGAAAACCGCAGGGCGCATTGTTTAATAAGTCATCCATGAAGTTAGAAATCAAATATCAACTAAGTATTTGTGCAAAATAAAACTACTTAGCCACAGATTTTCCGAGGATCAACACGAGATAAAAAACCGAATTAAAAACGATGATTTATTTTTATCAAAAAACTATCCGGGTTAATCCGTGTCAATCTGTGGCTGAAAAACTTTTATACATAGTTCCGTCTGATCAATTTGCTCTGTTCAAGTAATCTTTAATAATCCCGATCGTTTCCTTCGGGTGACTCATATGCGGGCAATGCCCGCTTGCTTCCAAAAGCCGTAAAGTGCTGTTTGGAATATGTTTATGTAAAAAATCGCCGACGGCAACGGGTGCGATCGCATCGTCCGTCAGTTGAATGATCAGCGACGGCGTTGTGACCTTTGACAGATCGGCGCGGTTATCGGAAAAAAAGGTCGCTTCGGCAAACCGCCGTGCGATCTGCGGGTCGGTCGAGCAAAAACTTTCTTCGAGTTCTTGACCGAGCTCGGGTCGTTCCGCGTTTTTCATAATTACCGGAGCGAGAAAATTCGCCCACGCGATATAATTTTTGTCCATCATATCGAGCAAGCCTTCGATGTCGGCGCGGTCGAATCCGCCGACGTAATCCGCGTCGTTGATATAGCACGGCGACGGCACGATCTGGATCAGATATTTAAAAAGCTCCGGTCTTTTGACGGACGCGAGCGCGCCGATCATACTGCTCACGGAATGCCCGACGAAGATCACGTCCTTGAGATCGAGCGCGTCGCAAATTTCCAAGACATCGCGGGCATAACCTTCGAGATTGCCGTAACGCTTAGGGTTATAGGCTTTGAGGTCGGATTTTCCCGAACCGACGTAATCAAATAAAATAATGCGGTAATTTTCCTCAAAGGCAGGCGTCATAAAACGCCACATATTTTGCCCGCACCCGAAACCGTGCGCAAACATCAGCGGCTGCGTGCCTCTGCCGAAAACCTTAACATTATTGCGCTCGAGAATATTTTCAGTCATTTTAAGTTCGTTAAATAATAGTAGCACGAGTAATTTCCGCTTGTTAAGAGGATTTTCGGTTCGACCGGAATCAGAAGGAAATGTTTCGGCGGCAAAGCACTTTGGGCAACCAGCAAACCGATCAACGATATCAAAAAGACAACTAAAAACCATTTTCGGATACAAATTATTTCTGGTAGTCTAATTTTTCGAGGAAAATTTTAAATGAAAATACTTTACAAAATCACGCTCGTTTGCGCTTTGCTGTTTTCGGCAAGCGTCGTTTTTGCACAGGAAAACGAACGCGAAAAAGGCTTTGATTTTTACAACAAAGGCGAATATCAAAAGGCGGTCGAAATTCTCCAAAAGGTGGTCGAAGTCAATAAAAAAGACCGCAAAGCGTGGCTTTATCTCGGAATGAGCCAGCTCAAATCGCCGGGTAAATCGAAACCCGCGAAAGCCTTTAAAGCCGCCGACAAGATTTCCGACGATGAAGCCGAAGCCGGTGAAACCGGAACGAAATTAAAGATCATCTCGAAACCGCGGGCGAGCTACACGGACGCGGCACGGCAAAACCAGACGCAGGGAATAGTAAAATTAGCGGTCGAATTCGGCGCGGACGGCAAGATCAAAACGGTTGCCGCGTTTCAAACTCTGCCCGACGGACTAACCCAAAACTGTGTCGAATCCGCAAAAGGGATAAAATTCGAGCCCGCGACCAAAGACGGCAAACCGTATTCAACGATCAAGATCATTGAGTACAGCTTTACGATTTATTGATCATTTTTTTATCGCGGACTTCGATCTTGTCCTGAATTTCGGACGGCAGAATGACGTTGAAAGAGGTTTCGCCCGTTTCGGTTTTGGTGAATTCGACCTTGAGATGCTCGGTCAAAAGAGTACTGACGATCGAACGCGCTCCGTAGAGCTTGAACGACACTTTTTTCTCGCCCGTTTCGGTCTTGACCGGAACGATAAAGGATTTTTCGCCGCGCACCTCGCCGATGCGGAAAAAGACATCGACCACGGTCGTATCAACCAGACGGACCTTCGGGCTGACGACGTTGAGCGAAACCTGCTGGGCGATAAAATCTTCCTGTTTCGATTCGACGTTGATCTTTTCGGTCGAGATCGAATCGAGCGGGCGGACAAAACTTTCGGGTCCGCGCACGCGCACCGTCGGCGGGGCGGTCGTTGCGCTGTAAATCTCAAATTCCTCGCCCAGAGCGCCTTCGGTTTCGGCTTTGACGGGCACATCGCGCTCGATGATCTTTTCGAGCTTGACGGCGATCCGGCTCGGCTGAATTTCTTCCAATTTAAAGCCCGCGGGCAGTTCGATGTTGACGTTTTCGGGCGTGATCTGCACGGTTCTGTCGCCCGCGAGAACATCCGTCAAATCAAGCGAAACGGACAAATCGCGCTGGTTCAGCTGGTCGATTTTAGATTTGTCGCCGGAAATTTTGATCTCGACTTCGGTGACGGGCGAATTGGTCACTTCAAGCTCGTTGGCAACGCGCAGGTTGAGCGGAATGTTCATAAAACGGCGCGAGGTCGGCGTGCGCAGTCCCGTCACGCCGAGCCACAACCCGAGCGTCACGACGAGCGCGATGAGCTTCATCATCCAGTCGTCGAGAAAGACCTTGCGCAGCAGCCGCGACCAAAACGCCTGCTGCTGATCTCGTTCAAAAAATTTTTCAGTCGGGAAAAGCATCTTTTGATTTAGGATTTGGGATTTGGGATTTGGGATTTTCAATAAATCCGCAATCCCAATTCCCAAATTCGAATTTAGCCAACGGTAATCTCCGATTCCGATTCCTTCATCGTTTTTGTTTGCTCGCGCCGTCGTTCGACGACAGGAATTTCCATTGCGTTCAGCAGTAAAGTGCGAAGCTGTGTCGTGTCGAGATTGCGCTTCATCACGCCATTTTCGACGTAGGTGATCAAACCCGTTTCTTCCGAGACGACGACCGAAATCGCGTCCGAACCTTCCGTCACGCCGATCGCCGCGCGATGCCGTGTCCCGAGCTCGCGCGAAATGCCCGGATTTTTCGTTAAAGGCAGAAACACGGAAGCCGCCGCGATCCGTTCGCGCTGAATCACGACCGCGCCGTCATGCAGGGGCGTTGACGGGTTAAAGATCGTGACGAGCAGATCGTAGCTCATTTTGGCATCGAGCTGCACGCCCGCGTCGATAAAATTTCGCAGCCCGACGTCGCGCTCGATGACGATCAGCGCGCCCGTTTTTTCCGAGGCGAGCGTCGTCACCGCGAGCACGATCTCGTCATAGATCGTTTCGCCCAGACTTCCGCGCTGACGCCTCAGAATCGGAAACCTCAACCGATTGCCGAAATAGATCAGGGCTTGCCGGATCTCCGATTGAAAAAGAATGATCACCGCAAAACCGATGTACGGAACCGCCGCCCGCAAAACCGTTTCAAGCGTCGTCAGCTCCTGCGCGACCGCGAGCCAGTAAAGCAGACCGATAATCACCATTCCGACGACCGTCGGCACGGCGCGCGTGCCGCGCAGGAGCTTCAGCACGACATAGACCATAATAAAAACCAGCGTGATGTCGAGGACATTTCGCAAGGTGTTTATATTTGGAATGTAATCAGTTATCTGCATCTTCCGCGCCGGACTTAACCAGTATCATATCAAGTTTGGTCGGGTTTGTTTAATTTTACCCTGTGCTTCTCTTAAGTGTTAGCCGTTTAACTGACGCGGGAATCGGTCAAAATTTGCTTGCCATAGGAGAGTTGTTTGAGAAACAATCTTTCTTACGATGCAAATCGAGCACGGTTTGGGTTGCTTTCGGAAATTTATTGGCTGATTTTCTTACGCGAATGAGGCGTGATTTATTTTCCGCTTTCCACTTTCCACTTTTCACTTTAATTAATTTCTTTTGCGCAGTCTGCCGCGCTGGAGATAACCGACGAGCTCGCCGCGGGCATTAATTACGCCGAGCGAACCGATGCCGTTTTCGCGCATCAGGATTTTCGCTTCGGTCAGCGGCGTATTTATTTCGACAAAATATTCGGGCGTGATCGGACGCATCACGCTGCGGATTCGCGTTTTGTGCCACTCTTCACGCGGCAGTTTCTTTAAATCTTCGAGCATCAGAACGCCGTAAAACTGTTTGTTCTCCGCGACCAGAAAAACCGTCCGCCGGTGCAGCGGCAGCACCGTGTCGACAAATTGCAGAACGTTCGACTCGGGCTCGATCGTGACGGGCAGCTGCATCGCTTCTTCAACGCTCAAACTTTCAAATTCATCGACCTGTTTGATAATCCCCTTCGCCGCATCGTACAGAAAAATCCCGACCAGAATCGTCCAGAATCCGGTAAAAAATCCGCCTTCGGTAAATAATAAAATGGAAATACCGAACCCGATCAGCGCAATTGCGATGATTTTCCCGAACCTTCCGGTCGTGATCGTCGCTTCATTCAGATCCGTCCCGCGCCGCCAGAGATATGCCCGCAAAACCCGTCCGCCGTCGAGCGGATAACCCGGAAACATATTAAAAACCGCGAGCAGAAAATTCCAAAGTCCGAGAAAGAAAAACAATTGCCAGAGAATTTTATTTTCGAGCGAATTGGCAAAGGTCATTAAAATAAAAAAGGCGACGGCAATCAAAAAGCTTGCCGCCGGTCCGGCAATCGCGATGCGGAATTCGGCGCGCGGCGTATCGGGTTCGCGCCGGAAACGCGCGAGCCCGCCGAACGGGTGCAGGACGATCTCCAAAACTTCGACGCCTTCGATCCGCGCCATCACGGCGTGCGCGTATTCGTGAAGAAAGATCGAAATGAAAAGAACCAGCGTCGTTAGAAAACCGCAAACCAGCGCGGCTAAAAAATTATCGATCAATCTCGAATTGGAAAGATTGAGCGCGGTCATACAGCTCATCAGCGCGAGTACAAAAAACCAGCGGAAATCGATCCGCACGGGAATTCCCGAAACGTGCGCGATAAGGATTTGACGTTTTAAGAACTCAAGCCGACGCATCAATGTAAAGCAAATTCAGACAGCAATATTATCCGTGCGCCGATTTTAAAAGTAAAGAGAAAAGATTTTAATCTTCTGCAAATTATCCGCGCTGACGGTTGCGTTATCGAAAGCAGATTGCTATATTTTCTATTCGGCTTTTGCTGAAAATTCAGCCGAAAGTTTGAAACATGGGGACGTAGCTCAGTTTGGCAGAGCGCTGCAATGGCATTGCAGAGGTCAGGGGTTCGACCCCCCTCGTCTCCACCATTTATTTTCAAGCACTTACGCG
>DATLOR010000046.1:0-5812 GCA_035536135.1 Pyrinomonadaceae bacterium | reverse complement strand
GAAGGCGAGCGGCAGATAACCGACGAAGAAATGGAAACAATTCTTTTCAAAACGCGCTGGGACGTAACATATAACATTGACCAGCTTTTTGAACACGCGATCGTTCACATTCTCAGGCATCGGCGGCAGATCAAAAAGTTTTTACTGAAATTTCAAAATTCCGAAAACTAATTTTGAATCAAGGTTCACGGAACTCAAAATTTATGCATTATTACAACGAAGAAGATTTGGCGCGATTCGGCGAAATCGGCAAAGTACGACCGGATTTGTTTGAAAAATTTATGGCTTGGTACCAGGCGTGCCAGGAAGAAGGCGCACTTTCAAAGCGCGAAAAAGCCCTGATCGGACTTGCCGTCGCGGTGACGGTGCAATGCCCTTACTGTATCGACGCTTATACGAATTCGTGTTTGGAAAACGGCTCGAACATCGAACAAATGACCGAAGCGATGCATCTTGCCTCGGCGATTCGCGGCGGCGCGAGCCTCATTCACGGCATCCAATCGCATAACGCGCACGATAAGGTTTCAATGTAATGTCCACCAGTTTGCCGGTCATCAAAAATCATACAGCGGTAAATTCCGCCGTCGGTTTCGACGAAAAACTGGCGGAAAACAATCTCTGTTTAACGCCGAGCGCGATCGATACTTTGCAGGTCAATGTCGGAAAGCTCTGCAATCAAGCCTGCAAACATTGCCACGTTGATGCGAGTCCCGTGAGAACGGAAATTATGCCGCGTTTCATCGTTGAAGATTGTCTGAACGCACTCCGAAAATACAAAATCCCGACGCTCGATATTACGGGCGGCGCGCCGGAATTGAATCCCGAGTTTCGCTTTTTTGTGACCGAAGCGCGGAAAACGGGCGCAAAAGTAATTGTTCGTCATAATCTGACGGTGATGTTTGAAAACGGGCAGGCGGACTTGCCCCGGTTTTTCGCGGAAAACGAGGTCGAAATCGTTTCGAGCCTGCCGTATTTTCTGCAAACGCAAACCGACGCACAGCGCGGAACGGGCGTTTTCGATAAATCCGTCGAAGCCTTAAAAAAGCTGAACGCGGTCGGCTACGGAGCGGACGAAAAACTGATTTTGAATCTGGTCTATAACCCGGTCGGCGCATTTCTGCCGCCCGCGCAAAGCGCGATCGAGAATGACTTCAAACGCGAGCTGAAAACGCGCTACGACATTACTTTCAATAATCTTTTTACGATCACGAATATGCCGATCGCGCGCTATCTCGAATGGCTCAGGCGTACGAAAAACGAAGAATCTTATATGCAAAAATTGGTTAACGCGTTTAATCCGGCGACTGTTTCGGGTCTGATGTGCCGCAATTTGATCAGCGTTGACTGGCGCGGAAATTTGTATGATTGTGATTTTAATCAGATGCTCGATCTAAACTTTGAAAACGATGTTCCTCAAACGATCGCCGACTTTGACCCGGTCAAATTAGCGAAGCGCAAGATCATTACCGGCGCACATTGTTTCGGCTGTACGGCAGGCGCCGGCTCAAGCTGCGGCGGAGTTGTTGCGCCTTAACTCACAATTTGCAATTTCCTCTGGAAACATTTTTACGCCGCCCCGTTTTTTAGCGGTGAGATTGATCAGTTTTCCGGCGATAAAAATAGTCTTTATAAGTTTTGTGAATAAAGTCGTGAATATTTTCACCTTCGGCGTGTTGTTTGCCCGTTAGATTTGTTAAGACGCGGGCGATCGTTTTATGCAGTTCGTTAACGTGCGTCTTTTGTTTCTGGGCGGAAAACGGTAAAGGCGAAACGATGGGTTTATCCGTTCGCGGCGTTTCCAGAGCGAGAACACAACTCAGATCGGGCGCTGCCGCATCGCGTGCCGTGAGCGGCGCATCGAGTTTGAAGCAGTTTCGAACGGTCGCCAAAATCGAAGTATGGTCAAACGGCGTGTAGCCCGCCGGACGGCAGATAGTTCCGGCTTGAATATACGGCGAAATCAAAACCGCCGGAACGCGTACGCCGAAGCGGTTGAAAGTGAAACCATACTGTCCGGGCGTGCCAATCTTGTCGGGCGGCGTTGCATGTCCCGGCGGCGCAACGTGGTCGTAACAGCCGCCGTGTTCGTCGTAAGTGATAACCAGTAGAGTTTCTTCCCAGTTTGGCGAATTAACGACCGCATTATAAACGTCGGCGATCAGCTGTTCGCCGGCGCGGATGTCCGAAGGCGGATGCTGATCGTTTTGCCCGGGATTGGAAAATTGCGGCTCCAAAAATGAGTAACCCGGCAGATTTCCGTCGGACGCATCTTTGTAAAATTCATTTATCGAAACAAAATTCGCATCCAGGTCGGAACTGTGCAACTCGGTCATAATCAGGCGCGTCAGTGAAAACGGCTGACCTTTCGAAGTTCCCGAATAAACTTTCCAGCTCAAATCCGTGCGGTTCTGATTCTTAACGGCATCCTGAATCTTATTGTAGATCGTCGGCGCATCGCAGTTTGCGACGGGTTGATTGTTGACATGTCCGCCGGAGGTCGCGGCGTGAACGAAATCGCGGTTCGGCAGCGTTTGACTCGGGATCGAACAAAACCATTCGTCGCAGACCGCGAACTGCTTCGCAAGCGTGCTTAAGACCGGCGTTTGCTCGGGAGTATAACAAGTCATGATCTTTCGCGGGTCGGTCGGCGCGTCGCCGTAGGTGAGCGTCCCGTAGAGCATCGCGTTTTTGTAATTATTGACAAACCCGAGATTCGTCGGGTGCGGCGGATATTCGAGCGGCACGTCGTAAAATTGAAACAGCTGATGATTGGTGTCTTTGTAGCCTTCGCCCGGGTCGGGCTTGGGCAGCGTATAATCGGGCGCTGATGGTTCTTTGGAATATTTATTCTGCGGCGGCGCGCCGTTCTTTTGGATATAAACCTGTTCGATGAACGGAATTCCGTCGGAATCGATGTTGTCCAGAGGATTCCACAAACCTGCATGCAAGCCGTTAAACTCCTGCCCGCGCGGCGGCGTTTCCGCGTCATAAAGCCATCCGAGTAAATTGTCGAATGAGCGATTTTCGAGCATCAAGACGACGATGTGTTTGATCTTTTCGAGGGCAGTTTCGTTTGGTTCTAAATATTGACTCATAATTTGCCTTTCTTTATTCGGTTTTCAAATTTATGTTGCCGTGTCGGTTTGTTTGGGATGCGTCATCACGCCGCGCAAAATCGAAGAGAGGCTTTCCCAGAGCGGCTCGCATTGAAAGGCGACCGTTCCGCCGCCGCGTTTGCGCTGGGCGAGCGTAAAATTAATGTCGCCGACACAGACGTAGTGAATTGCTTCTGATTTGGCAGAAATCGCTAATTTTGCGTGGTCGTCCGACTCTTCCCACGCGATGTCATAACCGAGCGGATTAAGATCGATTCCGCTGAAATCCACGACCGTATGAACCTTATCGCTGTCGGGGTCGGGCGGCACGGGGTCGTGTTCCCAGGTTTCGACGTCGAGGTTTTCGTGCAGTGTCGGTCCGACCAGATCGTTGTAAAAATCGAGTCCCCAGGTTTTATTTTTGGCGATCGACATAAATTTCGTGCCGCCCTTTGAATTAAACGGAAGAACGCACTGCACGGGCGTCGTCCCTTGCGCCGCCTGATTTTGAATCAATTTCACGCGCCCGTCATTCGGCAGTTTTTGCAGAGCTTCGGGAATGTCGGAAGCCAGATAAACGTTCGGCTGCTGGGCGACGAACATTTGCCGGGAAATTAATTGCGCCACATCGGCGCTTTCGAGCGTGATGCAGAGCAGCGTCTGCGCCATCTTGATGCCGGTTTCCGGGTAGCCGTAAGCGCCTTTCGGCGAAAATTTGGGCGTCGAATGAATCAGCCAAAAAGCCGTGTTGCTTTCCAGATCAAACGCCAGCACGCCCTTCGTATGACCGCGATCACCGTCAACTTGATCGGTCAGCGGATTCTCGTCGTTGTAGCAAAACCATCCCAAACTCGGGTTTGCCGCCGTGTAAATCTGAGCTAAAGTGTTCGGCAGTGCGCCGGCTTTATCTACTTGATACTGTGAAAGCGCGGCTTTTCCGTTCGCGGACGTTTCAGCGTCAAAATAAATATACTCGGTTCCGAGAACCTTTCCTCCGTTCGAGGTCTTTGACTCGCCGGACACCTTATACATGAACCACCAATCGACAGGATTTCCATTTTCATCTATTGCGTTGATCGCCATTATTTTCTCCTTTTCTTAGTTCCAAGTCCAAGAAGTCTCAAGTTCCAAGCCCCAAGTCAAAAGACAGATCCGACTTGGGACTTCTTGGACTTGGAACTTGGGACTTTATTTATTCCGTGCAGGCACGCCGCACTTCCTGGACCGTCGCCGGTGCGTCCAATCTAAACAATCCGTCGAGTCCGCGTTCGATGCGCGAGGCACGGATCGCCGCCTTGACCGCGAAGAAGACGGAGTTGGCAAGTACGAGCGGCGGTTCGCCGACTTCCTTGGCGGAAAAGAGCGAATCCGGTTCGTCGGGAACGCTGCTCGCCAGATCCCTCGGGAACAGGTAGGTGTTCATCTGCAAAGGAATTGTGCTCACCGCCGGCGGCTTGTAGCGCCACGTATTGTCCGTGTTGAGCCGTCCCTGTTCCTCACCATCGGGTTCGAACACGAGCTTTTCGGTCAGGACATAACCGATGCCCTGCACGAAAGCTCCCTCGACCTGACCGATATCAAGTGCCGGATTCAGGCTCCAGCCCATATCGTAAACGATGTCGGAACTTAGGATCTTTACTTCTCCCGTAAGGACGTCGAGTTCGACCTCGGAACAGGCGGCGGAATACGTAAAGCCCGTAAATGAATCGACGATCCCGCTGACGACCGTTTTATCGGAGGTCTGGATGCCCGGAATTTTCGGTTGTTCGTCGTTCGGTTTAAAGGTCATCGCGGGAACCGGCGTTTCTCCGCCGCGGATCGGCGCGGTAAATGTCGCAACAAGCGGCACCCGATTCTGCCATGCCATAGTTATCAGATTCTGCCAGACGAGCTTGGCGGTTCCGTCCGCTTGCGGCGTTTCGGCAGCCCAGCCTTCTTTGGGGTAGTTCCAAAAGTCGATACCGTTGCCTTTGCACCAGTAATCTCCGTTATCGTTGCGCATCTTGTAGCCGAATTCCATCAGACGGCTGCGGAGTTCTTCGCAGACGCGCCTGACCGCCTCGCCGCTGTAGGAAGTTCCGGTCGAGCCGCCCGTACTCGTCGGGTTCGGGATGACGCTGGTTTTGGGCATTTCAACGTGAATCATCTCCATCGGGACGTTGAGAACATAAGAGGCGATCTGCGTGATCTGGGTAATTAAACCCTGCCCCATATCAACGCCGCCCTGATGAATGACGACACTGCCGTCGTTGGCGTAAACCGAGATCACCGCCGCGGCTTGTTCGAGCATTACGATGTTGTAGCCGTTGCCGTATTTGACGGGCATCATACAAAGTCCGCGTTTGCGCCATTTGTTCTTCTTATTGAAATCGTCAACCTGCTGACGCTTTTCGGCGTATTTGCACTTCTCTTTCAAATAATTCCAGACCTCTTTCATATAGCAATATGACAAGGCTTGTCCGAAGGGCGTGACGTCGCCGCGCTCATACATATTCTTTTCGCGGAGCTCTTCGGGGAGCATTCCGATCGAAAAGGCGGCGTCGTCGATCGCGTTTTCGACAATCAGCATCGCCTGCACATCGCCGAATGCCCGCATCGCGGTGTTCGGCGCGGTGTTCGTCCGGCACACATCGAGCTGGCTTTCAAAGTTCGGCACTTTATAAGCATTGTCCATTCTGAGCTGAATACAATTGGCGACGATGTAGGAACAGTCATAA
>DATLOR010000045.1:0-20619 GCA_035536135.1 Pyrinomonadaceae bacterium | reverse complement strand
TTGAAAATATTCGATACCTTTTTTGATCCATTCTTCGGTGCGTTTCGAGGTCACGAAATAACGACCTTTCAGATAAAACTGATAGGCTTCCGAGTTTTCCGTGGAGCGTTTGGAAAGCTGTTTTTTATCTTCGCCCGAAAGTTTCAGTTTCAGTTTTTCGCTGATGTCTTCGACCATCTCATCAAGCAAAGTAAAAATATCAGTCATCTCGCGCCGATACTGTTCGCCCCAGATCTGCGCTTCGTTGGCGATATCGACGAGTTCGGCGTTGACGATCAGGGAATCGCCGATCTGGAGAACGCGTCCGGCAAAAACGGCGCGCACGCCGAGCTCGTTGCCGATTTGCTGTGAGTCGGTTTGCTGTCCTTTATAACGGAAAACCGTGCTTCGCGGCACGACGCGGAGCTTTGGCAATTTCGATAAAGAATTGATGATGCCTTCGGTTATTCCGTCCGAGAGATATTCGGTTTCCGCGTCGTTTCCGCTATTGACGAGCGGCAGAACCGCCAATGAATCGATCGCTTTGCGCGTCCGGGTTTTACGCTGGGGCGGAAATGAATTTTTCGGTAAGATCTGGGTCGCGTTTTCAAACGGAAAGATCTCGCCGCTCGCGGCAAAAACATCGTTTGAGATATGGATTCGCTCGAGTTCGGTTTGAAATGCAAGGCGCTGACGGATCTGCTTTAAATCCTCGGCGAAATCCTTCATCGTTTGATAGCGTTCGGCACGTTTTTTGTTCAGCGATTTGGCAACGATCCGTTCAAATTCGGGCGGAAGATTCTTGACGATCTCGGAAAGCGGCGCGGGCTCGGATTTCAGGATCGAAGCGATAATGTCGGCAATCGTTGCGCCTGAAAACGGCAGTTTGCGCGCCGTCATTTCATAGATCACCGCGCCGAGACTGAAAACATCGCTCCGCGCATCGACGCGCAGTCCGCGCGCCTGTTCGGGCGACATATAAAACGCCGTGCCGAGAATCATTCCTTTCGCGGTAATTGATTGCACCAGTGTCGCCGCGTTCGCGTCAATTTCGGGCGGTTCGTTTTCCGACAGTTTGGCGATGCCGAAATCGAGAACTTTTACATAACCGTCGCGGCGGATCATCACGTTTTCGGGTTTGATGTCACGGTGAATGATTCCCGCTTCGTGCGCGGCAACCAGCGCGTTGGCGATTTGAATCGCAATGTCGAGAATTTCCGCGAGCCGGAATTTCGAATCCTGCATTCTTTGCCGGAGCGTTTCGCCCTCGACAAATTCGGTCGCGATAAAATGAGTTTTTTCGTGTTCGCCGATATCGAAGATCGTCAGAATATTCGGATGATTCAAGGCGGATGCGGCGTAGGCTTCGCGCATAAAACGCTCGATCGCCGAAGCGTCCTTCATTAAACTTTCGGGCAGGATCTTGATTGCCACATCGCGTCTTAAACGGGTGTCGGACGCGCGATAGATCTCGCCCATTCCGCCCGCGCCGATTGACGATTGCACCTTGTAATGACCGATTTTTTCACCAATGACTATCACGTTTGAAGTCATCGATTATAACACTTATTTCATTGATGAAACACTGTGAAAAACTTTTTTCGGAAGGTGGTTTGAGAAATCAGGAATTAACTGTCAATTCAAAAAAAAATTGCGGGGTTTACGCATTTTGCAAAATCCGCCGGACATCGAGCAGATTTTCTTTCAAAATGTAATCGACCGCGCCGGCTTTGCGTGCCGATTCCCGAAAATGCGCGTCGTCATAGTTGGTCACGATAATGATTTTGGCTTCGTGAAAGGTTGCGGTAATTTGTTTGGTGGCGTCAATTCCGCTTGTTTCTTTAAGGTGAATGTCCATCAGGACCCAATCGGGATGATTCTGCGCATAAAGTTCGAAGGCTTTGCCGCCGTCCTCGCATTCATCGATGCGGTCTGCCAGGTCTGCGACGATCGATTTGATCATTCGCCGCATTTTTGCGTTGTCTTCGACAATTAGCAGATTCATAAAATTCATCGCTGAAAAAAATTGACCGCGCGGGCTGACCGGATCGCTTTTCGGCAGGAGATAAGTTCGAATTCAGAGGGTGAGAATGACAGTTCAGCCGTGATTGAAGACAGGAAACCATCACAAAGCCAAACCGTCATTCTCGTTTCAGATCAATTCAGCGCTTTAATTATTGCTCGCGCCGCCGCTCCACATTTCGAAACTGCCCCAGATTTCGTCGATCGTTTTTTCATCTGCCGCGAATTTCGCTTCCGGCGCGTTCAGGATCATCACGTAATTGTCCGAAACGTCCGTTCCGACCAGAATTCTCTGCTTTTCCTTGTTCCCGTCCTTATCTACGGTTTCGGCATCGGCAACCGCGTAATCATCGCTTTCGCCTTTCAATTTGCCGGGTGTTACCTTCACGCCCAATCCTTCGAGGAATTTGACGGCGTGGTCGAGCAAATCTTCTTTGGTCAGCGTTTTGTCCTTGTAGGCTAAGACAAAGATCGAGATCTCATTCGGTGCCGGCGTGGTTGCCGCAAACACGTCAATCCCTTCGAGTGTCTGCGAACCGCCCGTCGTGCCTTCGGGAACCGAAAATCCGTAGCCTCTCGCTTCGTCATAGACATAGATCCAGCTGTCGGGCACCGGATTGTTCTTGGCAGTTTTTGCCTTGCTGTCGGTCGGTTTCTTCTCATCGGCTAATTTGGCTTTCGGAGCTTCGGGTTTTTTCGCCGAATTCGAGTTCGATGCCGTGTTCGAAGCTGCATTCGATGCCGTGTTCGCCGGTTTCGCGGTATTCGTACTGTTCGTTCCGGTCGAAGCACTGAAGCTGCATCCGAGCATTCCTAATCCAAATGCCGAAATTGTTATTAATAAAAGTATTTTTTTCATATTTTCTCCTGTTTCTTTTTCTTCGTTGTTAATTTCAATGTTTTGGGCAGATCATTTATTTTGTTTGCCCGAAATCCTGTTCAAATTTGTTTGAGCGGCGATAATTACTCGACTATCGCGGTTGCCTTGCCGTTTTTGTAAAAAAGCTGAACGGTCGAAATTTCGAGCAGATTCAGTTTTTCCCATTCGATGAACGCGCCGTCTTCGTCTTCAACGCGAATATCCCAGTATTTGGCTTTTTCCTTCCATGAAAATTTGATCTCGACGCTTTCGCCGTCAGGAAGCGTGTCAACTCCGAGCACATCCGAGCCCCATTTGTTGGCACTGTGCGGTGTCACGTAAAGCGCGTAAATTTCCACGCCGGTGTGATTGACCAATTCAAAATCCTGATCGCCTGAAGTTGTCAAAAACAGATTTTCCGTTTTACTCACTGCACGGGTCGAAATAGCCGAAAAACAAAGCACACCGACCACTAAACAGAATGCCGCCGCATTCCACATCATTTTCTTCATATTTTTTTCTCCTTTCGTTTTATGGACGGGGAAAGCTTCTTGCTTTTAAGAAAGCAAATTTTGTTCGTGGGCTAATTCTAGAGCGGTTGGCGGGCGATGTGAATAGAGTCGTTCACACGATTTTCTATGTGAAAACACACAATTTTGACGATTTGGGATCTCGGATTCCGGATTTCGGGTTGAGTTCGAGTTTTGGTTCTGATTTTTCCCACCGTAGAACTTCAAACTCGAATGTAAATTTGAACTGAAAACTACAAAAAATCCGAAATCCGAAATCCCAAATCCCAAATCCAGATGTTTTAATCGCGCAGTTCGGATTTATTGACGAGTGCAAAGCGCTGGAGCGCGTTGCTGCCGTGAATGTCTAATTTCTGGCAGATGTTCGTGCGGTGATTATCAACCGTGCGCGGATGGATGAAAAGCAGTTCGCCGATCTCTTTGCTCGTTTTTTCCTCGGCGATCAGTTTCAGCACGCGGCGTTCGGTCTTGGTTAATGCGTTCAAACCGCCGGTTTGCTGTTTGAATCCGGCAGTTTTTTGGCTTCGGTTAAAAAGATATTCCGAGAGCGACGGCGTGATGTAATGCTTTCCCGCCGCGACCATTTTGATGCAGTCGGTAATATCCGAAACGGCATTATCTTTGAGAACATAACCTCTGACGTTTAGATCCATCGCCGCATTAAACATCGTTTCGTCTTTATGCATCGTCAGAAAAACGAGTGCGACCGGCAGATTTTTGTCCCTCACTCGGCGCGCCAGCTCGAGTCCGCCCATCTGCGGCATATTGACATCGGCAACGACGACCGACGGTCTGAGATCTTCGATCAGATCCAGCGCCGTCAAGCCGTTTTCGGCTTCGTCAACGACTTTTAATTTCGGGTCGGTTTCGATCACCTGCCGCAAACCTTTGCGAAAGATCGGATGATCGTCAACGATCAGAATTTTTATTTCATTCGTCATACAAAAGTTAATTTGACGGTCGTGCCGTCGTTCGGCGCGGAATCGATCACAAGTTTTCCGCCTAAGATCCGCGCCCGTTCGTTAATTCCGGCAAGCCCGAATCCGCTTTGGTTGGCGCGTTTCAAAGCCGCCGCGTCCGTTTCAAAACCCGTCCCGTTGTCCCAGATCGAAAACTGCAAATTTCTGCTGCCGGTCCGTTTGATTTTGACGCGGGCTTTGGTCGCTTTGGAATGTTTGACGATATTGTTCACGCATTCCTGCACGATGCGGTAAAAATTTATCTCCGCCTCTCGCGGGAAAAATTCGTCGATCGAATCGATTTCCTGCACAAAATCGATCGTCGAAGATTTGGAAACCCGGTCGAGCATTGATTCGACGGCTTTCGTCAAACCGAGTTCGTCCAGATGAAACGGGCGCAGGTTATAGGCAATCTCGCGGACTTCATCGATCGCAGCGGAAGCCGTTTCGCTGATTTCGCCGAGCTGTTTGCTTGAATCCCGACCGTTTTTCAAACCGATCAAAGCCCAATTTTTGATGATCAATAGATCTTGTCCGAGGCTGTCGTGCAGCTCGGAGGCGATGCGCTGGCGTTCCGATTCCTGCGAATCGATCAGTTTTCGGGAAAATTCCTCCTGCACGGCGCGTTGCTTTTCGAGATGTTGAATTTGCCGGCGATAGCCGAAAAATAAAATCCCCCCGACCGTTAAAACACACAGGCTCCCGAACCAAAGCGTTTGATAAAACGGCGGATTGATCTTGATTTTCAAACTTGCGCCCGTTTCATTCCAAACGCCGTCAACATTAGCGGCAGAAACTTTGAAAGAATATTCGCCCGGCGGCAGATGTGTAAAAAAAGCGCGTCGGCGCGTTCCGGCGTCAATCCAATTTTCGTCCAAACCTTCGAGCTTGTATTTGAATTTGGTTTGTTCGGGTTTATTAAAACTCAAACCCGTATATTTTATTTCAAGCGAATAGTTTTCGGGCAAAATATTAATGTTTTGACAATCTGCTTCCTTGCCGTCAACCAGACAATATTCGATGGCGACATTCGGCGGCTGAGAGTTCACAGGCAAAGCCCTCGGATCGATCACGGCAATTCCTTTTTGCGTCGGAAACCAGAGCGTGCCGTCCTTTCGTGATTTAAAGCCGGCGGGGGCGCTTCCGCCGTTGCATTCCGCGTCTGCCATTCCGTCTTTTACGCCATAACCGATACTTGTTACTTTTTGAATTTTTCCGTCGGCAAAATCATTTAATTCCTGACGACCGATGCGGTAGATGCCACGATTAGAGCTGATCCAAAATCGCCCGAAATCGTCTTCCAGAATCTGAAACGCGCCCTGATCGAAAAGTCCGTCTTTGACCGTGATCTCCTTAAATTCGCCGTTTTTATAACGAAAAACTCCCGCATCGTAACTGCCGAACCAGAGCGTGCCGTCCGCGTCCTCGTAGATCGAACGGATTTGGATCGGCGGAATTCCCGGGTATTTGGTAAAAACTCCGTCTTTGTAGCTTCCCAAACCGCCCATCGTGGCGATCCAGAGCGTGCCGTCGCGGGCTTCATACATTTTTCTCAAATCGGTATGCGGCAAACCGTCGGAGGTAGTAAATTCCGTAAATTGATTGTCGCGAAGGCGCGTTAACCCCTCTTCCGTCGCCAGCCAGAGCGTGCCGTCGCGCGTTTGCGTGATCGCGTTCACGCTGCCGTGCGGGAAGCCGTTTTGCGGGGTGTATTTGACGAATTTTCCGTCCTTATATTTTGTCAAACCGCCCAGAGCACCGATCCATAGATTGCCTTCGCGATCTTTGAAAAGCGAATTCGGAGCAAGCGAGGTTATTTGATCTTCTCCGGCAAAATGCTTAAAACCGCCGTCTTCAAATTTATCGATGCCGCCGATTCGCTCACTGCCGTAACGCCACGCGCCCGACCAGATCTCGCCGTCCGCATCTTCATAGAGCGGATAAATGTTGTTTGACGAGAGTCCGTTCTTTTCCTTGGTATAGCTCGTGATAAATCGCCGGCTGATGCGCGTCAAGCCGTTGTCGGAGATTCCCGCCCAAATTCCTCCCTCGCGGTCTTCGGTCAAACCGAGCACGCCGACGCCCACGAACCCGTCTTCTTTTGTAAAGCGCCGAAGTTTTCCGTTCTCGAATTTTACCAATCCGCCTTCTTCAAATTTACCGGAAGCGATCCAAACATCGCCCTGGCGGTCTTCTAAAATCTTTCCCATAAAAGCATTGGGCAATCCGTCGCGCTCGTCGAAAATAGAGATCCGGTTGTTCTTAAACACGTATAATTTCGCCTTGCCGGGTCTCGGAAGATGAAACACGCCGATCCAAACCGCGCCTTCGCGGTCTTCATAAACTTGTGCGAGAACGGTGTCCGGCAAATCTTCCGGTAATTTGTATTCAATCACGCCGCTTGCCGTCCGCCGCCGCACGATATCGTTTTCCTTGATGCAAAATTCGCCTTTATTGTCGAGTAATGACGCGTAACGGTGATTCGGCGCGGGCAGCGGTTCGACGGAAGTGATCTTTTCATCTTCCCAGACGGCGATTCCGCGCTGGGTTAAAATCGTCAAACGATTCGCCTCCTTGTCGGCATGAATCGAAAAAACCAAATCGCTCGGCAACCCCTCGGCAGTTGAAAGGGAAGAAAAAGCTCCGTCGCGCCGGAGGCGAAACAAGCCGCCGTTTTCGCCGCTGATCCAGAGGCTTCCGTCCGTGGTTTGCGCCAAAAACTCCAGGCGGTTCTTGGTCAGATTGGGCGAATTCGTCGTGTTGTAAACCGTAAAGCGCACGCCGTCGAAACGCGCCAAACCGTCGGATGTCGCTGCCCACAGATAGCCGTCCTCAGTTTGTAAAACCGAGCGCACCGTTTTGTAAGGCAAGCCTTGTTCGGTTGACCAATTTTCAATGCGGTATTGTGCAACCGCGGCGGAAATAAACAGTAAAATTAGACAAAAAGGTATCAACGCACGGATCATTCGCGGAATTTTCCGTTTCGACAGGTGCGAGAATATTTTCAGTTTATGAAAAACTCGCATAAAATTTTGCTTTGAATTTTAGCGGCGTAAACTTCCTACAAGTATAAGGCTAAACTCTATTTTGTAAAGAATTAAACGGCTCTCCGCCAGCGGCTTCCGGCAAAATGTCGGAAAATTACCTGAATTTATTTGCAGATGCGCATTTTCAACAAACGAAACCTTCCCGAAAACTCCCGCGTAAAATGTCTTAAAACTTGTCATCGAAAGCGTCCAGTTGATACACTGACGTTATATATTCATTCTAAAAAGGAGTAAAAATTTATGAAGCGGAAAAGCATTTTATTAGCGGCAATTTTAGCGGCATTCGTCTTTGTTCTGTGTCCCGACGTGAACGGACAGGCATTTGCGGTCGGTTCGACGCTGGAAAATTTCAAGCTGACCGATACAAACGGTAAAGAGCAATCTTTCGACAGTTTGAAAGGCGAAAAAGGCACGGTACTGGTTTTTCTTTCGGCGCAATGCCCGGTTGTCAAAGGCTATAACGAACGCATCAGCCAGATCGCCGCCGATTACGCGTCGAAGGGAATCAATTTTATCGGCATCAATTCGAACGCGACCGAATCGCTCGAATGGGTCAAAACGAACGCCGCCGAAAATTATAAATTCCCTGTTTTGATCGATAAAAACGCGGTTTTAGCCGACAAGCTCGGCGCGAGCGTGACGCCCGAAGCTTACTATTTCGACGCGAAAAACGTTCTGCTCTATCACGGCGCGATCGACAACGACCGTTCGGGCAAAAACATCACCGAAGGTTATCTGAAAATCGCTTTCGACGCGTCCTTAAGCGGCAAGAAGATCGAAAAAACTTCGGCAAACGCGTTCGGCTGCTCGATCAAACGGAAGGCTGAATAATAAAATCAATGAAGAAATTTCTATCTAATCGGACGAAAACGTTTCTTTTAGGACTCGTTTTCGTCCTCAGCTTCTCGTTCGCCGGGTTTGCCCAGAAGAAAACTCCGGACGTAAAACCGACGCCCGACGCCAATCTGCCGAAAGTTACGCAGATCGATGAAACGGGTTTGAAAACTGCTTTAACGCCGAACGGCAAACCGCTGCTCGTCAATTTTTGGGCGACGTGGTGCGATCCGTGCCGCGAAGAATTTCCCGACCTCGTCAAGCTCGACGCGGAGTATAAAGGCAAGATCGATTTCATCACGGTTTCGCTCGACGATCTGGCGGAAATAAAGCGCGACGTGCCGAAATTTCTTGTCAGTATGAAAGCCGGAATGCCCGCTTATCTGCTCAAAGTTGCGGACGAAAGCGCGGTCATTTCTTCGATCGCCAAAGACTGGAACGGCGGTCTGCCGTTCACCATTCTTTATAACGAAAAAGGCGAAATCGCGTATTTCAAACAAGGCAAAGTAAAGCTCGATGTCTTGAAACCGGAAATTGATAAACTGACGGCGAAACCGCAAATTCAAAACTAGATTTTTAAGGAAAATTTCAGATTGAAAAATTTGAAATTTTTTCTTTTTCGTGGTAGTTTCATACGTGAAACGCTCTTTCATACAAACATCAAAAAGGAGAAAAATTTATGTATCGAAAAATTGAAGATTTCAAAAATTCGTGGGCTTATGAAGCGGAAATAACGACTAAACTTTTCAATAATTTAACTGATGAGTCGTTAAATCAAAAGGCGACCGAAGACGGCAGAACGCTCGGCTTTCTGGCATGGCATATTGTCCTGACTTTGGGCGAAATGCTCGGAAAAGTCGGGTTAACGATTGATTGTCCGCCCGAAAACGCGAGCGTTCCGGCAAGCGCGCAGGAAATTGCCGAAACATTTGAAAAAGCGGCAAAATCGGTCGGCGAAGAGATCGCCAAAAACTGGACGGATGAAACTTTGTTGATCGAAGACGAGATGTATGGAATGATCTGGAAACGGGGCACGACCTTGAGCACGCTGATCAATCATCAGGCGCATCATCGCGGGCAAGTCACGGTTTTGATGCGGCAGGCGGGTGTTCCGATTGTCGGTGTTTACGGTCCCGCGAAAGAAGAATGGGAAGCGATGGGAATGGCGGCATTAGCCTAAAATTCAACGGATTACGAGTAATAGGCGCGAGGATTTTGATCTTTGCGCCTTTCTTTTTCGCTACTGATTCGACATCAAACCTTCAAAAAGTTAAAATGTCAGTTTCATTTTTCTCGACAAAAACAAACAGATGAACGAAACAAAAATCACGCCCGAAATTGTTGCTCAACACGGATTCACTTCGGAAGAATACGAAAAAGTTTTGGAAATAATGCAGCGCACTCCGACGATGACCGAGCTCGGAATTTTCTCCGTGATGTGGTCCGAGCATTGCAGTTACAAATCTTCGCGGATTCATCTCGGAAGATTGCCGACCAGCGGCGAACGCGTGATCGTGCCGCCCGGGGAAAATGCGGGCGTGGTTGATATTGGCGACGATTGGTGCGTCGCGTTCAAGGTCGAATCGCATAATCACCCGTCGTTTATCGAGCCGTTTCAGGGCGCGGCAACCGGCGTCGGCGGAATTTTGCGCGACGTTTTCACGATGGGCGCGCGTCCGATCGCGGCGATGAACAGCCTGCGTTTCGGACCGCTTAATGATGCTAAAAATGGTAAACGCAATACTTCGATTTTAAAAGGCTGTGTTGATGGAATCGCGCATTACGGAAATTGTTTCGGCGTGCCGACTGTCGGCGGCGAAGTCGTTTTTGACGAATCTTACAGTCTGAATCCGCTCGTCAATGCGTTCGCGCTCGGAATCGTCCGCAAAGACCAGATATTTTTCGGCAAAGCAGAAGGCATCGGAAACCCGGTTTTGTATGTCGGCGCTAAGACGGGACGCGACGGAATTCACGGCGCGACGATGGCTTCAGCCGAATTTGACGAAGAAGCGTTGGAAAAACGTCCGACCGTTCAGGTCGGCGACCCGTTTTTGGAAAAACTTCTGCTCGAAGCGTGTCTCGAAGCGATGCGTTCGGGCGCGATCGCCGGGATTCAGGATATGGGCGCGGCTGGGCTAACTTCTTCGTCGGTCGAAATGGCGGCGCGCGCCGGGACGGGTTTGGAGCTCGATCTGACGCTTGTTCCGCAGCGCGAAACCGGAATGACGGCGTATGAAATGATGCTCTCGGAATCGCAGGAAAGAATGCTGATCGTCGCCCGTTCGGGGCGCGAAAAACAGGTTGTCGATATTTTCAAAAAATGGGACCTGGACGCGGTCGTGATCGGCAAAGTCGTTGAAGGACATCATTTAAAGGTTTTTCACAACGGACGCTTGGAAGCCGAAATTCCGGTCGACACCGTGACGGACACCGCGCCGAAATATTCGCGTCCGATGAGTCCGATGCCTCAAGTCTCAAGTCCCAGGTCGAAAGACGAAATTGACCTGAAACTTGGAACCTCCGACTTGGGACTTGTATTAAAAACACTTCTCGCTTCCCCGAATATTTGTTCAAAGCGTTGGGTTTACACGCAGTATGACACGATGGTTCGGACGAATACGGCGATTTTGCCGGGCGCGGATGCGGCGGTCGTGCGCGTCAAGGAAACGCGCCGCGCGATCTCGATGTGTCTGGACGGCAACGGCAAATTTGCGGCGATCAATCCGCGCATGGGCGCGAAACTGATCGTTGCCGAATCGGCAAGAAACAACGTCTGCGTCGGCGCGCGCCCGATCGCCGTGACGAATTGTTTGAATTTCGCTTCGCCCGAGCGTCCCGAAGTGATGTGGTCGTTTTCGGAAGTCGTCGACGGAATTTCCGAAGCGTGTAGAGCGTTTGAAACGCCGATCATTTCGGGCAATGTTTCGTTTTACAACGAAACCGACGGCAAAGGAATTTTACCGACTCCGACGATCGGAATGGTCGGTTTGATCGAAGACGTCCGAAAGCTCGTCACGCAGGGATTTAAAACGGACGGCGACGTGATCGCGATCTTAGGCGAAACAAAAGACGATCTGGCGGCGAGCGAATATGCGCAGACGATTTTGGGTCTGACGACCGGCGAGCTGATCGAAAATGGGATCGTGCCCGAACTCGATCTGGATCTGGAAGTCAAAGTTCAGCAAACCTGTCTGAACTTAGCGGAAAAATTATTGATCAATTCGGCGCACGATGCGTCGGACGGAGGTCTCGCGGTGGCGATTGCCGAACAATGTTTTTCCTCGCTGAATAACCGGGCAAACGGCGCGCGCATTGAAATAACAAACGAAAATCTCTCGGTGGAAAGTTTGCTTTTCGGCGAAACGCCGTCGCGCATCATTATCACTTTTGCGCCGGAAAACACAGAAAAAGTCCAAGAAATTATTGGTGATTGCCCGTTTGAGATGATCGGCAAAGTTGCGGGCGATAATTTAACGTTTAGAGTTAACGGCGCGGAAAAAATTTCGGCTTCGATCGAAGAGCTCGAATCAGCCTGGAAAAACTCGCTCAAAAATCAACTTGAAAACTAGAATTTTACGAACGGAACAAACGCCGGAACTTTTTCGGCATAAGCTTTATATTCACCCGGAAAAGCATCGCGCAGGAGCTTTTCTTCCGCCACGGTGCGGATCTTTGTGCCGATCAAAAAAAGCGGCACGGCGATCAGCGCCGCCAGCCAATGACTAAAAATAAACGCGGTGGCAACGAGCATTCCGAGCATCGCTGCATAGATCGGATGCCGGACGATTTTGTAAACGCCGCTCGTGATTAATTTGTGATCTTCGATCAGACGCGCCTGAAAGCTCCACTGCCGACCGAGTTCCCTGATCGCCGAATTTGCCATCCAAACCGAGCCGACCGCCAGCAAAATTGCCGAAATTTGAAAAATTACGTTCAAAATAAACTGCCCGTCAACAAACGGCGATAAAAACGGCGTGCGGCGCAGAGCCCAGACGAGCCCGAACGAAACGCCTTGCAAAGCGATGCCGATAAAAGATTTCGGGGCGTGCTTTGCATCCTTTGAAGATTCCGGCTTTTTCCGCAAAAGAAAAGTTCCCGCAAAAATGAACCAGGATAAAATGACGATTCCGAACGAAACTGCGCCCGCGTAAAAAGAAATTCGCTCCATAATTTTTTTCGCCGAAAGGCAAAAATCTTTTACGACAGGCGTGCGTTTTTGTTCCGCGAACTTTGCGCGTAAAATAATTAAATGAAAGCCGGCATCTATCTTCACATCCCTTTCTGCAAATCGCGCTGTTCGTACTGCGATTTTGCGACCGATGTTTATAAAAACGCGGAAACGGTCGAGCGGTACGTTAACGCTTTAGTTTCGGAAATTTCGCTTTTTGAATCCGCAATCCGCAATCCGCAATCCGCAATCGAGACGATCTATTTCGGCGGCGGAACGCCATCTTTGCTCTCGCCCAACCAACTCGAAAGAATCCTTAATGAAATTTACAAAAAGTTCTCCGTCGAAGCTGAGATCGAGCTGACGATGGAAATGAATCCGGCGACGATGACGCTCGAAACCGTCAAAGAATATCGCGCTTTGGGCGTCAATCGCGCCAGCTTCGGCGCACAGACCTTTGACGACACGGAACTTAAACGGCTCGGTCGCCGTCACAGCGCGCAGGACGTGCGCGAAACGATCGAGCTTTTGCGAAAAGCCGGGTTTACGAATGTTTCGTTCGATCTGATCGCCGGACTTCCGCGCCAAACGCTTGCAGATTGGGAACGAAATTTAACCGAAGCCTTAAAATTAAATCCCGAACATCTTTCGCTCTACCTGCTCGAAGTTCACGAAGGAACGCCGCTCGCCGAACAAATCCGTTCTGCGCGTCAACCCGTGCCCGACGAGGATCTGTCAGCCGAAATGTATGAATTGATGGTCGAAAAAACGGCGGAAAAAGGTTTCGTGCAATACGAAATTTCAAATTTCTGCCAGCCGGACTTTGAGTCAAAGCACAATTCAAAATACTGGCTCTGCGAACCCGTTTTCGCGTTCGGCGTTTCGGCGCATTCGTTTGACGGCAAAACGCGCTCGGCAAACGAGCGCGACACCAACAAATATGTTTCGCTGATTGAAAAAGGCGAATCGGTTGTCGTTTATGAGGAAGAGATCGATCTGGCTTCGGAGTTTATCTTTCTCGGCTTGCGAATGATGCAGGAGGGCGTTGACCCGGCTGAATTTAAAAAGCGTTTCGGCGTAGATCTTTTATCGAAATACGCCGAAGATTTAGAGCGTCTGGAATCACTCGGTTTAGTTGAAATTACCGAAAACCGTCTGCGTCTGACCGGCAAAGGCGCGCTCTTTTCCAACGAAGTTTTCGCCGCATTTGTTTAATGCACCATTTCAAACTGCTGGCGCGAATAGACAAGGTCGGCAACAACCGATTGAAACGACGAGATTTCCTGTTTTTCCATCAACGAGCGCTCGCGCAGGATTATCCAGTCTTCTTTCGGAATGACCTTAAAGGCTTCGACGATCAGCGGGTCGAACTGCGTCCCGGCACAGCGTTCCAATTCTTCCAAAGCCTCCTGATACGGGCGACCTTTGCGGTAAACGCGGTCTGAGACCATTGCGTCGAAAGCATCCACGACCGCGAAGATCCGTGCGCCGATGTCAATGTCTTCGCCGCGAATCCCGTACGGATAGCCGTCGCCGTCCCAACGTTCGTGATGCTGCGCAACGACTTTTGCCGCGCCTTCCAGAAATGAGATGTTCCGCAGGATTTTTTGCCCGTGAAGCGGATGAAGTTTCATCTTCGCCCATTCCTCTTCGTTGAGCTTGGCAGGTTTTCGCAAAATCGCGTCCGGCACACCGATTTTTCCGATGTCGTGCAAAAGTGCGCCGAGTTCCAGATCGCGCAAGCCTTCCTTTTCCATTCCCAGTTCATAGCCGAGCCGCAAGCTAAATGTGACGACTCTTTCCGAGTGTCCGTGAGTTTCAAAATCGCGCGTTTCGAGCGCCTGCACCAATGCTTTAAGCGTGATCCGGTACGAGCTTTCGACCTCTTCCAAAGCCTTGTCAATTTCGGCGGCGCGTTCGGCGGCGAGATTTTCCAGATGAAATTGATAACGGTCTTTCAGACATTTTGATTCGTAATATTCGATAGCGCGTTTAATTGCCAATTCGACCTGTTCGAATTCGAGCGGCTTAAAAAGATAATCAAAAGCTCCGGCGCGAAAGGCTTTGATGACATTTTCTGCCGAATTTCTTTCACCTAAAAGCATCACTGCACAATGCGGCGCAATCATCTGCATCTGCGGAATCAGCTGCAAACTTTCTGATTTCAATAAATTAGCATTGCACAAAACAACGCAATAATCTTTCTGCTTCAGCTTCCACAAAGCGGCTTCGCTCGTTTCAACGCGGTCGCAAACATAATTTGAGCGTAAAAGTTTGCTCAAAAGATTTGCCATCTCGGAATTTTCGTCAATGAGCAGAAGATTTTTTTCAGTTTCGATCAAATCGAACATAGTAATAGTTTATTTTTAGGGCGTTTTTATATTTGAAGATAAATTGATTTGGAATGTTTTATGCTTAGTTGCTAAAAGGCAAGACAACCTAGCAAAATTTAACACATATAAACGATGTTTGGCAACAGTTTTTTCAAATTTCAAAATCTTTTCGGCGAGGTTGACGTTAAAAAAGAATAAGTTTAATATCTAAAGTTCGCGCCTGGGTGGCGAAATTGGTATACGCACTAGACTCAAAATCTAGCGGGCTTAACGCCCATGTCGGTTCGACTCCGACCCTAGGCACCAGAATTTTTTGATTGAGGAATTATGAATTTTCGCGTTCATAATTCCTTTTTTATTTTATGAAGATCACTGAATTTGATTTTGAGCTTCCCGACGAGCTGATTGCGCAGGAACCTTTGGCGAAACGCGAAAATTCGCGGATGTTGTCGGTTGATCGCGCTTCAAACTCTTACGGGGACGAACATTTTTATAATTTTCCGAAGTTTTTGAAAAAAGGCGATGTGGTCGTGCTGAACAATACGAAGGTCTTTCCCGCAAGGCTTTTCGGCGCGAGCGAAACGGGCGCACGGATCGAGCTTTTTCTTGTTCGGGAAACTGAAAATCAAGTTTGGGAAACGCTCGCGCGTCCGGCGCGGCGTTTGAAAATCGGGAAAAAAATCAATTTCGGCGAAAATCTGGTCGCGGAAGTTTTGGAAAAAACCGAAGAAGGTCGCGTTTTTGTCAGATTTGAAGCAAAGCGCAATTTCGACGAGCTTTTGGAAGAAATCGGCAAAACGCCGCTGCCGCCGTATATCCGGCGCGAAGATGGCGACTTTGACAAAGACCGCGCACGTTATCAAACCGTTTTCGCCCGCGAGCGAGGCGCGATTGCCGCGCCGACCGCCGGACTTCATTTTACGCCGGAAATTCTCGAAGAAATCAAGGATCTCGGAGCAACAATCGCCGAGATCACGCTTCACGTCGGCTACGGAACTTTTGAACCCGTCCGCGTCAACGATCTGTCGGAACATAAAGTTTTGCCCGAAAGATATGAAATTTCCGGTAAAACCGCCGAAACTCTGAATCAGGCAAAGACGGAAAACCGCCGGATCATTGCGATCGGCACGACAACGACGCGGACTTTGGAAACGGCAATTTCGAAACACGGAAAATTTATTGCCGAAAAAGATTTCGCAGATCTAACGATCACGCCGGGTTATAAATTCAAAGCAATTGACGGACTTTTGACAAATTTTCATCTTCCGCAATCGTCTTTGCTCGTTTTGGTTTCAACTTTTGGCGGGTACGAACTTATAATGGAATCATACAAACACGCCGTTGCCGCAAAATATCGTTTTTACAGCTACGGCGATTGTATGCTGATACTTTGAATTTTGGATTTTAGATTTTGGATTTTGGATTCGATTGTGCGCTCAATGCAGTTGATTTTTAACAGCCGCAGAATTGCTCAGACAAAAGACCAATCCAAAATCCGAAATCCAAAATCTAAAATCGTTTATGGCAGTTTTGCAGATAATCCGAAGCCTTTTTGTTCCGACCGAAAGTGTCGAGCCGGAAGTGATTGTGCCTGCGCCGGCGACAACTTACGAGATTCACCCGTTGACGGAAAAACATCTCAAAGAAGTAATGCGCGTTAATCTGCGCTGTTTCAAAAAAGGCGAAAATTATACGAAACATACTTTTTCGTTTCTGCTCAGCGAACCGACCACGCTCAGTTATCGCGTTTCGACGCCGGACGAACAAATCGTCGGCTTTATTTTTGTGATGACCAATCAAGGCACGGGACATATCACGACCATCGGCGTCGCGCCCGAACACCGGCGGCGCGGTTTAGCCGAGAAACTGCTGGCGCATACCGAAGAAGCTTTGCGAAGCCGCGATATTGCGACCGTCTCGCTCGAAGTCCGCGTCAGCAACATTGCCGCGCAAAGTCTTTACCGCGGCTTAAGTTACACGATCGTTCAGCGTTTGAACAATTACTACAACAACGGCGAAGACGCATTTTTGATGGTCAAATCGCTTTATTAGTTCCAAGTTCCAAGTCCCAAGTTCCAGGTCGGAATTTGTTTTTGGCTTGGGACTTGGAACTTGGGACTTGGGACTTGAGGCTTAACTTACCGAAAATTTATCCGATCACCGACACGCGTTTGACCAACCTTTCGCACGCCGCACAGGTCGAAAAACTGATCAGCGGCGGCGCGCTCATGATTCAACTGCGCGAAAAATATGCGTCGCCGAAGGAATTTTACGACGATGCCAAAACGGCGATCGAAATCGCCCGCGCGCATTCCGTAAAAATCATCATCAACGACCGCGTGGATATTGCGCTCGCTTTGAAAGCGGACGGCGTGCATCTCGGGCAAGACGATCTGCCGCCCGCAAAGGCGCGGGAAATTTTGGGCGAAAAAGCGATCATCGGTTTTTCAACGCACAGCATCCGGCAGGCGATCGAAGCCGCACAACTGCCGATCGATTACGTGGCGATCGGTCCCGTTTTTGCGACCGCGACCAAAGAAAACCCTGAGAAAACGGTCGGAATCGAAGGCGTCAGGCGTGTGCGCGAAGCGATCGGCGATTTTCCGCTCGTCGCGATCGGCGGGATCACAGCGGAAAATTTTCGGGAAGTTTTCCGTACCGGCGCGGATTCGGTGGCGGTCATCAAATCAATTCTTTTCCCGCCGGATAAAATTGTCGAAAACCTGCAATCTTTTCAATCATTTCGCCGAAATAGTTAAAAATTGTTTTTTAATGTTAAATTTTACTTGCTTTTTTGCGGTCTGATACGTCAAAATAGAAAACTGACAGAACGGCTGTAATAAAAGTCCGTTAATCTCAAATCCAGAGTTCCTACCATCTTTTAAATTTTTCCGGGAGTTAATCCAATTAATGAGTTTGCTTGATGTAGCACCGATAATTGAGCAGATGCTGCTCATTTCCGACAATGTCAGCGACCTGAATTTTTCCTGCGGGCAAAAACCGCAAGTCGAAATCAGCGGAAGCCTCTATTCGGCTTCGCCGCTCGGTTTGGGCAGATTGACGGGTTTTCAGACCGAAATGATCGCGATGTCAATTCTGCGGGACAATCCCGAAGCCGCCGCCCAGCTTGCCAAAATGGGCACGGCGGATCTGAGCTACGCTCTGCCCGGACGCTGCCGTTTTCGCGTCAATATTTTCCAACAGCGCGGTTCGTATTCGATCGTGATGCGCGTTATCCCGCACGAAATTCCGAGTTTTGATTCGCTCAACATTCCGCAGCATCTTGCGGAAATCTGCAACATCCGCAACGGAATCGTTCTGCTGACGGGTCCGACGGGTTCGGGAAAAAGCTCGACGCTCGCGGCGATCATCGACCATATCAACGAAACGAAAAGCTATCATATCGTGACGATCGAAGACCCGATCGAATTTCTGCACAATCACAAAAAATGCACGATCAATCAGCGCGAAGTCGGTTCGGATACAAAAGATTTTGCGTCCGCTCTGCGCGCCGCTTTGCGCCAGGCTCCGAAAGTTATTCTGGTCGGCGAAATGCGCGACCTTGAAACGGCGGAAATCGCGCTCGAAGCCGCCGAAACGGGTCACCTTGTGCTTTCGACCCTGCACACGATCGACGCCTCGAAAACGGTCGACCGCATTATCGGTTTATATCCGAAAAACGAGGAAAAGATCATTCGGATGCGGCTTGCCCAGACGTTTCGCTATATCGTTTCACAGCGTCTGATCCCGCGCGCCGATGCCAAAGGTCGCGTCGCCGCGGTCGAGATCTTACGGTCGAACCCGCGCACGCGCGAATATATCGAAAAAGGTGAATCCGAAGGCAAATCGCTGCTCGACGCGATGCGCGACGGCGAAATTGACGGAATGCAGGATTTCGACAGCGTCATCCGCAAATTGATCGAAAACGAAACCATCACGCTCGAAGACGGGCTTTCATTCGCCACCAATCAAAACAATCTCCTGCTCCAATTAAAAGGACTGTCCGGCGCGGACGATTACGCAAACGCACTGCCGCAGCAGCAAAATCAACTCTTAAATGTTCCGCCGCCGACACCGAATCCCAATTCGATGCTTGATATGATCGAGTAACTTTAATTTTGGATTTTAGATTTTGGATTTTGGATTGAAAGAAACAATGCAGAATCCAAAATCTAAAATCTAAAATCCAAAATCCAAATATGATAATCCGTTGCGATAATTGTTCAGTTTCCCTACAGCTCGACGAAGCCAAAATTCCGACCCAGAATTTCACCGTCCGGTGTCCGCGCTGTCAAAATCTGATTCGCGTGCAGAAAGGCGCGAAAGGACACGGCTCGGCGACCGTTCAGCAGCTCGAAGCCAATCAGCCCGCGCCCGCCGTTGCCGACGGCGCACAGCAATTTTCCGCCAAAGAATCGGAGTTTCAGATAAATTCGGCGATGCGTTCATTGCTCGCGGCATTGCAAAAAGAAACGACGGGTTTGGACTCGGACGACGAGAAAGGCGAAAAACCGCGCCGCGTTTTGATGTGCCTGGGGCAAAGACGCGATGAGGTCGGCAAGGTTCTGGTTGACGCGGGGTTCAAAGCCTACGTTGCGCAGACGCCCGCGCAAGCCAATGAAAGAATGCGTGAAGGAAAAACCGAGATCCTGATATTTTCGCCCGATTTTGCGGCGGAATTCGGCGGTGCGGCGATCCTCCAGCAAAAGGTCAACGCGATGTATTCTTCCGAGCGGCGGCGTCTTTTCCTGATCTCGCTCGAAGATGCCGGCACGACAATGAACGCGCACGAGGCTTTTTTGCGAAACCTCAATCTGATCGTCAATACCAGCGACATTCCCCAGCTTCCGCTCATTATGAACCGCGCCCTGCGCGATTTCAACGACCTTTATCACTACTTAAATCGCGCGCTCGGCGCAGAACCGATTTAATCAATTACGAATTAAAAATTTCAAATTGAAATACAGAAGAGAAAGCGTCTGACTCGATGATAAATTTCGAGTCAGACGCCTTTTTAATTCGTAGTTCGTAATTTTTAATTCGTAATTGTCCGCTTACGAATGGCATCAAGCGTGTCGTCAACGAGCAATTCGCCGTTTTCAAAAACGGTTTGCATCTGTGAATTTTCCGCTTCGATCTGTTCCGCCCGTTCGAGTTTGACGGTTTGGTATGCGCCCGATTCGTCCTTGATCAAATCAAGCCGTCCGCGTTTGCTGTTTTTGCCCGAATCGGTGATCGGCTGCTTATAAACTTCGATCAGTTTGCCGTCTGAAACGATCGCCGAGCATTTGTAGGCAAATTTCAGAGTGTCGCGGTCGATCTTTTGAAGAAGTGCGCCGCCGATGCCGAAAGCGATGTTCGAAGCCGAAAAACCTTCCGTTTTCAAACGCTCTAAAATCGCGCGAATTGATTGTTCATTCACGCCGTCGCCCTGAATGATCCGGACATTTTTCAAAACTTTGTAGCCTTTTGAATTGACTGTTGTCCCGAATTTTTCGCCCAAAATATGCGCGACCCGTGAGACGACTTCGACGGGTTCGCCCGAATCGGGACGAATCACGACAGTTGCGCCCGAATCGATCACTTCTTGCCGAAGCTGTTCACCCCAGATTTTTTCGACCGCCTCAAAGATATTCCACGAATCCGAAACGACCGCGACCGTTGCGCCGGGTTTCGCGAAATTCCGCAGCATATTGCGATACGCTTCGGCTTCGTTTTCGCGTCCCCAACTCGTAATCGTCGAATGTTCGGCGGCAGGAATCGAAAAACCCGCCATTTGCGTGTTATAAAATTCGCGGTGGATAAGCAGTGCCGACATCGTATCCGTGCCGAAAAAATTAACGAGATGCGCCGCGCCGCCGATCGCCGCCGTTTCCTGTGATGAGACG
>DATLOR010000044.1:0-4508 GCA_035536135.1 Pyrinomonadaceae bacterium | reverse complement strand
TGAAAGGGACTAACCAGCAACGGAACTATTCGTCCCTTTCAGGGACGGGAGCCATTTCGTTCGACAGGTCGGGTTGACACCCGACACTATCAAATTAATCCACTTTGCGGATTTAATACGGGGAAATTAATCAGCGAGGCGGATTTAATGCGGGGAAATATCTTGCGAACTGATTATTGAAAATAATGGCACAAACGCTCGTTCAATTATTCATTCACATTGTTTTCTCGACTAAAAATCGTATTGATATGATTACGCCTGAAATTGAACCCGAACTTTTCGCTTATATCGGCGGAATCGCGGCAAATAATAATTCAAAACTCGTCGCGGCAAACGCAACGGCGAACCATATTCATTTGTTGATATTGTTGAGCAAAACCATTGAATTGAGCGAGCTGGTCGGCGATATTAAACGAAACAGTTCGCGTTGGATAAAATCGAAAAGCGAAAGTTTCAAAACGTTCGGTTGGCAGGACGGATTCGCCGCATTTTCTATCGGACGAACGCAAGTGCCGATGGTCAAACAATATATCGCCACCCAAAAAGAAAAACACCGCAACCGGAAATTTGAAGACGAGATGAGAATGTTTTACGACAAATACGGAATCGAATACGATGAGCGGTACGTTTGGGATTAGAGGCTATCGAATTTGTCCCTTTCATAGACGAAATAATTTTTGAAATCATTCGTCGGGTTTGCACCCGACGCTATCGGATAGATCGCTTTCAGCGATTCAACAAAATAAAGCTTCAACAATTTTTTGATAAACAGAGTGAAAATGACGGTTTTGAAAAAATAAAGTCTCTTATGAAGTAAAACAATTTACGAATTACGGATCGGTTAAAACTCTTTGTAATTCGTAATTTGAAAGCGCGTAATTTATTTGATCGGTGCTTCGATTTTGATGTTCGGGTCGTATTCGTATTCGCTGATTGAACGCGAAGTAAATCTTTTGTTATTGTCCTGCTCTGCGCTTTCAGTTCTTAAAAATAGTCCGTTTGCGGAAAACCAAAATCTGTTTGTGATGACGTTTTGATAATCAAGCTCCCTAAATTGGTATCTATAAATTATCTTAAATTCGTACAAATCAGCGTTTTGACCATTTATTATCTTCTTTCCTTTATCGTTATATTTGACCGTTCTTTCGCGACGAACCACTTCGGGTTTTCCGAAACCGGGACCTGAGCCGCTTTGGATTAATGGTACTTGTTTCCAATCTTCATTGTTTATTCGAGTATATTTTCGCTGAGCGATTGTAATTGTTTCTAAACGGCTAACTCCTTCGGGAGATTTTGTTTCAGAAAAAACCCGGGAACTATCAGGCGGCACAAATTCGGTTATTTCGTTAACAACAAGATAAGGCTTTGAATCTCTTAGACTTTTGTAACTTTCAAAAGTCATTTTTTTACGATAGCTTTGGCTCTTTAGCTTTTCAGTCGCATTTTTTCGGAGCTCAGTCAGTTTCTGCTCAGTGGTTTCCTTTTTCTGCGCCGAAATAATTGTAAAGTCAAAAAAAATACAAACTAATAAAACGGCAATAGTGATTTTCATAAATTACCCCATCAGAAATTTTACTTGATTGAACAGTATTCACCGCAAAGCGTCAAGATTTTGCCGTAAAGCCGTGACTTGCGTTTCGATTTCGGCGACGCGGTCGCGGATGCCCTGAACTTTTTCAACGGGTGCGCGTTCGATGAAGTTGGCGTTTGAAAGCTGTTTCTGGAGTTGTTCGTCTTCCTTTTCGAGCTTGCCGACCTGATTTTCGAGGCGCGCGATTTCTTTTTCAAAATCGATCAAGCCTTCGAGCGGCAGAGCGATTTCGGCGAGTGGCGTGACGGCTTTTGCCGAGGCTTTCGGCACGTCCAGTTTTTCGCTCAAAACCAAACCTTCGGCGCGGGCGAGCTTGAGGATCTGCGCTTCGTTTTGGGCGAAGATCTTTTGCGCGTCACCGCTCGCGGCAATGTGGATCACGGGTTTGTCCGACGGTTTGATCTGCATCTCGGCGCGGATGTTGCGCACCTTTGAGATGACATCGATGACGGCTTGCATCTCGGATTCGGCGCGTTCGTCGATCAGATTTTTATCGCCCAACGGAAAATCCGCGAGCATGATCGTCTGCTCCGCCGACCGGTAAGCCGGGTTGTGCAGTTCGCTTGAAATATTAGGCAGTTTTTGCCAGAGCTCCTCCGTCAGGTAAGGCATAAACGGGTGCAGCAGGCGCAGAGACTGTTCGATGATCGTCAAGATCCGCGAACGCGCCGCGTCGCGTTTTGTATTGACCGTCTCACTCGTGATCTCGTCTTTGACGAGCTCGATATACCAATCGCAAAAATCGTCCCAGATAAAATGATAGAGCAGCGACACGGCGGTGTGAAACTCGTATTTGCCGAGCGCTTTGTTGACGTCGAGCGCCGTCCGGTTGAGCCGCGAAATGATCCAGCGGTCGGCGATCGAAAGATTTTCCTTCGGATTGTCTTTCACGAATTCCGGCTCGACCTTATCGAGAAACTCCTCGTCCTCCTCGTCAAAATCGTCCACGAGCTCGTCGCCGATCAGTTGTTTGATCTCGCGCACCTCGGCTTGCGGGTTGATGTAAGAATAATCGACCTGCGCGCCTTCGGAATTCAACAGGCAAAAGCGCGTCGCGTTCCAGATCTTGTTGGCGAAATTGCGGTACGACTCGACCTTTTCATCGCGCCACGCGAAATCGACGCCCGTTGCCGAACCGGCAAGCGTCATCCTTGTCGCGTCAACGCCGAATTTTGCAAAAACGTCGAGCGGGTCGATGCCGTTCAGCTTCGTTTTCGACATTCGCTGACCGTTTTTGTCGAGTACGGTGCCGTGAATGATCACGTCTTTGAACGGTTTTTCGCCGAGAAACTTGAGCGAGGTCATAACCATCCGCGAAACCCACAGAAAAATAATGTCGCGTCCCGTGACGAGCACGTCGGTCGGGTGAAAGTTCTTTAAATCTTCGGTTTCCGTAATTTCTCCGTTCCATCCCAGAGTCGAAAACGACCAGAGAGCAGACGAAAACCACGTATCGAGTACGTCTTCGTCCTGCGTCAGATCGGTGGTTCCGGCTTTTTCGACCGCTTCGCTTTCGGTGCGCGCGACATAAACATTCCCGGCATCGTCATACCACGCGGGAATTTGATGTCCCCACCAGAGCTGGCGCGAGATCGTCCAATCGCGCAGGTTTTCAAGCCACGTCGTGTAAACTTTTTTATACGGCACTTCGGGGAAAAAGCGCGGCGCACTTTCGCGCTCCATCAGATCGAGCGCGAGATCGCGCATATCGTCCATTTTCACGAACCATTGCAAGCTCAAAAGCGGCTCGATCACGGTTTTACAGCGTTCGCAGTGCGGCAAGGTAACATCGTAATCTTCGATCTTTTCGAGCAAGCCCAAAGCTTCGAATTTTTCGACGACCAGTTGGCGCGCGTCGTAGCGGTCGAGATTGACAAACTCGACGCCCGCCGCTTCGTTCATGGTCGCGTCCTTGTTCATCACGTTGATCTGCGGCAGGTTATGGCGCAAGCCGAGTTCGTAATCGTTCGGGTCGTGCGCGGGCGTGATCTTCACCGCGCCGGTGCCGAATTCCGATTCGACATATTCGTCCGCGACAACCGGAATCTCGCGATTCGTCAGCGGTAATTCGATGGTTTGACCGACCAAATCTTGATAGCGCTTGTCGTTCGGATTGACCGCCACCGCCGTATCGCCGAGCATCGTTTCCGGTCGCGTCGTCGCGACGGTGATCTTTCTATCCGAATTTTTTAACGGATACTGCAAATAATAAAGCTTGCCGTCTTTGGCTTTTTCTTCCTTGACTTCGAGATCCGAAAGCACGGTTTTATCTTTCGGGCACCAGTTGACGATGCGGTTGCCGCGATAGATATTGCCTTCTTCGTAAAGCCGCACGAAAACCTCGCGCACCGCCCGCGAAAGACTTTCGTCCATCGTAAAACGCTCTCTGGACCAGTCGACCGAAAGACCTTCGCGGCGAATCTGTCGCGTAATCTCGCCGCCGTATTTCTCCTTCCACGCCCAGACCTTTTGAATAAAACTCTCGCGCCCGATGTCCGTCGGGGTTTTGTTTTCGTCCCGGCGAAGCTGGCGCGTGACCATCAACTGGGTCGAGATTCCCGCGTGATCGGTGCCGACGATAAAAAGAGTTTTGCAGCCCTGCATTCGTTTCCAACGAACGAGTGTGTCCATCAGAGTGTGCTGAAGCGCGTGTCCCATGTGCAGATTTCCGGTGACGTTCGGCGGCGGAATGACGATCGAATACGGCTCGGCATCAAGGTTTTCATTGATCTCGGGCGTAAAAAATCCGCTCGTTTCCCAACGTTGATAGTGCGACTCTTCGGCTTCTTTCGGGTTATATGCTTTTTCGATTTCCATTTCTTTTAATGGTTAATGGTTAATGGTTAATGGTTAATGGAAAATTCTGAGGTCTTTCGATTAACGATCAGCGATTAACGATTAACGAATTTGTAATTCT
>DATLOR010000043.1:0-5292 GCA_035536135.1 Pyrinomonadaceae bacterium | reverse complement strand
GTAATTTCGGACGGCGCAGATCAAGGTAACGATATTTCAGGCGCAGATCTTCCGACGCGAGATTTTGCGAGCCCGCTTTTTCGAGCTCGAACGGCAAAGTTTTCGCATCGTTCAGGATCAGGATCTCAGACGCGTGAACTTCCACGTCGCCCGTCGCAAGCTTCGCATTATGCGTTCCTTCGGTGCGAAGGAAAACCTCGCCGATCACGGCAACGACATATTCGCCGCGCAAAAGTTTCGCCTTCGCGTGCGCTTCCCGATCGGTTTCTTCGCTGACGACGATCTGCGTGATGCCGTCGCGGTCGCGCAGGTCGATAAACGTAAAAACGCCGAAATCGCGTTTTTTCGCGACCCAGCCCATCAATACGACCCGCTCCCCGACCTGTTGTTCGCGCAGTTCGCCGCACGTGTATGTTCTCTCTAAACTTCCTAAAACGTCTAACATAAATTTTTCTCAAAATACGATCAAACAAAATAAAAAACGCCTTTCGATTTGGCGACAAACGAAAGGCGGAACGCTAAAATTAACGCTCTCGCCACTCAATTATCGTCGTTATTAAATCGAACTGCGTTCATAAAGATTAAAATATAAAACCGTGCAAAATAATACAAGATAGACGAGTTAAAAAGCAAACCCGACCTGATCAATGATAAATTTTGCCTATCTCAATGGGTAAAAATACGCAGTTTCGCGGCGATATTTCGCGCGGCAAGATTTCGGCAAACCGATTCTTCCGGCGAAATTTATTAAAATCCTAACAAATCAAGGATTCTAAGATCGAATCGTCAAGGCATACAGATTGCGATTGATCCTTTTGAAGCAGACTGCTTCAAATTTATTCAAAAGGAGGTCAAAAAATGAATAAACCAGAAAATGTTTCAAAAGAAATCTCCCCGAAGCAGGAAACGGCAATCACCAAACCGGAAGCGGCAACTACTGAAAACGCGTTTCCGATGTTTGTCGAGGCGGAAAAAATGTTTGAACGCTTTGCCGAGTTAACCAAAGAAACCGCGCAGAAAGCCTATGAGTTTTTCCTAAAACGCGGCGGCAATTTCGGCAGGGAAATTGAAGATTGGTTCAAGGCGGAAGCCGAAATTTTGCGTCCGGTGACGGTCGAAATTACCGAAACGGATAAACAAATCAGTGTCAACGCAATGGTTCCGGGCTTTAAACCGGAAGAAATCGAGATCAGTGTGGACGGCAATATTTTGATCTTGAGCGGCACGACCGAAGCGGAAAGCAAGAAAGAAGACGAAAACACGTTTTACAGCGAATGGCGCAGTAATCGTTTCTTCCGTCAATTGATACTGCCCGCAGAAGTTAATGCGGAAAAGGTCAAAGCAAACTTAAAGGACGGCGTTTTGCACTTAAAACTGCCGAAAGCCGCTCCGCACGAAGCCAAGCAAATTGCGGTTTCAGCCGGATAAGAGCGATTTGAAATCATAATCATACAGAGTAGTAATTCAGGATTCCGTGATCACGGAATCCTGAATTTGTGCTTTAAGACTTAAATTATGCGGAAAACAAAAATAGCCGAAAATTCTCAAAAATGATTGACGAATCATCAAAACACGATAAGATTGCAGGTAAAATTTTGGCAAAAGAACTCAAAAAACAGGAAATTTTCAAGGTGCGCGGCGTGTCGAAAATCTATCGGATGGGCGAGGTCGAAGTTCACGCTTTGCGCTCGGTCGATTTGGATTTATACGAAGGCGAATTGGCGGTTCTGCTCGGCGCGTCGGGTTCGGGAAAATCAACTTTGCTCAACATTATCGGCGGTTTGGATGTGCCGACTTCGGGCGAAGTGATTTTTCGCGACCATAATCTGACCAAAGCCGACGATACTCAATTGACCGAATACCGGCGCGACCACGTCGGGTTTGTCTTTCAGTTTTATAATCTGATTCCGAGCCTGACCGCGCTTGAAAATGTGCAGCTGATCACGGAAATTTCCGCTCGTCCGATGAAAGCCGAAGACGCGCTTGAAATGGTCGGTTTGCAGGAACGACTGCATCATTTTCCCGCCCAGCTTTCCGGCGGCGAACAACAGCGCGTCGCAATTGCGCGGGCGGTTGCCAAACAACCCGACGTTTTATTGTGTGACGAGCCGACCGGCGCACTCGATTATCAAACCGGAAAAATCGTGCTCGAAGTGATCGAACGCGTCAACCGCGAACTCGGCACGACAACCGCCGTGATCACCCATAACGCGCCGATTGCGCGGATGGCAGATCGCGTGATCCACATCGGCAGCGGCAAGATCGTTTCGATCGAGCGCAACGCGAAAAAAGCGAGTCCGGCGGATTTGGTCTGGTGATGGCAACTGATTAGATTCAATAAAACTCCCGAGTTTTTCACGCTTAGTGTGGAAATTTTCGCAAAAAACTCTTTCCGTCATTGCCTGATTTCCTGAGTTTATTACGTTTGACTTCTGGTATATTGCTTGCGTTTTAAAATCTCCGACGGTTCATAACTGAAGGAGGTTTATGATGGATTTAACACATTTACATTTAATACTTAATCATCTCCCTGTGGTCGGTATTATGTTCGGTTTTTTAATTCTGGCTTGGGGAGTTTTACGCGGATACGAAGAAGTCAAAACCGTCGGATTAATTTTTTTAGTTTTTACGGCGTTTGCCGCGCTGCCGGTTTACCTGACGGGCGAACCGGCAGAAGAAGCGGTCGAAAAATTACCCGGCGTTTCCGAGCAGATCATCGAACTGCACGAAAATTCGGCTTTGCTTTCGCTTATCCTGGCGATGGCAACGGGTGTTTTGGCTTTTTTCGGCTTGATTTTCAAGCGTTTTTCGGCGGTTAATGTTACGCGATTTTCGATGTTTGCGATTTTATTTTTGTCGTTCGTGACGGGAGCTTTGATGGCGCGAACCGCCAATCTCGGCGGAGAGATCCGGCACACCGAAATCCGCCAGACAACGCAGAATAGTAATCCGGCGACCGAAACAAAGCAGAAGAAAGAAAAGGACGACGACGATTAACGCGCTGAATAAAAAACTCTTTCGTGACTTTTGGCACTTGCGCGGGCAGATTATTGCGACCGCGCTCGTTGTCGCGTGCGGTATCGCTTCGTTCGTTTCGATGCGCAGCACCTACGATTCCCTTCTGAAAACACAGCAAAATTATTATTCCGCGTATCATTTCGCAGACGTTTTCGCACATCTCAAACGCGCGCCTGAAAGTCTCAAGCCGGAAATCGAAAAAATACCCGGCGTGGCGGCGGTCAATACGCGGGTCGTTTCGGAAGTCACGCTGAATTTGCCGAACGTGAGCGAACCCGCGCAGGGAAAAATCGTTTCGATTCCCGAACGTCAAGGCTCGACGCTCAATGATCTGCATTTCCTGCGCGGGCGTTATATCCGCGCCGACCGTGCCGACGAAGTGATCATCAGCGGCGCGTTTGCCGATGCCAACGGTTTTCAGCCCGGCGATTCGCTCGAAGCGATCATCAACGGACGCTGGCGCAAACTTTCGATCGTTGGTGTCGCGCTTTCGCCCGAATATATCTACGAAATCCGCGCCGGAGATATTTTTCCCGATAACCGTCGTTTCGGTATTTTATGGATGAACGAAACGTCGGTCGCGGCGGCATTTCAGATGGAAAGCGCGTTTAACGATGTCAGTCTGACGCTCGCGCCCGGCGCAGGCGAAAGCGCGGTGATCGAAAATCTCGACCGTCTTTTGAAAAATTACGGCGGAACGGGCGCATACGGGCGCGCCGACCAGCAATCGCACCGTTTTATCTCGAACGAGTTCTCGCAATTGGAAGTTCAGGGAACTTTCCTGCCTGCGATCTTTCTCGCTGTGACGGCTTTTCTTCTGCATCTCGTTTTATCGCGGCTGGTCAGCACGCAGCGCGAGCAAATCGGGCTTCTGAAAGCTTTCGGCTACGCGAATTTCGAGATCGGTCTGCATTTTTTAGAGCTTGCCTTTGCGGCAGTGGCGGGCGGCGCCGGTTTGGGCGTTCTTCTGGGAATGTACCTCGGTTCGGCGATGACCAATCTCTACGGCGATTATTTTCACTTTCCGGTTTTGCAGTATGAGGCGGGCTGGCTCGTGATTCTGCTTTCGTTCGTGATAAGTTTCGGCGCGGCGGCGCTCGGCGCGGTTTCTGCCGTTTTGAAAGCCGTCGGCTTACCGCCTGCCGAAGCGATGCGTCCCGAACCACCGGCGCGTTTTACTGCCGGATTTTTGGAAAAGTCGGGCTTGCAAAAATACCTCTCGACGAATTACCGGATAATCTTAAGAAATCTTTCGCGCCAGCCGGTCAAAGCGGCGCTTTCGATCTGCGGGATTTCGCTCGCCGCCGCCTTGCTTTTCACGGGATTTTACTTTTTCGACGCGGTCAATAAAATTGTCGAAATCCAGTTTGAGCAAGTGATTCGCGACGATGTCGATGTCGTATTTTATCAACCGCGACCGGGCAAAACGCGTTACGATCTGGCAAATCTGCCGGGTGTCTCGAACGTCGAAGCTTTCCGCGCTGTTCCCGCCCGCCTGCGCTTTCGTCACCGCTCGCGCCGCGTCGGGCTGATCGGCGCGGAAAATCGCAGCGATCTTCGCCGCATTATTGATAAAAACGGTAAGGTTTTCAATCTTCCGCCCGAGGGAATCGTTTTATCAAAGGCGCTGGCGGACGTTTTGGAAATCGAAAAGGGCGATAAACTGACGATCGAAGTTTTGGAAGGCACGCGTCCCGTTCGTGAAATCCAAGTTGCTGCGACGATCGACGAATTGATGGGAATGAATGCGTACCTCGACATTCGCGCGCTCAACCGTCTGATGAACGAAGACGACGTAATTTCGGGCGCGTATCTGGCGGTTGATTCGCTTGAAAAAGACAAATTATATTCGCGTCTGAAACAGCTACCGACGGTCGCCGGGATTGGGCTTCCCGCCGTCACGCTCGACAGTTTCAACGACACTTTCGGTAAAACCATGGGAACATTTACCTTCATTCTGGTTTCCTTCGCGTCGGTGATCATTTTCGGCGTGGTTTACAATGGTGCGCGGATTTCGCTTTCAGAACGCGGGCGCGAGCTCGCCAGCTTACGGGTCCTGGGTTTTACGCGGCGCGAAATTGCCTTCATTCTGCTTGGCGAACAAGCCGTTTTGACGCTTTTGGCAATTCCTTTCGGCTATCTTTTCGGCGTTATTATTTGTTATTTGGTTAATAATATGGTGGACGCGGAAATTTTGCGTTTGCCGATCGTTTTCACGCAGCGGACATTTATCCTGACTTTTATGATCACCGTTTTGGCGGCGATCGTTTCGGG
>DATLOR010000042.1:0-4680 GCA_035536135.1 Pyrinomonadaceae bacterium | reverse complement strand
AATTGCCAGAATTGTCAGCAAGCCGAGATTTCTTCCGGCGGTCGTAAAACTCGTTTCATAACCGCGAATCAACGCGCCGTAATAAACGGAATAATGCGAGATTGCCGTCATAAAGACAATCAAAATCAAAATCAAAAAATGCGACGACGCTCTGCTTTTCATTATTTACTCTTTTTCTTGGTCGGAGTTTGTACCTGCGGTTTGTATTTATCGCCCAAAAGTCCTAATTCACGCGCCTTTAAGATCACCTCGGCGGCGATCGGCGCGGCGGTCGTTCCGCCGAATTGACTGCCGATGTTTTCGATGACGACGGCGATGGCAACTTGCGGATTTTCAAGCGGCGCGAGACAGATAAACCAGCCATCCGTCCGATTGAAAGTCAGAAATTCTTTCACGTCAATCATTTCACCCGTATCTTTGTCTTTTTTCTTGACAAGCCGGAATTTTCGTTCGCCCGTTTTCTCGTCGTAAAGCGGCGTGTTGTCTTTTTCCGCCGTGCCGGTTTTGCCGCCGACAACAATGCCTGTTCCGGCTAATTTCGCGCGCACCGCGCCGCCCGTTCCGCCCGCTTCTTCCGTGACGGTCGCCATGATCCGGCGAACTTCTTCCGCCTGCTGCGGCGTGAGAATTTGCGAAAACATCTGCGAAGGAATATCGGCTTCGATTTTCGGCTTCATCAATCTGCCTTCCAAATTCCCTGCCGCCGCCGCGACCAGAGCCATCTGAAACGGTGTCATTTGCGATGCCAAACCTTGTCCCATTCCTTCGAGACCAAAATCGTAAAGCGTCAATTTATCGCCCGTCACCATCACCGAACGAGCCGGTGCAACGGCGTTGGCGATGCGTTTGTTCGAGGAGTTCCAGATATCCGGGAAAAAGCCCTGCGAAAATACTTCTTCGGTCGTTTCGACCGGCGCAATCCCGACGAGCCGCGCCGTTTCAGCCATCCGCGTTCGTCCGAGCTCATTGGCAAGACGCGCGAAATATTGATTGCTCGAAACCTTGAAAGCCTCTTCCATCGGCACACTCGGCGAACAAATTTCACAGCTTCCGCCCGCGTCGCAAATCGGACGCGAATTTTTATACGGAACGTAACATTCGCTGACATCGGGCAGTAAGATATCCTGCTGTCCGGCACGAAATGCGGACATCATAGTTAAGGTTTTGAAGGTCGATCCGGGAACGTAAAATTCGCGGGTTGCGCGGTTCAGAAGCGGTTTGTTGACTTTGTCGGCTTCCAATTTCAAATAGCTGCTGAGTGATTCGGCTTCGTCTAAACTGTAAGACGGATTTGAATACATTCCCAAAAGCTCGCCCGACTGCGGATTCAAGACGACGATCGCGCCGCGTTTTCCTTCCAGACGTTTGGCGAGGAAGGCTTGCAAATCGCGGTCGATCGTAATCCGCACATCCTTATTTTCGGGTTCGGGCTTTTTGTATTTCGTCAGAATTTCCCACGATTCGGGCATCGGATCCTCGATTTTTTGATACAGCGTACGTTCGAGTCCGGGCGTTCCGCGCTCGGTCCCGAGCAGATGCGCCATTTCTTTTTCGAGCGGAAAAGTGCGGTCGATCGTGCCGTCCTTATCAACTTTGTAATACGCCAGAGCATTATTAAGTTTGCCCGAACGATCGAGCATCCAGCCGCGCAAAGACGAAGCCGTCGTGCGCCGGTTGCGTAAATCTTTGTAGCTCAGAGCCTGAAACTGTTCGTTGTTGGTGTCAGCGTAATAAGTCCAGTAAACGTGAAAACCGTAAACCGAAAACGCGAGCAAAATAAAGACGACTTGCCAGATCCTGAGGCTCCGGTTGGTCAGTGTCGAACTGAGTTTTTTGATAACTTCTTTCGGCAGATTTTCTTCAAAAGAAAATTTCGGACGGCGAAAATTTCCGTAAAAAGACATTATCAAAAACCAGATCAGAACCGCCATTCCGATCAGATAAACAATGCTCAAACCTGCCGGAGTGCGTTCCAAAACCTGACCGCCGAAAATCTTTTCGGGGCGAAGTTTGTCGAGCTGCAAAAGAAACATCAAAATCATGCGTGTTCTAATCCTCGTTTGAAAAATCGTAATTTATTCGGTCCTGTGTCGAACCCGAAGAATTCGTTTCCGTCTTTTCTTTTTCCTCGGGTTTTACTTCGGGTTTTACTTCGGGTTTTAATGCGACAAATCTCGTTTCCGGCAAATTTTCCTTCGGCGGAGCAGTTTCAGACCCGTTTTGCGGCGGCATAAATTCGGTTTTTACCGAAACATCTTCGTTCGAATTAAAAGCCACCGTTTGAATGTCGCGTTGGCTCGCTGAAAAATTTTCCGGCGGTATTTCATTCATTGTCGCTTCCTGATCGACCGCGTCTTCCACCGCTCGCCGAATATGCTCAAAAGTTACTTCAATATTGCCGAATTTCACTTTATCGCCGTCTGCAACCGGAAAAGCGCGTCCGTAGGCAATACGTTTGTCGTTGATAAATGTTCCGTTCGTCGAACCCGTGTCGGCAACCATCAATTGCTTCTCGGAATTTAAAACAAGCGCCGCGTGAATCTTGGAAACGCTTGAATCCTCGATACTTAGATCGTTTTCCTTAGTGCGCCCGACGCTCCGGCGTTCCTTTTCTTTGAACGTCAGTTCGATCTGTTTCTGTTTGGCGTTCAAAGTAAAATCGGCGATAAAAGTTTCGGCTTCGGCTTCGGGTTTTATTTCGGGCAGCAATTGCGGCAGATAATCGCCGACTTTGATCTGCGGAACCGTCACGTTGACGGCGGCTTCGCGTTTTTCCTCGTCGAATTTTTCGAAAGTGACCAGCAGTTTGACGCCTTCGGTAAAATAATCGGGCGTCACTTCAAGATGAATCGGCGCGTAAGTGTGATAACGATTGTCGTTGATATGGTCGATCGCGGCGATTTTCAATTCGTTTTCGAGCCGCGTGATCGCCTCTTCCGAATCGGTCGAAAATTTGTCCCACTGCATTTTCAGTTTGATGTTATGCGGAACAAATTTTCCTCTTGCGCCCAAATCCTTGACCTCCATATCAAGTAATTTCTTGAGCTTCTCGCTCAATTCGCTGGTCGCCAAACTGCTCGAAGGTGTCCAGCGGCGACCGGTCAGACGGTCGAACGTATCGCCGAGTTTGGTCAATACGCCGCGCATCAGCCCTTCAATTGAAATTTTCTTTTTTGATGAATTATTCTCTTCGGACATTTTCGAGACTTTTGTGGAAAGCAAATTATTTTCTAATTACTTCTAGTGCCGTCATTTTAGCCGAAACCGTCCACAAAAGAAAGTTTATTTGCCTGGAAAATTTTCAGATTTTCATAAAGTTAAAAATATTTTTGGAAGATGTTTTACATTGTTTATCTCTTCACTATAAGTCAGTTTGAAAACTTTTCAATCACCGTATCAGTCAAATTGAACGAATCATCACAGAAACTTCGATATATCAGCTATCACAAATTAAGTTTTAGAGAGTAGAGGATAGGAAATTATGTCGCGTGGATTTTCGATGGTCGAGCTTTTAATAGTTCTGACGGTTATTACAATTTTACTGGGCATTTCGCTCTTTTATCTTTCGGGACACGAACGTCTGTTTCGCCCGGACGAACAGGCTTTGAAAATTATCGATATTTTTCAGGAAGCCCGCCAACGTGCTTTGACCCAGCGCGAAACAATGCGCGTCGAGGTTGATCTGACGGATAATATGACGCGTTTGATCGACGAGAACCTGCCAAATACCGCCGACGATGACCGCGTCATTCGGAGCGTTGTTTTAGTGCCGCAGACGGAAGTCAAACTCAATTCGCGCCCGCCGGATATTTCGACCAATCCGACCGAGATCATGCCCGTTCCGATCGCGCAGTTCCGGCAGAGCGTTTATCCGCCGAGCGTTTCGCACAATGTCTGCACATTCAGATTTTTGCGAAACGGAACGGTCGTCAACGAAGGCACCGACGCGGTCGGTTCAAATGCAACGACCACCGGACTGACGCTTTTTATCTGGTCGCCGAAGGAAAATTCCACGACCGAATCGGAGATCGCCCGCGCCATCACGGTGATCGGCGCAACGGGTTCGGTCCGGTTCTGGGAATACAACCGGAGCCTGTCGGACGCGAACAAATGGAAGGATTCGCGCCGGATGAGCATTTACGGCGGACAGGCGGGCGGTTCAAATTCAAACACCAATTCCGGTCAATAATTTTCAAATCTTCGGAGAACTAACGAGAATGCTACAAAAATCGAACGAACGCGGTTTTTCATATATTGACGTGATGATTGCGCTCGTCATTTTAATGGTCGGAATTCTGGCGTCGGCGGCGGCTTTAACGGCAAATCTGGTGCGTTCATACGAAACCGAAAAACAGGTGATCGCCAAACAAATCGCGCTTTCAACGATCGAATCGATATTTTCGGCGCGTGACATTGCGAGAACAGGCGCGGTTTCGGGTTGGAGCTCGATCGGCAATGTCGGAAGCAATCCCGATCAGAACGGCTCACCGCAGGGCATTTTTCTGACTAATTTTCGCCCGATTCGCGAGGATCTGGGCTGGGACGGTGTCGCCGGAACGGTTGATGATGCGTGTCCGGCGGGAAGTGTCTGCCAGGTGAGCGGAAGACCCGACAACACGAGCCAGATCGTGACAGGTTTTGAGCGAAAGATCGTCATCACGGATCTACAGGATTCCGAGC
>DATLOR010000041.1:0-3778 GCA_035536135.1 Pyrinomonadaceae bacterium | reverse complement strand
TCGCGGATCGCCCGCGCCCTGATTCGGCGTATTTTCAAAACTGCTCCGCGCATCACCCGAAAGCATCGCAAACCTGACGGATGTTTCGCTTGCCACGCGCGAACCTGAATCGAACGGGTAACGAAAACTTTTTGCGTCGTTCCAGCTGTTTGAAAGAATCGTCACGGCATCGCCGACGATCGAAGCCGGAACGTGCGCAGACGTGTTTTGCGGAGTATAATCGCTTGCCGGTGTCGGCGTTCCGACCGAAGTAATCCCGACCGCATTATAATTTCCGAGAACGTAAACGCCGTTTTCCGAAGCAACCGTGAAACCTTTCGTGTTCAGCGAATTTCCCGGGTCATAATTGCCGGGCAGCCGCAAACCGTTGATCAGCCTGACTCCGCGGCGATAATACTGATGGTCATATGATGCGGCAAGCGCGGGCGCGTCCGCCGTGTTTGAAATGGGCGTACTGGTGTAGCGAACCGCTTCGCTCAGGAAATTCGTGTCCAGACGATTGTTGTTGTTGATGTCTTCGCCGGGCTGGAGAATGCCGTCGGTATTGCCGTAGATGTCTTCCATATCGTATTCGCCGTCGAAATCGGCATCGCCGCGGCGATCGGAAATATACAGAACCCAGCCGTTCGCTTCGGGAACATCGGTGCTCTGGAGAGCCCTCGAATTGGCGGTCGTGAAAGGCGTTCCGGTTTGCGGCATCGATGTATTGTAAACGCCGTCGAGAAAGTTTTTCAGGTTTGTCACGTCGATATCGACCATACTCATGACGCCTGCCTTGGGAACATTCACGCCGTAAACCGTGCCGATATTAATGGCGTCATTGTAGAGCCCTTCGCGGGTATCGAACATTTCGATCGGAAACGGCACGATCTGCTGTTCAAATCCGGCACCCGAAAGCGGGGCGGGAATCGTTTTATACTGCGCCGCCTTGTCGGTTACTTGCTGATTGTCCCGCAATGTCCAGGCTCCTGTTCCGGTCGGAACTCCGTTATTCGTCGGTCGGTCGCGCGCGACGACCACGTTATAATTTGTGCCGCCGAGATTCGGATAAGACATATAGTTCGTGTCCGCCGCCGTCACCTGCACGCCCGGAATCGCAAACCTCTGCAATTTAACGACCGAACGGCTGTCAGCTGTGCCGTAACCCGAAATCGTGAACGGTGCGCGTTCCGTAACGCCAAGACTCAGAATATCGGCAGTCACATCCTGCGTGACAATCGTGTTGGTCGTCGGATCAATGCCGACGAGCTCGATCTTGATCCAGCTCGGTCCGCTTAAACGTTCCCCGTTCAGCCGGGTTGCCTGATAACCGCCGACCATCGCCTTCGGCTGATAGCCGCGTGAGCCGTCCGCGTCGGCGTTGGTCGAGCCGTCGCCGGAAGAGCCGCCGTCCAAACGAATTCCGCAAGCCGTTGTGACTGCCGCCGTGCCTGTCCCGGAAGCACAGCCGGGAAGTTTGGCTTTGCTGTCGGCAAGCGAGATGCGGAGTCCTTTTTTGTTGTAATACCGTTCTTTGCTCGTCACGATCGAATCGGCGGCAGCGGTTGTGACCGGCGCCACACCGACGCCGTCATTATACAAATCGCCGACATTTCTGCCGCGCTTGACGAGTTCGATATAATCGAGCGGCGCACCGGCGATCGTGCTCGCGATTTTCAGCGGCAAGTTGAGCGGTTTTTGTTCCGATAAAAGATTGCCTTGAAAAAGTGCCTGATTTGTCCCCCACGAAGAGTTTTTATAAACCGTCGGCATATCGGGATCGATATTCGGAGCGGTCGAAAACACCGGCGTGCCGCTCGATGGCGTCTGCACGACACTGCCCATCGCGTGCGTCAGTTTGACATAAGTCCCCGCGCCGTTTTTGATCCAGACATTCTCGCCCCAGGTTGACCACGGGCGACCGTTGCGCCCGACATCGGTGAACACTTGCCCGACCGCCGTCACGCGTGATGAAAAATACAATCCGGTTCCGGCGGTTAAAAAAAGATTGTCGTTCGAATGGACGCGACCGCCGAAATCGAAACGCGGACCCGGGTGAAATTCCAGATCGTCGTCGTAAAAGATTCCGAATTGAAAGATCGGCACGCGGTTGTTGTAAAATTTGCGCCGCAGGGCAACCTGCACGCCGTTCGATTTATCGGTCGCAGTCGTATCGATCTGCCATTCATCGCGCAGGGCATTCAACCCTTGCAGAAGCTGTCCGCTCATCACGACCGTTTTGGTCGCTTCGGTTTGCGTGATGACCTGTTCGAACTGATAATCCGTGTCAAATCCGGGCGGTTTTAAGTTTTGAACGTGCAAAAGGTCGGCTGGTGCAGGCGAGAGCTTTTCCTCGAAAATCTTATCAAAATTGCGCGTCATTATTTCCAGACTGCCTTGCGCCGCCGAAAATGCGCGCGATTCCGCCGCATCGTTTGATGTTGCGATGGTTTCGCTCGTCGTGCGCGACACGGCTAGAGCCACAAAAGCGGTCAACAAAGTCAAAATCAGCAGAGCAATCACGATTGCCGAGCCGTCTTCCCGTTTTGCCCAAATTTTCTTCATTCTTTTACTCCTTTTTTAAGTCTCAAGTTCCAAGTCTCAAGTCGGATTATTTTTAACTTGGGACTTGAGATTTCGGACTTTTTAGCCTGCGTCATATTCTAAATTTCTCGCGCTGAAAGTTCCGGTCAGCGTAATGCTGTCGGGTCTTCCGAGCTGTTCGTCGTTTTCGGTCGCCTGGACTTTTATCGTGACGGTAATTTGCCTGACCAAATTAAAATTTGACGGAGTATCGGTCGTATTTCCGTCTTCCAGAACGTATCGCACCTGAAAATCTTCGATATTATAAGCAACCGGCATCTCCTGGATCTGCTCGGAGGCAGGCGCGCCAGTGTTGTTGCCGAACGTTGTCCGCACAAGCGTTCCGTCGCTTTTTACCTTGTAGGAAACCCAGAAAAATCTTTTGACCGAGGCGACATAGTTCGTACAATTTTCGGTGATCGTCGGCGTGCATTTTTGCAAAAGGCTGACGCCCGTGCCGGTGCCGTTGAGCGGCTGATTGATGCCGAGCGGGTCGCCCGGGGCGATGTCGATCGTGCTCGTCGAAGGAAGTCCGGTCGCCATTACCGCGACCTGCGAGCTGTCCGATTCCACCAGATACAAATCGAAACCCTTGGCATTTCTGGCTTCACCCGCCACACTTTGCAGTCTGACGGTTGCCGGCGCGGCGGGCGCGGCGGCGGCGTTATTCAGTGAAATTACATTCCCGCCGTTAAAGTCCGTGTCGCGGTAAGCAAAAGCAATCAGATCGGTTCGCGCATTCGTGTCGGAATTCAGGATGTCGAAAAAAAGATCGTTGCCGCCGAGGATCGAAGTCAACACATCTCGTTCGGTGTCGGCATCCGCCGGAATTCCGAGCCGCGCCGAGATAAAATCATCAGGGACAAACGCCCCGTGTTTGTTGTAGCTCAAACCGGCGTTCAAAGCATCCCTGCCGATCAGATGCATCGCCGCCCGCGCATTTTTCAAAACGTCGGAGCGGCGGCTGGCGCGGTTGCGGTCAATCAGACCGATCTGCAAAAGCCCGTAGATCGTGCCGACGATGATCATAAAAAGCACCATCGCGACAATCATTTCAACGATTGAAAAACCGCGTTCGGCAGATCGTTCCGGCTTAAAATTTTTCTTCATCTGTTTTACTCCGCGTAATTGGCAATGATGGTCGAGACGGTTTGCTCGCGCTGTAATTGATTGACAAAATACCGCACGGTGACATCGATCCGGCGGCGCGAGATCG
>DATLOR010000040.1:0-4615 GCA_035536135.1 Pyrinomonadaceae bacterium | reverse complement strand
CGACAGGCGAATTCATATTCAAACTGCAGCGGAAATCGCGCGCAAAAACTTCAAACAGCACGGCGGTTGAAAGTTCCGAAATTTCGCCTTGCTCGATGCCGTCATCGGTCGGCAAATCTATCAAGACAAGTTTTTCGGCTTCGTCCGGCACGACGAAATCGCGGATGATCAAAACTCCGCCCGACTTTAACTGCGCGACCTGATTTTTTAGGGTTTTAGTGATTTGCGCGATGTCGTAACCGTTAAAACTCGTGACGTGATGCAGAACCGAAGAATCCAGAATTCCGTCGAGCGAACTTGCAGGAAAGACATTTTCGGCAATGTCGCCGACCGCAAAAGACAGATTTTCAGCCGTGTAATGTTTTTGGGAATACTCGACCGTGACCGGATTGATGTCAACACCGATAAGCTTTAACCCTTGATAAAGTCTGGCGAGATCGAAAGTTCCGCTGCCCGAACCCGAGCCCATATCGGCAATCGTTCCGTGCGACGGAAAATGCGCCGTCGTGAGCGCGATCTTCTGCTGCATCGAAGCGTCCATTCCGGCGAAATATTCTTCGTAGGCGGAAAGATTGCCGCGGTCTTGTTTGGCGTATTTGTTCATAAAAGAAATTAGCCACGAATAACACGAATAACACGAATTAAAATCTAATTATTTATTTGTGTTATTCGTGTTATTCGTGGCTAAAAAATTAATCCGCAGGCAGAATGCGTCCGCGGCATTCGCCGAAGCCGATGCGTCGGAAACCTTCGCGTTCGCAGAATCCTTTCATAATGATCTCGTCGCCGTCTTCTAAAAATCGGCGCTGCTCGCCGCCGGGCAATTCGATCGGTTCCTTGCCGCGCCACGTTAATTCAAGCAGACAGCCGCGCTCGGTTTTTTCTTTCCCTGAAACCGTGCCGGTCGCCATCAGATCGCCGGTTTGCAGGTTACAGCCGTTCGAAGCGTGATGCGTCAGCATTTGCCCGATCGTCCAGTATAGATCCTTCATATTCGAGCGCGACAGCAAGAAAGGTTCGATGTTTTCTTCGCGCATTTTCGGCGTTTGAATGTAAACTTCGAGATTGATGTCAAAACCGCCCGACTTTTTATTTTGTTCGTCGCTCAGATAATCGAGTGGCTGCGGGTCTTCCGCATCACGCTCGAAAGCGGGCACGCGAAACGGCGCGAGGGCTTCCATCGTGACGACGAACGGCGAGAGTGAAGTCGCAAAATTTTTCGCTAAGAAAGGTCCGAGCGGCTGGTATTCCCACGCCTGAATATCGCGCGCCGACCAATCGTTGACCAAACACAGACCGAAAATATGTTCTTCCGCCGATTCGATCGGGATCGATTCGCCTAACTCGTTGCCGCGACCGACAAAAAAACCGACTTCCATTTCGTAATCGAGATTTTTGCACGGGATAAATGACGGCGGCTGTTCGGCATCGGGGCGCGTCTGTCCTTTCGGGCGTTTAATGTCCGTGCCGGAAATGACGATCGAGGAAGCTCGTCCGTGGTAGCCGATCGGAATATATTTGTAATTCGGGAGCAGCGGATTATCGGGACGAAACATCGCGCCGACGTTCGTTGCGTGAAAGATCGAGCAGTAAAAATCGGTATAATCGCCGATGTGCGCGGGCAGATGAAATTCTACTTCCGTGATCGGGATCAAATTTCGCTCGACAAGCTTACGCGTCTGTTCGTCCGCCTTGTCCGACAGAATTTCCGTCAAACGGCGGCGAAATGCGCTTTGCAGTTCGCGGTTTTTCTTCATCACCGAATGGTCGAGACAATAATTGTCGGCGTTGACGGCGATGTTAAACGATTCGTCGTCAAACAGACAGCATTCGTAACAGGCGTAAACGTCCAGCACGAAATCGCCGATCGCGACCCCGATTCGCACGTTTTCATATGTGCACGCGCGCGTAAAAACGCAAAACGGCAAATTTTGAAGCGGAAAATCCGTGGCGGGCGCGTTGGCTGATTCGATCCAGCTTTTTAAGTTCGCGTCGTGTGTTTCGTTGATTTCAAATGTCATAGCAAATTTGTAGGGGCAGGTCTTGTGCCTGCCCAATGCGTTGGATGACGCAAAATCCTGTTTCAAAATAATCTTGACTAAAGCAAATCTTAATTTTCGCTGCGCTCATCGGGCGAGGACAAGCCGTCGCCCCTACAATGTTATTGCGCGGACTTCGTTGATCTCAAAAGTCATCAATATTTTTCAAAAAATGGGACATGGAGAAACGCGGATTTACGCTGATTTATTTTTAGATTTATCCGCGCTCAATCCGCTCAATCCGCGTTTCTCCGCGTCCCATTAAAACTTTTACAATAATCCGATTTCCTGCAGATCGGTGATCGGTTCGGTGAACGAACAGCTGCCGAATGAAACGATGCTTTTCTGGCGGACGAATCCCAGCTGCCACGTCGTCAGAAAATAATCTCCGTGCCACGCGACGCCGTTGTCCGTAAACTCGAAACTTTCTTCAAATTCATCTTCGAGGATTTCTTCCAGAATGATCGGTTTATACCCGGCGCGGGCAAATCCGGTCGCCAGAAATAAGTTCAAAAAACCGTTCATCGTGCCCTTCGGCGCGTTGGCTTCGTAAGTTAAAGGCTTGAAACAGCGCAAAGGGTGATGAAGTCCGGCGGTTGCCTTGAACGGCACGTTTGCCGCCATACAGGTGCGGATAAAACGAATGATCGCGCGCGTTGAAGGGAATTCTTCGGCGGTTATGCCGCCCGTCCGGATCTTAGCGCGCTGTTTGTGAATCGCGAGCGCGGTGACCAGATCGGGAAGCCGTTCGTCGAGCGGAATTTCGAAATAAGCCGTCAGAAAATTGGGCAGGGCATTGACCGTATTCTCGATCTTCGATTCCGTGTTGGCGCGCACTTCCAATGTGTCGCAAATCACGCGCGGCGCGTTTTTCGCGTTGAAATCTTCGATCTGCCGGATCGTTTCGTATATGTCCTCGCCCGCCAGCACGCTCAACCGCCACGCACTGCTTTTGTCGTCGCGCGAAACAAAATCTCCGGCGCTTTCCAGAAATTCGTCGAGCCGCGCCACGGGAACGACAAAACGACCGAGCATCCAACTGTAATTGCTGTTGCGGTAGGTCGCGTAATTGATCACGGCTTCGGGCATCGAAATCTGCGAAGGCGGAAAAAGTCCGGCGTAATCAATTATCTCGGCAAGCAATGTGCGAACCGATTCTTTCGGTGCTGAATCTGTCATTTGGTCTTTTATCTTAAGATAATTCGTAAAGCTCGTATTATATCTTAAAATTCTTTTCGAGTTTTTGCCAGACTTCAAAATATTCGTGTTGAAGCTCTGAAGTTTCCATCGCAAAGCGCGTCGGGCGAATAATGTAGCGCGATTCGAACATAAATGCCATCGTGCCCGAAAGTTTCTGCGGTTTCAGATCGGCGTTCGAGGCTTTTTCAAATGCATCGAGATCGGGTCCGTGCGCCGACATACAGTTATGCAGCGAGCCGCCGCCCGCGACAAAGCCTTCTTCTTTCGCGTCGTATTGCCCGTAGCACAAACCCATATATTCGCTCATCACATTGCGGTGATACCACGGCGGACGAAACGTGTTTTCGGCAACCAGCCAACGGTCGGGGAAAATCACGAAATCACAGTTGGCGACGCCCTGTTCGCCCGATGGCGAAGTGAGCACGGTGAAAATTGACGGGTCGGGATGATCGAACGAGATCGAGCCGATCGTGTTAAATCGCCGCAAATCGTATTTATAAGGCGCGTAGTTTCCGTGCCAGCCGACGACATCGAGCGGCGAATGCTCGATCGCGCACGACCACAGGTTTCCGCCGAATTTTGCCGTGAGTTCAAACTCGCCTTCCGCGTCTTCAAACCACGCTGCGGGCGTTTCGAAATCCCGTGCGTTCGCCAGACCGTTCGCGCCGATCGGTCCGAGATCGGGCAGACGAAACTGCGCGCCGTAGTTTTCGCAGATATAGCCGCGCGCCGCGCCGTCGGGCAGTTCGACGCGGAATTTCAAACCCCGCGGAATGACGGCAATCTCGCCCGAACCGATTTCCAAGATGCCTAACTCGGTCAAAAAACGAACGCGGTTTCTTTCAGCGACAACGAGCATTTCGCCGTCGGCATTGTAGAAAAACCTATCGGTCATATCACGATTACAGGCAAAAATATGAATCGCGATTCCGGTCTGCGCAAAAAGGTCGCCGTTTCCGGCAATCGTCGTCAAACCGTCAATAAAATCGGTTTCGGCTTCGGGCATCGGGAGCGGATTCCAGCGCAGTTGATTCGGCGTCGTTTCAAGTTCGGCAAAATTTGAAACGAGCAGCCCGTTATCGATCCGCGCAAACGGTTTGTGCAGAACCGACGGGCGAATGCGGTATGTCCACGTTCTTTTATTATGGACGCGCGGAACCGTAAAAGCCGTTCCCGAAAACTGTTCGGCGTAAAGCCCGAGCGGTGCTTTCTGCGGCGAATTCTGCCCGACCGGCAGCGCGCCTTTTACTGCTTCGGTCGCAAATTCATTGCCAAATCCCGATAGATATTTGAATTGTTCTTCACTTTTCGTCGGTGTCATAAAAATAAACAGTTAAATCAAAATTTAAGCGATTCCGTTTATAGCCAGATCAAAA
>DATLOR010000039.1:0-4026 GCA_035536135.1 Pyrinomonadaceae bacterium | reverse complement strand
TTTGGATATGTTTGGAAAAACGCCGAATGAACGCGAAGAAGTGCTCAAAAAATCCTGGCAGGAAACCGTTGCCACGGCGGAAATTTCCGATTTTTCGATGGAAAATTTCGAGGACAGCTCAAAACCCTACACTTATTCCTTTAAAGTCCGGGTTCCGAACTACGCGCAGAAAACCGGCAAACGGCTCTTTTTACAGCCCGGATTTTTTGAATACGGAACAAATCCTTTGTTTTCCGGTGATACGCGCAAATACAACATTTATTTCGAGTTTCCGTGGTCGGAAAATGACGAGATAGAAATTGAACTGCCGAAAAATTTTGAAGCCGACAGCGTTGATTCGCCCGGTGCGGTGAACGAGGCAAAAGGCATCGGCTCGTTAAATATCAAGATCGATTTGGCGAAAGAAACAAATGTTTTGAAGTTCAGCCGCCAATTTTATTTCGGCAAAGGCACTATTTTATTTCCGGCAACGGCTTATAAACCGTTGAAACTTTTGTTCGATTCTTTTCATAAAGCGGACACATATACGATTTCGCTTAAACAAAAACAGTAGTATTTTGACCAATTTCGGAGGTTTCTATGAAATTATTTTCCCGGTCGGCTTGTTTGTTGACATTTGTTTTTATTGCCGCGCTGAACGCTTTCGGCGGCGATACGCCGCCGTCATGGATGAAGCAGGCGGCTTCCTCATCCGTGCCAAGCTATGATAAAGAAGTTTCGGCGGTTGTTTTGCATAACGAGCAAATAGTTACGGTCAATAACGACAACGTAATGGTGACAACCGAAAACTATGCGGTTAAAATTCTGTCGCGTGAAGGCAGAAGGCACGCGATCGCGACCGCGCTTTATCTGGTCAGTTCGGGAAAAGTGCGCGAAATCGAAGGTTGGCTGATCCGCCAGGACGGAACCGTCAAAAATTACGATAAAAAAAGCATTTTAGACATTATTTCCGACCCTGACGACATCTACAACGAATACCGCCTGAAAGTGATCGACGGTTCGGACGATGCCGATACGGGAATGATTTTCGGCTATACGGTCGTCACGGAAGACCGTCCGCTGTATTTTCAGGAAAAATGGTTTTCGCAGGATAATCTGCCGACGCTGCTTTCGCGCTACACGCTCAATCTGCCGTCGGGTTGGAAGGCTTCGGGAATCACATTCAATCATCCGGCGATCGCTCCGCAGGTCAGCGGAACGAGCTATACCTGGGAGCTGCGGAATCTGCCCTCGATCAAGCGGGAACCGATGGGTCCGTCGGTGACGAACATCGTTCCCTGGGTCGCGATCAATTACACGCCTGAAAACGCCTCGCAATCGGGTAACAAAGTTTTTACGAACTGGACGGAAGTTTCGCGTTGGACGAGCGGCTTATATGAGCCGCAGGTGATCGTTGACGACGCGGTTGCCGCCAAAGCACAGGAGCTCACGGCAAATGCGAAAACCGAGCTCGAAAAAATCCGCGCGATCGCAAGTTTTGTTCAGAATCTTCAGTATATTTCGATCGATATCGGTGTCGGAAGCGGCAACGGCTATCGTCCGCGCCCGTCGAACCTGGTCTTAAATCGCGGCTACGGCGATTGCAAGGATAAGGCAAATCTGATGCGTGCGCTTCTCAAAGCCTCGAAGATCGAAGCCTATCCGATCGCGATCTTTTCGGGCGACCCGACCTTTGTGCGCGAAGAATGGGCTTCGCCCGCGCAGTTTAATCACTGCATCATCGCCGTCAAGATCAGCGACTCAACCGATGCGCCGACCGTCATCAAACACGCGACGCTCGGACGGCTTTTGATTTTTGACGCCACCGACCCCTACACGACGCTCGGCGATTTGCCCGACTATCTGCAGGGAAGTTTCGGGCTGATCATTGCGGGTGAAAACGGCGGTTTGGCGAGAATGCCGGTGACGCCTGCCGAGTCCAATCTGTTAGACCGGAAAATTGAAGCGAGCATTTCGGCGGAAGGCACGATCAACGGTACGATCAGCGAAAAATCCAACGGACAGTCATCAAGCTACGAACGATCTTTGCTCCGTTCTTTGTCCGCCACCGATTACAACAAAATGCTTGAAATCTGGCTGACACGCGGCGCAACCGGCGCCAAGCTCGTCAAATTTACGTCGAATGACCGGAAGGGAACTTCGGGTTTCGATCTCGATGTCGAATTTTCCGCGCCGCGCTACGGGCAATTGATGCAAAACCGCCTGCTGGTTTTCAAACCCGTGATCGTCGGCAGAAGAAACGCGCTCTCTTTGACCGAGATCAAACGCGACAATCCGGTTTTAATTGATTCGGAATCGGTTAAGGAAACGGCGGTTTTCAGTTTGCCGACCGGTTTTATCGTGGACGAACTGCCGGAAGCGGTAACTCTGGAAACGTCTTTCGGAAAATATACGACAAACTACGAGATCAAAGACGGAAAATTGATTTTTACACGCTCGCTGACCACGAACCGGACGACCGTACCGGTCGATAAATACAATTCGGTGCGCGATTTCTACGCCAAGATGCGCGAAGCCGAACAATCGCCGGTCGTGCTGCTGCGAAAATAAAAACTCGTCACAAAGATAAAAAGGACACAAAGAGATTCAAAAATCTTTGTGTCCTTTTTCCGTGAATCTTACTTTCCGTTTTGAAAAAGCTTCAGCAAAGCCTTTTCTTCCGGCTCATATTCATAATTCAAACCCCTGATCCTACGGTTTTTTCGGGTTGTAAATTCTTCTAGAGTGACGCCTTTTTCGTAAGATTTAATGACCGTCGGATGAATATAGGAACTGCGGCAAACGGTCGGTGTGTTGCCGAGCTGTTCGGAAACTTTTTTGACGGCTTTCAAAACATTTTTCTTCAAGACTGTTTCATTGTCCGCCGCGCCGATCTCGGCTAATTCGACCGCCGCGAGAAGCGTTCCGCCCCAGGTCCGAAAATCTTTCGCGGAAAATTCGGGCGCGGTAATCGTTTTTAAATATTCATTGATGTCCCTCGGTTTGATGTCGCGCGGTTTGTTTTCCGCGTCGAGATAATGAAAAAGCTTTCGCGCCCCGCCGAGCGATTTTAAATCCTTCATCAACCCGGCAAGTTCTTCATCGACCAAAATCTTGCGGTGTTTGATGTGATGCTTGCCGACAAAACTAAAGATCAATTCTCCTTTTTTGCCGATCTCGAGATGACGGTTTTGCAGGGTCGTAATGCCGTAGGTTTTGTAATGCTTGACCGATTCTTCCGTGCCGACGCGAATGTAGAGCGAATTTATCAGCCGCATCATCACGGCTAGAACCTTTTCACGCGGAAAGCCTTCGAGCGCGATGTGTTCGTTAGTGGTTTTTCTCAATGCAGGCAGAAACTCGCCGAATTTTTCGATTTTCGCAAACTTTTTGCGCTGCTGCCGTTCGGCAAATCGCGGATGATAAATATATTGAATTCTGCCCGATGCGTCCATTCCGACCGCCTGAATTTTTCCGTTTGCCGAAGGACAAATCCGGACATATTTCCAGGCGGGGGGAATAACCAGCGATTTGATTCTTTCAAGTTGGCTTTCGTCGGTAATGCGTTCGCCTGTTGCCGTCAGATACTTAAAGTTTTTCGGTTTCGAGCCTTTGCGCTGCCACCATTTTGCGCGTTTGCCGGTTTCGATTTTCTGCTTTGCCAGTAAGGTATCAAAAATCGGTGATTTGCCTTCCTTTTTCATCTCTTTTACCCGTCCTTGTTCATAGATTTCTTTAAGTATAGCTTATAAAAACGGCAATTAAAAGACATATCTTTTTTGGTATTAAATTGTTGAAAAATAACAGATTTGTCTTTACTTTTGAGTCGAAAATTTCTATACTGAAAAGACAACTTGTTTCATAGATGCAACATCTAATCAGACAAGAAAGGGAGGAAAGAAAATGAATACGGAAACATTGAACAACGTGGTTGAATTCGACAAAAAGGAAGAGGTTTTAAGCAAGAAAGATATGATCTTGTCGCTGTTTGAAAACGGCACGACCGAGGTCGAAACGATCGCGGCAATTTCGGGCGCGAAACCGAGT
>DATLOR010000038.1:0-13908 GCA_035536135.1 Pyrinomonadaceae bacterium | reverse complement strand
ACTTCCGTCGAGTCGATCAAAAATGAATCCAGTTCGACCGTGTGAACCGGCGCTTCAAATGGCATTCCGTCGTTTGAGCCCATTTGAAAACTACCGGCTTTGATGAAAACCATTCCGCTTGGCACATTCCCGGAAGGCGGCGGCGCGCTAATTTGACATGCCGAAAGAGCGACGGAAAAAACCAGTGCAAAAAAAAGAATTATGAATTTCCGGTGTAAAGTTTTCATTTTTCGTCTGAAAGCGATAAGATAGAGTTTATCGTAGGTTAACCGTTTTTCCAACTCAAAAAACGGGTTCAAAAAGATGAAAAATATCCGCCGCAAATTTTACACCTGGTTTGCTTTTCTGTCTTTAATTTTGGTCAGCATTCCGTTTTCTGCCGTTACAGTTTCCGCGCAGAAAAAATCTAAAAAGCCGAAATACAACGTTTTGTTTATTGCGTCTGACGATTTGCGTCCCGAACTCGGCGCGTACGGCGTGGCGGGAATCAAAACGCCGAACATCGATAAGATCGCCGGGCGCGGAACGCGTTTCGATAATGCTTACGCGCAGTATCCGGTTTGCAATCCGTCGCGCACATCGCTTCTCACGGGGCGTTATCCGACCGAAACGCGCGTGATGAACAACAACGATTATTTTCGGCGAAACGACCCGAATACGGTAACTTTGCCGCAGTATTTCAAAAACAACGGCTACGCGACATTGCGAAGCGGCAAGATTTTTCACGGCGGAATTGACGACGAAGTTTCGTGGACGGAAGGCGGCGAACCGACCGACCCGAACATCACCGAACGCGGCAACCCGAATTTCAAACCCGTTCCGACGACCGTTGACCCGGACGACGAAGAAAGGGCAAATTCACAGGGCGCAGGCATCAAAGCGTCGAATTCCGATCGAATCATTGTTCTCGACGGCGACGGCGAAAAACATGGCGACTACAAAGCGGCGACGCGCGCCGTGAACTTTATCGAAAAATACAAAAATCAACCGTTTTTCCTCGCCGTCGGATTCGTCAAACCGCACAGCCCGCCGACCGCGCCGAAAAAGTTTTTCGACCTTTACGACGTCAATACGATTCCGCTTCCGGTAGATTTCGGCACGACGCCGAAAGCGCCCGAAGGATTTCCCGAAATCTCGATCGCGCCGCGCAACGCCGATCTTTTCATCGGCAGGGAATCGACGCCCGAATTGTCGCGCGAGATGAAGCGCGCTTACTGGGCGAGCGTCAGCTTTATGGACGCGCAGGTCGGTCGCGTGGTGGATGCACTCGAAAAAAACGGATTGCGGGATAACACGATCATCGTTTTCTGGGGCGATCACGGCTATCATCTCGGCGAAAAAGGGAAATGGTCAAAGGCTTATTCGCTTTACGAAGTCGGCTTGCGCGTTCCTTTGATTATCGCCGTGCCGAAGCAAAAAGCGGAAGCCACCGAGCGCGTTGTCGAATTGGTTGATCTTTACCCGACGCTCGCGGAGCTTTGCGATCTGCCGAAACCGCGAGATGTTTCGGGACAGAGTTTTGCGAAGCTTTTGAAAAATCCGAAAGCGAACTGGGATCTGCCCGCCTACAGCGTCACGGAATACCGAAAATCATTGGGAAAATCGGTCAGAACCGCGCGTTGGCATTACGTTGAATGGGACGAAGGAAAATCCGGCGCGATGCTTTTCGAACATCCGAAAGACCCGCTCGAACTGAAAAATCTGGCGAATGACCCGAACTATGCAAAAACGATCGCCGAAATGAAACAGCTTCTCGCAAAAATGCCCGTGAGAAAATAAAATCTCCGGGCTTTTCAGACCGCTTTGTCGTCGGCACAAAATTCAGACTCGTAAAGAGCCGCGAAACGCCCTTGCCGCATAATAAGATTCTGCGCCGTTGTGATAGACGAAGACATTGCCGTAGCGCCGATCACAAAAGAGCGCGCCGCCCAAATTTCTGATCTCAGGCGGTGTTTTCACCCAGCTCGATGTTTTCGTATCGAAACTTCCAAGTTTCTGAAGCTCGCGATATTCTTCTTCCGATAAAAGCTCAATGCCCATATCCGTCGCCATATCGAGTGCGTTATTGCTTGGTTTATGTTCTTTCCTTGCTTCGAGTGCGGCGCGGTCGTAACAGACACTCCGGCGACCTTTCGGGCTTTCCGCCGAACAATCATAAAAAATGCATTCGCCCGTGCTTTTATCAAACCCAATAACATCCGGTTCACCGCCGGTTCTTTCCATTTCGCCAAGTGACCACAATTTTTCAGCATTTGCTTCGAGCTTTGCCTGCACTTTAGCCCATTCAAGACCTTCATGGCGATTCATATTTTTCTCAAAGCGAGCTTTCAATTCTTCAAGCAGCTCAATCCGTTGTTCCGGTGATAATCCCTTATTTGACATAGTTTTATGTTAAGAAAACAAGTAATTTATTTTTGTCTTATTTGTTAATCGAAATGATTTTTTATTCGCAAAACCACGATCACATTTTAGCCAATTCAACTTCGAGCTTGTCAAAATTCTCCTCGTTTTTTTCGGCGGCAAACGGTCTGATTTTGTCGCACGCTTTTTTGTTGTCGAACTGCATTCTAAAAGTCAGTTTTGTTTTACCGCCCGCGATTTCTTCGAAAGTCGTGACCACGCGAAAATGAGGTTTAGAGATACGATCCCAAACGATCAAAGACGGATGCTCGACCCGAAGAAATACGCATTCGTTCGGATAATTGCCCTTCTCTGGTCCGTGCATCACGAAACGCCATTTACCGCCGGGAACCGGGTTGAATTCCTGAAAGGTATTGGTGAAACCTGCCGGACCCCACCAGTTTTGTAAAATTACGGGATCGGTCCATGCCCGGAAAGCAATTTCTCTCGCGGTTTCAATCACACGGGTTGTGACAATTTCACAATCGGAAGCGATGTCGAAAAAATCTTCGTTCATTCTTTACTTCTTCGGTTGTTTCATTTTCAATGCGGTGTTTACTGCTTTTTCCGCCAGAGTCTTCATAATTTCGTAGCCTTTCGCGTTCGGATGCAGACCGTCGTTGGCGATTTCCGCTTTCAGAAAACCCTGAGCGTCAACCGTCGCCGAAAAATAATCGAGATAGACCAATTTATTCTGCGCGGCGTAATTTTTCATCCATTGATTTAGAGCCAGAATCTGTGCGGGCGGACGCTGAACGGTGCGGATGATTTTCTCGCCCGCTTTGTTCGTGTTGTAATCGCTGACGGGCAAAACCGACGCGAGCACGACATTGATGCCGTTGGCGTGCGCGAGCTCGACCATCGAAGCCAGATTTCCTTCGATCGCTTCGAGCGTCATCGGTCCCGTGTTGGCTGAAATATCGTTTGTTCCCGCCAAGATCACGACCACTTTCGGTTTCAGATCGATCACGTCGGGACGAAACCTGAGAAGCATCTGCGAAGTCGTCTGCCCGCTGATGCCGCGATTGACGAACGGCGAACCCGGAAAATATTCGTTCAATTTCCAGCCGTCCGTGATCGAATCGCCCATAAAAACGACGCGTTTTTCATCTTTTGCGGGCGGCGCGAGTTTCGTGTTCGCTTCGCGGTAACGCGCATAATTGGCGAAATCGTTGTAGCGCGCCTGAAGGCGGTCGGCGCGCTGTTTTTCGGCATTTGCGTCGAGCGGCGTCGGCGAAGGCGTCTGCGCGAAGGCATACGCGGCGCTCATCATTAAAAACAAAGTTGAAATAATAATTCGGTTCATAATTTTTTCTCTCAATAATTTAACATTATTTTCTGCGAATTTCCGTTGTAATGAAAGGTTTCGGCGGTTGTTTCATTCCTTCGCCGATATAAAACGAAGTATGCGGCGGCTGATTATAGGCGACGTTTTGCCACGCGATCGACAGGCGATATTGCGGGTCGTGCATAAATGTGTAAAAGCGATATTTCGTCGGGATCGTCGTCGTATAGATCCGCAATTCTTTGTTGTCCGCCGAACGCCAGATCACTTCTTCGCGCCAGTCGCCGAAAATATCCGCGCTGAGCGCCGGAGTCGATTTCGAGCCGTTGTTTGACATTGCGCCCTGCGCCGTGAAAATCACGTCGGTCGTTTCTTTTTCCCAGTTCCATTTCGAAATCGTGTTGCGATCCAGAAGTTCGCTCAAAAGATCGCCGTCCCAGAAAACGCCGAAATTGCACGAACGCGGCATTTTGTCGGAAATCTTTGCGCCTTTCGCATCGAAAAGTCCGTTGATTCCCGCACCGAAAGACCACGATTCAAAACCTTTATGACGCGGGTCAATGTCCAAACTCAAACCTCTGCCCGGGCCTTCGCCGTCTTCGCCCGCTTTGACCGAAGCCTTTTTCCACAAAATTTCCCCGGTGCGCGCATCGCGAAAACTCATTCCGGCATCGTCGAATCTTTCCTGAATGTCGAAAACTTCCAAGCCCGGACGATCCGGATCTAAATCCGACAAATGAAGCGCGTCGCCGTGTCCGAAACCCGTCGAATAGAGACCTTTGCCGTTATCGTCAATGACCATCGCGCCGAAAACGATTTCGTCTTTTCCGTCGCCGTCAACGTCGCCGATGCTCAGATTATGATTGCCCTGACCGCGAAATTTGCGGTTTTCTTCTGACGAATCGCTGTCGAAAACCCAACGCTTAACGAGTTTTTTATCACGAAAATCCCACGCCGCGATCACGGTTCGCGTGTAGTAACCGCGCGACATGATCAAGCTCGGATGTTCGCCGTCAAGATAGGCGACCGCCGCCAGAAAACGGTCGGCGCGATTGCCGTAACCGTCGCCCCAGATTGCGTTCAACTCGTTTCCCGTCGGATTTTGTTTGGTCGGGTGACGCGGCGGAATAAAATCCGTCGTGAAAAGTTCCGCGCCCGTCAAGCCGTCAAAAACCGTCAAATATTCGGGACCCGAAAGAATTTTGCCGGAGATGTTTTGCCGTCTTCCGCCGCCGTCGGGATTGTCAACTTCGACAAACGTTCCTTCGGGCGCGCGCCAATCCGCCTTTGCGTCGCCGATCACTTTTCCTTTTCCGTCAACCGTACCGTCGGCGGTTTTGCAGGCGATTTCGGCACGCCCGTCGCCGTCGAGATCGTAAACCATAAACTGCGTGTAATGCGCGCCTTCGCGGATATTTTTGCCCAAGTTTATCGTCCAAAGCAAAGTGCCATCCAATTTATAAGCCTGCAAAACGGGCGCATCGGTCATTCCGGCTTGCGAATTATCGCGCCCGCGTCCCGCTTGATGGAGCACGATTTCATACTCGCCGTCGCCGTCCAGATCGCCGACCGATGCATCGTTCGGCGTGTAACCTGCGGGCGTTTGCAGCGGAAGACTCAAATACAGTTGATTTGGCGAATTTGCCGCCAAAGTAAATTTCGCGCTTCGTTCCTCTTCTTTTTTACCCGAAACGGCGCGGACAAAATATGAATTCGCCTTTTTGAGATCGGCTTTTTCGTCCACGAAAAAAGTGACGTCCGAGATCGGCTTTTCGTTTAATTTCAGGGCTTTTCCGTCGGTTTCGCGGTAAAGATTAAAGGCGATTTTATCCGAATCCGTGCCGAACATTCGCCATGAAACAAAGACTTTTCCGTCGCCTTGATTGACGGCAACCACCGCGCGCGAAAGTTTTTCCATCTGCCGGAGCGGTCTTTTCTGCGCGGGAAAATTTATCGAAAAAATAAGCGTCACACAAACCGCTAAACAAAAATTTCTCATTATAATAAACCTTAAATCATCAATCATTTTGCGATGCTGACCAGATAATCGAGCCGGTCTTTTACTTTCGGTTTTGCGGCGGTTAAAACAATTCTCTGAATCGGGCGATTGTTCCATTTCGCCGTCAAACTGCTGTATTCCGCGCCTTCCATCGAAGGCTTTTCGACCGATGGCGTCCAATCTGCGTCATAGGTTAAAGTGATCTTTTTCTTTGACGGCGTGGTCAGTTTTATTTTTCCTTTTTCTGAAAGATCAACATCGCAAACGGTCATAAAAATTTGCTGAAGCGAATTCGGTGCTTTTGCGAGGGCATAATCGTCGGAAATCGCGATTGTTTCGGCGGCGCGATTTAATTTGACGCTGCGATTCCAAAAATCGATTCCGGCTTCTTTCGGATAAGCTTTGGAAATATCCATTGTCAGAGCAGATTCGGTCTCATTGGTCGAATAATTAACTTTTTGCGCCGCGAATTGTTTCCCGTCGCGCTGTGCAAATCCGTCGATGATCGGCAAATTATGGTAATTCGATTGCGTAAACCATAATTCATAACGCTTTGACGAAAACGTTTTCGCCGTGTAATTTCCGCGCCCCGTGTCGATAATGACAGGTTCATTGCCGAGATAAACGATAAAATCGCCGACGTCGTTATGGTTATGACTTTCGCCATTATTTCCGGCGTGGGCGGCGAGAAATAATCCCGAGGCGCTGCTGCGCGCCGTCAAAACTTGTATATCCGAAAACCAGGCTTCCGGACTCGGATTATAAACGGATTTTGAAGAAGGTAAATCCTTGATCGTCAGAAAGTTTTTCAAACGGCGCGGTTTTTGAAAACCTTCACCCGTGGCGCGTCCGTTGCGACCGTATAGAAAAAGCCCGAACTCGGTGAGCGTCTCGTCTTTGATGTCTTTCCCGAAACGATAGATCATCAACCCGTCGCCGCTAAAACGCGGGTCGGCGTCCGCAAAATCGACGAAATAATTGTCGGCAATGTGCATTTTGTAAATGTACGAAGCCATTTTGCCGATCAACGGTTCGTCGTAAATATTTATTCGATCATTGGTCGCGCTCTGCAAAATTTCGAGCGCGTCGAAAACGCTTCCGCCCGCCGCAAACCAATAGCTCGGACCTTCGTCGCAGCCGCCGTCTTCGCCCAAACCGTTCAGATATATGTCGAGCAGTTTCATATAAAAATTCAGGTTTTCGGCGCGTTTTGCTTCGTCCGGTTCGAGCAGGAGGTTGGCTTCCATCAGATTCGATAAAATCCACGGATTCCAGTTGTTGACCTGTTTCGTTGGATCAAGCCAATTGTAACGATTCGTTTGTTTGACGGGATCAAAAATCTTTTTGTAGCTTTCCGTATAAATACGTTTGCGCAGGAGCGGCGAAACTTTATCGAGTTTTTCGCCCGTTAAATAATCGGTTAAAGCGAGCGTCGCAGCGGTTTCCGCGCCGAACAGATCGACCGTCGGATCGTCGGCGTCGGGCAAACCGTTTTTCGCTTTCTGCACGCCGAGATGCGCGGGAACGCCCCAGTAGGTTTCTTCGCAAATTGCCCAGACGTAATTGGCAATCGCGTCGGTAAAACGTCCTTTGTCTTCGATCGCTTCGGCGAGAACCAAATCCATCAAACGGTTTCGGCGCGCAAATGAATTTTCCTGATAATTTGAACGATTGCCCGTTCGGACATACTCAAGAATAAGGGTTGCCGGTACGGGTGGAATTTCTTTGCCGAGCGCGGCTTCACCTTTTTTAACAAGCTCGTCAAGAACGTCTTGCGGAACTTTCGATTTCCATTCGGCGGCGGTGTTTGGATATGGTTTCCAGTTGTTTTTAGAAACAAGATCGCGCTTAATATCTTCAAGCTTAAAACGGTTCGATAAAAGGTTGCGCGGCGTTACCTGACCCAGCGCAATGCCGGTAAATAGAGCTAACAAAAATAGACAGCGTATAATCATTGTTATATTTTTTGAAAAATTAATGGGTTAAATCCTTCCGTTTTTATTTTCCAATCTTTCGGAAACCCGGGCGCGTTTGTTTTCGGCGCACCTTTCCAACCGTTTGCCATCAGCGCGATGGCGTAAAGAAGTCCGCCGTTGCCGGGCAGATAAAGCGGCAGATTCGGGCGTTGATAATTATGTCCGTTCGCGGCGTAATGATTTTTCGGCGTGTCGAGAAGCAGCGCGTCGATCGCCGTTGCGGTTTCGCCGAGACGCGCTGCCGTCATTGCCGTCATCGGATAATCCCAACCCCATGTGTCGTCCCATTTCCATTCCTTCATCACTTTGTCGAGCGTCCGCCGCATCGTTTCGCGGTCAACCATTTCGCCCGTCAAAATTCCGAGTGCGCCGAGCATCGAAGGATGATCGATGTTGCGTTCCGTAAAGGTTTGCGGGCAATTTTCGTGCGCCATGTAAATTCCGCCGACAGCCGGAAGCGGCGAGAGTTTATTGACCACATCGTCCCATTTCGGTTCGCGTTTGAGCCCCAGTCTTTCGCGCCATTCGTTGGCTTTTTTCAAACCGAAACGCCAGTATTCAAGCTCGAATGTCGGATTCCAGGTTTCCATCGCCGGATGATTTTCCTGCGCCGGAATGACGGGCGGACCCAGAACGTAGCGATTCGTTTTCGCGTCGAAATGAGCAAACGACGCCATAAATTCCGCCGTCTCTTCGACGATCTGCTTAAATTTCAAAAGCGTCCGGCGGGTCGGTTTATTGATGTAGCAAAGCTCGGCATAAGCAATCGGATGCGGCTGCTGCCAGATCAGAAGCGCACCGATGCCCGAAGGCGAATCGCGCCCCGTCGCATCGGTCATTTTCGCCCAGCGTGCGCCCGCATATCCTTGCTGTTTGGCTCGTGCACGCGCCGAAGGCAAAACTTTTGCGTACCAATCGAGGCTTTTTTCGAGCATCGGCAGACGATTCCAGAGCGCGAACTGCGCCGCGTGCCACCAGTGCATTTCGAGATGAAATTTGCCGTACCAGCTGTTGACCGTCAAGCCCGTTTCCTGCGGCGGCAAGCTGCCCGAACAATTGATCGCCGTCAGGTATTGCGACAAAATTATTCTGCGCTCCAATTCTTCGGCGCGTTTGTCATTTGTTCCGGCGAGTTCGACCGCCGCGCCGCTCGTCCAAAATTTTTGCCAATACTGGCTACCTGACCAAAATACGTTTGCAGCACTGAACTCTTTGATTTCTGGATTTTCTGGCGCAAATCCAATTACGCAGGAAAAGTTTGGCTCCGTCGGAGTAAGCAGAAAATGGTGCGGCTTTTCTGTTTTAATTCGTTCACTGGCTCCGCTCCATAAAACTGCAACGGTATAGTTGTCATTATCAAGACGGCGCTCGATTGTCGCCTTTCCATTAATGCCGTTAGATATAACTTCATTTACGATCTTTGATTCGTGTTTTTCGGGCGCGTTCCAATCCGCCGCCTGCATCGTTTGCGAACCGTATGGAAAAGCCAGTCTGACGGCTAATTTTCTTTCCGCAATTAAACTTGATTCGATTGAAACCGCCAAAGTATCGAGCGTCGGATGAACCGCCGTTTTGACCAAAACAGATTTGCCTTCAAATTTGAAACGGCTTTCGATGATGCCCGTCCACAAATCGAGCTTTTGTTCGATGTCCGTAATATCCGCGGCTTTTGCCTCGCTGCCGTCCGCTTTCAAAAGCCGCAGACCGATTTTTCCCAAATGCAAACGATGCGGATTTTCGCGCAGATAATCATACATTTCCTGCTGCCCGGCGCGTCCGGTTTGATAAGCGACTTTGCGTCCGTAGGTGTCGTATTCGGTCAACTGGTAAGTTTTGCCCTTCAAACTTTCGGGCAGAGGTTTCGTGTGCCAACCCCAGTTTGACATCGTGCAGAGCGGCATCGCGTCTTTGTATTCGCCATCGAAAGTCTGAAGTCCCGTAACATCGCACGTAAACGCAAATTCGCCGTTGCCGACCGAAAGCGGCGCTAAGGGTTCGATTTTTCGCAAAACGGGATTGTGCCGCGTGACGAGCGCGAAACGGTCGATCTTTGAAGTTTTTTTCGAGTTTTGCCCGAAACTGCTTTTTGCCAGAACGCTTGTCGCCCCGACCGCGCCGATAAAGGTTCTTCGTGTTATTTTCGAATTTTTCATAAAAAACTAGTTTTGATTTTCAAGTTTCTGTGCCTTCTGCGTTTCGAGCAGGTGTTCGCGCATCGCGGCTTGCGCCGCTTCCGTATTTTTTTCACGAATCGCGCGGTAAATTTTTCGGTGCTGCTCAGCCGAATCCTTCAAATCTTTGGCACGTTTGACGGTTTTGCTCCGCGTTTCGAGCAAAACCTGCGTGACCATATTCATTAGCGCGGTCAGAATCTGATTGCCCGAAGCCGCCGCGATCGTCTGGTGAAAATTCATATCGTGTTTGAGAAATTGTTCGGGTTTGTCTAAGGATGCAAACATTCCCGTAATTTCTTCGGCTAAAAGCGTGATCTGTTCGCTGCTCGCACGCTCGGCGGCGCATCCGGCGACATACATTTCGAGCGCGATTCTCGCTTCAAACATTTCGTCGGAACTGAAATTATGCAGAGTTGCGAGCATTTTCAGTTGGCTGCCGTCGAGCGTCGGCGACTGCTTGGCTTCGGCGACAAAAGTTCCCGAACCGCGCCGCGATTTGAGCAAACCCATCGCGGCGAGCGAGCGGATTCCGGCACGCAGGGTCGGGCGCGAAACGCCCATTTCACGCGCCAGATCGCGTTCGGGCGGAAGTTTATCACCCGAACTGAGCTCGCCGAGCTGAATCATTTCGCGGAGCCGAAAAACCACCGCTTCCGAAGGGAAAAATGTTTTGCCGTTTGGTTTTGATGGAACGATTTTCATAATTTTCGCCGCTATCCGAATTAAAAAATGAAACAAATTATCACAAAAAAATCACTTTGAAACGGGAGCATAAATTTCCGCTTCGACAATGCCGAGCATATTTTTTCCGCCTTTGTCGGCAGAAGATTGTTTGTCGGGCGTGCCGGTAATCTCGATAATATTGCCGAAAGCGTCGCGGTTCGAGGCGGTTCCGGTCAGGGCGATTTTTACGGATTTACCGACAGACGGGGGAAAACTGAGCGTTACATAACCCAAGCTTCTCGGGGAATTTCCCGTGAAAACTACCCGGTCGTCAACCGAAATCTGAATCGGATAGCTGTTTGTCCGCCAACCGACAAGTTTTAGAACAACCTGATTGATGCTGGCGCTGTTTGCCAGATCGTATTTGATCCAGGCGTTTTCCGGTTTGCCGTCGCTTGTCCAATCTGTTATTTCGTTATCGTCAAAACTGTTTTTCGCTTTGTCGGAATTCGAACCTGCCATGACATTGGCGATTTCAACCGTTTGCCGCGTGCGTTTGAAAGATTCGCCCAAAGGCGTTGCGCCGCGCGATAAATTGACGGGCAAATTATCAAACGGCATTTCAAGCGATAAGCCGTTTATTGAGCTGAAAGTCTTTGAATTCAGTTCGATCTCTGCCGGTTTTAAGTTTTCCGCCGCCGCGCTTAAAACGATTTTTCCCGCGTTTCGGGTCGAACGAATCAGCACCCGATTGACGCCGTTTTCGACCGGTAAACTTTTCGAAAGAATATAATTATCAACGCCCTGCGCGATTCCGCCGCGCCATTCCGCTTCGCCCGAAATTGTGAAATTGATCAGATTTAACGCCGTCGGGCAGCGGTTGCCGTCTTTGTCGATTACCTCGACATCAACCATTGCAATGTCCGCGCCGTTTGCCTGAAAGCCGTTCGGCGATGTTCGCGAAGTCAGGCGAATCGCTGCGGGTTCGCCCGCCGTTCTCTTGGCGTCTTCGGTAATTTTTTTGCCGCGTTCGTCATAACCGACCGCCTTTATTTCGCCCGACTGCCATTCGATATTTTTGAAAGTGAATAGAAAACGACTGCTTTGTTCGCCGAATCCGAGCGATTTTCCGTTCAAAAACAGCTCGACTTTTTCCGCGCTTGAAATAACGTAAATATTTTTCTTTGTACCGCTTGGGTAATTCCAATGACCGATGATGTGCGTGCGCGGTTTTTCTGTGTTAACCCAGCCGTCCCAGATCACCTGATGCGCGAAAAATCCGTCTTTCGGCAGACGAACTGCATCAACTTCACCCGAACGGCGGTAATTTTCCGCGCCGCGGTGATGCGTGTTCGAATCGGAAAAAACAATATTCACGCCGCCCGAACTGACGCGTTTTCCCGTGCCCGGACGCGCTTCCCAGTAATCGAACCAGCGGACGACATTTTCGATCGCGTGCGAATCCTGATTGCGGTTATACGCGCTCGCGTCCGCGTTGTTGTGCAGCGGTCCGTCACCGTCTTTATGAAACGGCGGCGAAAATTCGTCCCAGTATTTTCTGAGCGCCTCGTCGCGCGAATATTCCATCGCCCAAAAGGGAAGCCGCGCCGATTTGTTGATATAGAGCATTTCGCCGCCGTACTCTGCCGTCTTTGAGTCGAGCATTTCGCGCGAACCCGAAGCGCGTCCGCCGTGCGGGTCGAATTTATCGCGCAAATTCTTCATTTCCTGCTGGTGCGCTTCGGAAACGCCTTTATTACCCGATTCATAAAAGATCACGCTCGGATTGTTGCGGTTATAGATCATCGAGTCGCGCATAACTTCCAAACGCTGCTGCCAACGCCGTCCGTCGACATCTTTTTCCGAATCTCCGGCGGGCATCGCTTCGATCAAACCGACGCGGTCGCACGATTCAACGTCCTGTTTCCAAGGCGTTACGTGCATCCAGCGCACGAGATTAGCGTTCGATTCGACCATCATTTGATTCGAGTAATCCGACAGCCAAGCCGGAACCGCATTGCCCAAAGCGACCCATTCGTTCGTCGTCCGCTGCGCGTAGCCTTTGAGCTGCAAAGTCCGGTCATTGAGCTTAAACATTCCGCCGGAAAATTCGGTTTTGCGAAAACCCGTGCGTGTTTTGACCGTATCAACTTCTTTGCCGTCAACCTTTAGTATCGTATAAACAGTGTAGAGATAGCCGTAGCCCCAACTCCAAAAGTTCAAATTTTTGACGTTTTCCGAAGCCGAAATCGTTCGTGTTTCGTTCGGCGCGAGGTTTTGTTTCCCGCCGCTCATTTTTTTAACGATTTTGCCGTTCAAATCCTCGATGACGACTTCGTAATCAAAAGTTTTAGCCGTCAAATATTCGTTTTTGATTTGCGTTTCAGCCGTGATTTTTGCCGTTTTGTTTTTAATGTCGAAACCGGTCGCATAGACATAAGTGCCCGTTGTCCCGAGATTCGTGTAAAGCGGCAAGGTTTGATAAAGCTTATCGGTCACATGCAGATAGACGTTTTTATTGATGCCGCCGTAGTTTGCGTAAAAATTCCGGTCGTTCCATTGAAAAGCCGAATTTGTCGCTTTTTCTTTGTAATCCCAGGAACTATCAATGCGAACCGCGAGAACATTTTCGCCCGTCTGCACAAAATCCGAAACATCGAAACCGAAGGCGTTGATGCCGTTTTCGTGGCGACCGATAAATTTGCCGTTGAGATAAAATTCGCCCGCCTGCCGGATTCCTTCAAATTCGAGAAAGATCTTTTTGTCTTTGGCGTTTTCAGGAAGGCGGAAATGTTTCCGGTACCAGGCGATTCCGACGGATAGGTCTTTGATGTCCTTGCGAAAAGCGTCGTCCTCGTTCCAGGCGTGCGGCGTCGTGATGTTTTTCCAACTTGAATCGTCAAAATCCGGTTTGTCCGCACCGTTTGCATCGCCGACAAAAAGTTTCCAATCGGAATTGAAATTATATTTGACGCGCGCGCCCTTCGGAGAAAAGTCGGCAGCAAACACCGGCGATGACAAAAATAAAATGACTAAAATGAGTTTGAGCTTTTTCATAAAATTAATTTCCCAAAGGTTTGACATCGGTCATCAGAGGACTTGCCGGAACTGCGAAGCTCTCGAACGAATCGGGTTTTTTCGGGTCAAATTTCGGTAAATTTTTGATTAAATATTTTGCGAGCGACAGGTTTTGCGCTTTGATCGATGCGGCGATCATTTTCGCCAGTTCATACGCGCCGTAATTGCTGTGGTGCGTGCCGTCGCCTTCCTTAAACGCCGCGCCCGATTTTTCTTTGCCCAGGGCTTCGTAAAAATCCTTGCTCATCGCGGTCAGATCGATCAGCGCGACTTTTTCCTCGCTTGCGACCTGGCGGACGGCTTCCGGGTAATCGCCGTGCGAGTTGGTGATTT
>DATLOR010000037.1:0-10653 GCA_035536135.1 Pyrinomonadaceae bacterium | reverse complement strand
GTGAACCGGATCACGCGAAGAGTAGGAACTGCTCCATTCGGTATAATGAAGCGGTAAATTCGGCATTGATGATGATCTTATTTTGCCGTCCACTTCCTTAACACCGCCAATAATCGCGTCGGGGCTGGTATCAAGAAATAGTTTTTGAATGCCGTTTTCGTCAAATCCGATTCCTCTGACGCCATAATCATGGGTGGTGATGAAATCCAGAGGGACTTTATTTTGATTGGCAAAATCAATTGTTTCAGTTATCCAGGCTCTTCCTGCCGTCGCGGGTCCTCCGACACGATAACTGGGCGAGACACTTTTGACGGCTTTGGCGGTCGATTCATAAAGTTTGAAATATTCAGCTTGATTTCCGGTAAAGAAAAAGTCGAGATTGGGTTCGTTCCAGACTTCAAAATACCACTGTTTGACCTCATTCTCACCGTATCGTTCCGTCAAATGTCGAACTAATTCCCGAATTAATTTGTGCCATTTTTCATAGTTATTGGGCGGCGCAATATTGCCTTTCCACCAAAAAATAGTTTTATCATTGCTTTTCAGTTTGTCGGGCATAAAAGCAAGCTCGACAAAAGGTTTCATTCCGGTATTTAATATTGCGTCATAAAGAGCATCGATATATTGAAAATTATAAATGGGATTCCCTTTTTTATCTTCGTTGTAAACACCCATTTCATCATGAAGAAGTCCGTGAAAACGGATGTATTTGAATCCGCATTCTTCGTGGACGATTTTCAAATCGCGCTGCCAATCCGCCCGCAACCCCTCGGCGGCGCGTCCGGCTCCTACTACTTCACGGTAAAATCGGTTGGTTTTTCCTTTTACTTCATTAAAGTTTGCGGAAATTATTCGATTATTTGCAGGTTGAGAAAAATAATTTTGCCAACTGAAAAGAAAAATACCGAAAAACAGAAAGATTTTTTTTGCGTTTAGACGAATTTTGAAGCGGTTCATTTTTTTGTTGCAAATATTTATAGTCGTTACTTATACTTTTGTAAAGTTGTCAAACAAAGTTCCTGAAAAAGTCGAAGAAAACTATGTTAAGATTTTGTCGAAAACAGAATCGTAACTTTATATCATCCGAAGTTTTGTCTAAGGAAAACAGAAAATTACGACCCAACGGGTTTTGTTTGAATTGACGGATTAATTATGAGCAGGAAAATAAAATGGGGGATTTTAGGGGCGGCGAATATTGCCGTTAAAAAAGTAATTCCGGCGATGCAAAAGGGCGGATTTTGCGAGATTACGGCAATTGCTTCGCGCCATTTGGAAAAGGCAAAAGCGGCTTCGGCGAATCTAAATATTCCCAAAATATATGGTTCTTATGAGGATTTGTTGAACGATTCTGAAATCGAAGCGATTTATATTCCTTTGCCCAATCATCTGCATTTGAAATGGTCAATTAAAGCCGCCGAAGCAGGAAAACATGTTTTATGCGAAAAGCCGATTGCGTTGAATTCCGATGAAGTCAAGAAACTTATCGAAGTCAGAAATCAAACCGGCGTAAAAATCCAGGAAGCCTTTATGGTTCGCCATCATCCGCAGTGGCTTAAAATCCGTGAACTCATAAACGCCGGGAAAATCGGCAAAATTCAATCAATTACGGGCTTTTTCAGTTACAACATTCCTGATCCGGCAAATGTTCGTAATCATGTCGATTGGGGCGGCGGTTGTCTGCTCGATATTGGTTCGTATTGCATCAATCTCTCGCGTTTTGTTTTGGAAACCGAGCCGAAAAGAGTTTCGGGATTGATTGAAAGGGATTCGGAAACGGGAATTGATAAACTGACTTCGGCGATCCTTGATTTTCCGAATGCTCAGGCGACTTTCACCGTTGGTGCCCGACTCGTGTCTTTTCAACGGATGCAGTTTCTCGGCGATAAAGGCAGACTTGAGGTACAAATTCCGTTCAATATTCCGCCCGACACACTAACACGAATTTTTATTGATGACGGCTCGGATTTGTATCGGCAAAATTTGGAAACTATTGAATTTTCAGCGGTTGACCAATACACATTACAAGGCGATGAATTTTCAAAAGCAATTTTGGATGAAACGGAACAAGCAATTTCGCTCGAAGATTCGTTCAAAAATATGGCAGTGATTGATGCGGTTTTTCGTTCGGCTGAAAGCGGATATTGGGAGGTTCCCAATAAACTCTAATGCTTTTTATTGATAGGTCTGTTCGAGATTTGAAAATCGTCAATCCAATGATTTCTTTTGCCGCCGCTTGGCTGATAATCACAATTTTAATCCCTCTGCCCGTAAAGTCGAATTACTAAAATACAATTACGAGGAGGGTCTGTATGCAATTTTTCATTTGTTTAATCGCTTAACCAATGCTATAAATAATCTGCTTTATCCATAAATTTTCTGTTCTATAACTCATTTGCTATGCGTAAATTTTTATTAAGTTTTGCTGTGATTTGTGCAGTTTTTGTCGCCAATTCAACTGCACAAAAAGTTGAATTAACCGTTGATACGTCCAAGCCCGGAGCAAAGATCGACCGCAATATTTTCGGTCAGTTTGCCGAACACCTCGGCTACGGCGTTTATGAAGGGATTTGGGTTGGGAAGGATTCTAAAATTCCGAATACACGAGGCATTCGCAATGATGTTATTAATGCTCTCAAAGCAATCAAAGTGCCGAATGTCCGGTGGCCGGGCGGTTGCTTTGCCGACGAATATCATTGGCGCAAAGGCATTGGTGCGAAACGGGTTGTGACTCTTAATCCCAATTGGGGCGGTGTGATTGAACCCAATACTTTCGGGACCCACGAGTTTCTGGATTTTATCAATCAAATCGACTCTGAACCTTATCTTTCGGTCAATGTCGGCTCCGGCACTCCGCAGGAAGCGGCTGAATGGTTGGAATATTTAACAACAGACCAGCCAACAGACCTTGCCAAAGAACGTGCCGCCAACGGTCATCCCACCCCTTATAAAATTCCATATCTTGGCATTGGCAACGAAAGTTGGGATTGCGGCGGCAATATGACTGCCGAAACCTATCTGGGAGAATTCAAAAAATATAGCCGCTTTGTCAGAGACTTTAATCCCGTACAGCAAAAAGATAATCAAATGCTCAAAATTGCCGTTGGTCCGGGCGGCGGTGACCCCCGCTTTATGGAATGGACGGAAGTGATGATGAAGGGTTGGAAAAACCATACCTGGAGCTGGGATATGCAAGGACTTTCGCTGCACAACTATACTGTTATCAATTGGGCAGATAAGCATAAGTCTGTCGGATTCGGCGAGAAAGAATACGCTGAGATTCTCAAAGAAACTTTAAAAATGGATGATTTGATCAATAAACATTCCGCCATCATGGACAAATACGATCCCCAGAAAAAAATTGCCCTCGTAGTTGATGAATGGGGCGCGTGGTATGCACCGCTGCCGGGCAGTAACCCGGGCTTTCTGGTTCAGCAAAACAGCCAGCGGGATGCCGTGTTGGCGGCTCTCAATATTAATATTTTTGCCCGTAACGCAGATCGAGTCCGAATGGCAAATATCGCACAAATGATCAATGTTTTGCAGGCGATGATTATGACGGACAAAGAAAAAATGGTGCTGACACCGACCTACTATGTCTTTAAGATGTATGTGCCGTTTCAGGAGTCAACCTTTATTCCGGTTAAATTTGATGCGGGAAATTACACATATAACGGCGTTACCTTACCGCGTGTTGATGCTATTGCAGCTAAAGGGAAAGATGGGAAACTTTGGCTTGAGATCACCAATGTTGATCCTAACCAGAAAGCCGAAGTCGAGATAAACCTATCCGGCACAACGGCTAAATCGGCAGTTGGAGAAACTCTCACCGCACCGAAAGTGGACAGCGTTAATTCTTTCGATAAACCAAATACGGTTGTTCCTAAACCTATTTCAGCCAAGGTAACCAATGGAAAATTGATTTTGAATCTTGAACCCAAATCCGTGACTGTGGTTTCGGTTGAGTAGTAATTTGGGAAGATCGTCAATGATTCGCCCGATTCGAAACAGGCGCCGCGGCGGGCGGAACCGGACGCGACCGCGGCGGCGCGTACAGCGGCAAATTTGATACTCATATTCGGTTCGATGCTGAGAAACTGCTCGGCTGGAAGTATCTTTCGGTTCAAATAAAAACCGAAACCAGATTCGGGCGCGCGCCGTCTGCCGGCAACGTTCTTCCGCTGAATGCCGGAATAATCAGTCCGAAAAGCGCGGGCGCGGTCTTTTCGGTGACGGCGCTTAATTTCACACAGCTCATTCCGATCAAGAAAGAAAAGGGCGATTTTATCGCCGTCGGTGCCGGAAAATATTATTCGCTCGATGCCTCGCGCGGGCCTTTTACGGGCGGCGCGGGAATAAACAAATTTATGAATATCAACGCCAACGGAAATCCGGCGGTCGGTCAGACAATCGCAGCCGTTTCAAACGGCGCGACCTTTGCGTGGGTACGAAAAGGCGCGCCGTTTCTGACCTTTGCGGTTTTCGACCCGATCGCCAGCCCGACTAAACCGGGGTTGAAAAAATTGTTTGGACAAGGCGTGACATTCGCGCCCGCCGTTTCCTTTCCGTCCAAATTCGGCGGAAAATCCGGCAGGCATTCTTTGAGCGGAACGATCACGACCAGAAAATTTACCCCGTTCGATCAGCTCGCACAGGTAATTCTTCCGGGAGAACCGGCAAAACCGATCGTGCCGAAAAGCGGTTCGTGGTCGCTGACCTATACGTTTCACCAATATGTTCGCGAAAATCGGGGTCAAAGCGGCGAGAAAAACGGCTGGGGAATATTCGGCGTCTTGACGATCGCCGATAACACAATCCGGTCAGCCGATTTATGACTTTCGGCGTCGGCGGTAACGGTTTATTTAAGAACAGACAAAGAGATCGGTTCGGCATTGCTTACGGTTTTACAGGCGCGAGCTGGAAGCTAAAGTCGGCGCTCGCGCCCTTATTAAAAATCGGAAACGAACACATATTCGAGACTTTTTACAATTTTTCGATCACTCCCGGAATCTGGCTGACGGGCGATCTTCAGATTATCCGTCCCGTTTTGCAATCGGCGAAAACCGCTGTCGTTCCCGGCACCCGCCTGGTAATTAATTTCTGAACTTTGGTTTTTAAGTTACAATTTTAATGAAATCCAACTCGCGTCCGATACCATATAACCGTAAACGCTGAAAAATTTGTGGAGGATTGTTAGCTTTCTTGTTATCCACTCGCGTTACTTTTTACTTCAGCCAGAATTCTAACGGGTAAATTAATTTCCTCATCCGTTAACGCATCAACATAAAAAGTTGCAGCACGACCGCTTTCGCTATTGTCAAAACTGACACTGCGAGAATCAAAACTGACACGCTTTTTTCATTATTCGCTCAAACCGGATTTACACCTGGGCTTTAACCAATGCCGTTTACAATGATTTACGGAAATTTCAAAAAAATTTCCGGTAGTGGAATATTTATTGCACTACCGATTCGGAAGGACATCACCTAAACCGTAGGTGATTAGATAGCAGATGTTAAATTTATCTTTTTTGTGTTGATTTATGTTGATTAATAGTTACTTTTGACCAACACAAATAAAACTTGACGTTTAACGATTATTTTTGTAAGATGTGGTGAATTTAAGCATGCAACCAAATTTCTTCCAAACCAATTACAAACAGTATTTTTGTTAAATTCTTTGGAAATTACAGTTCAAACGCAAGTTACTGGGATAGAAAAGCAATACCACTCAGCACAATGGATGACAAATGAAATCCAGTTATTGGGCAGTTTATATAAGGCTTTCGGCATTTCAAAGACAAGTGACTAGATCAAAGTCTTCCATATACTGAGTCAAAATCTAAACAAAACAGTTCAAGAGTTATTAACTGTATCGACAGCCGATAAACGGCTGGATGTACAGCCGCACTTTTGACTTTATCTACTGAAAAGTTTTCGAAACGTAAAACAGGAGGATTACGATGAAAAGGTTCTGTCAATATTCAGTGCTCGGTATTTTTTTAGTCTTTTTGCTCGGTTTTGGTTCTTGTCAACCCAATACCCCCCAAACGTCAAATACAAACGCGCCGGCTTCGAACAGTGCGCCGAATTCTAACGCGCCAAAATCTACCGCGCAGGTCGTCAAACACGCCGCGGCTAGTTTTCCAGACTTCGGTTTTATGGTGTCGCCTGCCGATTACCTCAATAAATATTCCAGTGAGCCGATCTTTCGGCTCAAAGCGGATTTTCCGACCGAATTGCCGCCCGATTCGAGTATGCCAGCCTTTATGAAGATCGATTTCAAGACCAATCCGAAAGAATGGATTATGGCGGTGCGCGATTATTCCTTTGAAGGAAATTTGCCGAATTGGGATCCTTTTGCCAACCAGACGCGGCAGTGGTATCACATTCCGTGGCTCCACCCGAATTCCGAGAGCGGATATCCTCCCAACGGCGGAACCGAAGGATTTCGCGGGCTGATCAAGGAAGCGCCGCTCTCAAAACACCAGTTATCCGAAACGCAGGAAGGAGAAAATTATCAGGTTTACGCGATCACATTGATCAACGAATATGCCGGTTACACGATGGGACAGATGTGGAAAGACCCGGACAATCCGAATCCGGGAGCGACCGATAAACGCTACGGCGGAGGATTTCCGAACGGGACTGTTTTCGCAAAATTGTTGTTTACCGATGCGCCCGAAGGGACCGACAAGATCGATTTTCTTGAAAATCCGCTTTCCTGGAATGTCTATATCACGGAGAACTGGAAATCGCCGAACCGGGTCGTTAAAAAGGTCAACCTCTTACAGATGGACATTGCCGTGCGCGACTCGCGCGCCGACAGTGCGACCGGCTGGGTCTTCGGCACATTCGCATACAACGGAAAGCTGAACAATCCGAACAAGTTTCTGAATCTTGTTCCGGTCGGAGTGATGTGGGGCAACGATCCGACGATCAAAGATAATAACGTCAATCCGTTTCCGCCCAAGCCGGTCGATCAGATCGAAAACAAAAATTTGAAGGAAACCATCGTTTTCCCGTCGCCCGATCTGCCGCCGCAGCATCTCGGCTGGAACTCACGGCTCAACGGTCCGGCAGATCTCAATACGGCTTCCTGTCTTTCATGTCATATTACCGCCGAATATCCTGCGGCAACGTCGCTCGTCGCGGACGGAATGGTGCCGGACGGCGGACCGACTCCGCCGCCGCAGGGCGGGACTGATCCATGGATGATCTGGTTCCAGAACATCCCTGCCGCCACGCCGATGAATAAGGAAACTTATTCGACCGACTTCTCGTTTCAGGTCGCCATCGCGCTTGAAAATTTCTTTGATGTCAAAAATGCCCGGTATCAGGGAATGTGGTACAACGACTATAAAATCAAGGAATTTCCGATTTCGAGAGACGGCGGCGGCGACGAGAATATTCCCAAATTCGACAGCGAACAGAAACTAAGGAAGAAGAAGTAGATACGTCTAACGGCAAACCTACCCGGGAGCTTCTGAGGTCATTCGGAAACAAGTCATAGAGATTTTATGACTTGTTTCCATCGCCGAAATGGCAATCTTCGCCTTTGTATTATGGTGTCAGACAAGCGGAGATTGCCTCTATCGTCCAACTTGTAATGCTCTTTTGCATTGCGCTCCCCGGCATTTTTCTTCAATTTAAATAACCGACACCACAGCCTAAAGAAGGAGTTAATCATTATGAATACCGTTAAATTTTTTCTGAACGGGAAGGCAGTTACGTTAGAAAACCCGTCGCCCGATCTTTTGCTGCTTGATTATCTGCGTTCCGAAGAAGTCGGGCTGACCGGTGCTAAAAAAGGATGCGGACAAGGCGGCTGCGGCGCGTGCACGGTCATTCTTTCCGAGTGGAATGAGGAGGAAAAGAAAGCCGAACATCATTCGATTAATTCCTGTCTGCGTCCGGTTTGCGCCCTCGAAGGATTATCCGTGACGACCGTCGAAGGAACCGGCTCGGTCACGCACCCGGAACACGGCTTTCTCCACCATGCCCAGATCAGCAGCCGCGCCGCCGCGCCGCCGCCATCGCCCGAGGATAATCCCAAAGAGATCAACCCGCAGCTGATCCAAGCCCGGAAGGAAATTGACGCGCCGCGTAAAAAAATGCTCGGTGCGCACAAACATGATGATTGCAGTCCGACCTGCCAGATCGATGCCGGAATGAACCCGGTCGCGCACCGTTTGGCGATCAATAACGGGACGCAGTGCGGATACTGCACCGTCGGATGGGTTATGAATATGTCGGCTTTTCTGGCTGAAAATCCCAAACCCACCAAACGCGAAATCGAGGACATCTTTGACGGCAACATCTGCCGCTGCACCGGCTACCGCTCGATTCTGACCGGGATGAAGACATTCGCTTCCGACTGGTCGGCGGAAGACGAAAAGAGCCGTATGAAATGCAAATCCGAAGATTTGTGCGAAGTTCAGCATCAATTACCCGAAGAGCTTTTCCCCTTCCCAGACGATGCGAAAGGGCAGCCTCAGCCGATCGAGATTCTCGGAAATAAGCAGACCTGGCTCGTCCCGACAACGCTTGACGAGCTTAGCGAGATTATGACGGAGAACCGGCAGAAAAAGGTTCGCATGGTTCACGGCAACACGTCGTACGGAATTTATAAAGAAGAATTTCACGAGGCTGACGTGCTGGTGGACATTCGCTTGATCCCCGAACTTTACGGCATCGAAGAAAACGCCGAGGAAATACAGGTTGGTGCTTCCGTGACCTACACCCGTTTTCTCAACGGTCTGAAAACCGTGATCGAGAAAAAGTGGAACGTTCGATTGCCGGAAGACCTGCAAAATCCGCAATGGGATAAGCCGACCTGGGCGACGAGCGCGCTCGGGGTCGCGCATTTTATGGCGCATCGCACCGCCGGAATGATCGTCCGCAACGCGGCATCGCTCGGCGGCAATACGATGCTCACGCTCAAACATATTCACGAGGGCGAGCCGTTTCCGTCCGACCTTTTGACCGCGCTCACGGCGATCAATACCGGAATTGAGATTCTCGAGGTATCGAGCGGAATCCGCTCTGTTTTCAAGATCGATGAGTTGGTCAGCATAATCCGTAAAAATGCCGACTTCGCCGACGATATTGTCCTTATCCGTTATCACATCCCCACCGGTGAAAAAAGTGAGATCGTGCTCGCGCAAAAAGTGGCGCTGAGGGAAGTCAATTCGCATTCGATCGTCAACGCAACGACAAATCTGAGGGTTGACAAAAATCTCAAAATTGAAAAATCGGCATTGATTTTCGGCGGCATTGCTCCGTTTCCGTGGCACGCGACCGAAACGGAAAAAGCGATGAAGGGCGAAGCTCTTTCGCTTGAGTTATTTAATAAACTTCAGCCGGTTCTGAAAAAAGAGGTAAAACAGGAGCTTAAAAAATGGGCTTCGCGGATGAAAGACTTACCTTCGGAAGGCTTCACCGACGAATACCGGACAGATCTCGCGACATCGTTTCTCTACAAAGCGCTTGTCAACGCGCTCGTTCAGAGAAAAGTAAAAATTCCCGAAAACGTGCGTTCGAGCGGCGAAATCACGTGGGGTCGCTGGGCGGTCAGCGACGGCACGCAGCATTACGAAACTCAGTCGGAGAAGGACCCGAATTTCAAGGCTCCGGTCGCCCAGCCGTACATCAAACTGATGGCGATGTACCAGGCTTCCGGGCAAGTTCATTACACCCACGAGATAGCTCTCCCGCCGGGCGGACTGAATGCGGCTTTTGTCCAGAGCCGCCGCGCGCTCGCCGATTATCATTTTGTCAAACCGCACAGCAGTGCGCCGATTAGCGCGGCTAAACTCGAAGAATATCTGCGTGAAAAGTTTCCCGCTTTTGTCGATTTAATTACTTATCGTGATGTTCCGTCCCAAAAATACAATTTTCAGGGGATGGGTTCCGACCAACCGCTCTTTGCCGTCAAGCAGGTCAGTTATGTCGGGCAGTCAATCGCTCTGGTCATCGCGAAAACCGAGCAGGAAGCAATTGATATTGCCGCTTATGTCACCGAAGAATGTGTCGGATATAACGCCGTTAACTGGGGAGCGCCCTGGAATCCGATCTGGAATAAACCCGTTTTGTCCCTGGAGCAGGCGATCGAAATGAACAGCATTTTTCCGGATGCACCGACTTCGGCTATTTTTGCCACACACATTTGGAAAATCACCCGACCCGGCAGCCGTTTCAATTGGATGAGCGACAAAAAACCGCTCGATAAACGGATTGCGAACCGCGAAGGCAAAGTGGACGGCGTGCCCTGCCGAATTGTCGAGAATACCCAGACCACGGGCGGTCAGGCGCATTTCTATATGGAAACGCAGGCGTGCGTCGCGCTGCCGGCGGACGGCGACCGGCTGATCGTGCATCCTTCTTCGCAAAGCCCGATGGAAATGCATCAGACAACGGCGATGGCGCTCAATATGGAATATAACCGGATCGATGTTCAGATCCATCAGGTCGGCGGCGGATTCGGCGGTAAAACCGAACAGGCACGCTTTGTCACGGGTCCGGCGGTGGTGGCGGCAAAAGTCCTTCAAAAGCCGGTGCGGCTGGTGATGCCGAGGGAGAACGACACGCAGATGATCGGTAAACGCCATCCCTATTACGGGCAGTATCAGATCGCGGTGGATGTAGGAAAACTCGT
>DATLOR010000036.1:0-9538 GCA_035536135.1 Pyrinomonadaceae bacterium | reverse complement strand
AATTAGAATGCAGTAAATTTTAGATTTGTGAGACGGAGCTTTATGAGCAAAAAATATTTTCGACAGTGTTTTGTAAATTTTCTGTCGCTTTTTGTTTTATGCCTCTTGCTTATAACCTCGACAAACGCACAGCGAGAACTTGAGGTAGATGAGTTTGGAAATAATCCTTATTACAAATACAAACAAGCAAAGGCTTTGCCTTGCGGACAACGCGATGAAGCCGTCAAAATTGGAAAAGAACTCGTCGAAAAATACGGTAATGATGACTCAAACAAATCGGTCATTGATTTTGTCAGACAAGACATTCCGAAAATTGAAGAGGCAGACCGCATTTGCCGTCGCAACAATCGATATGACAATGCCTATAAAAACAAAAATTGGAATGATTTTTTTCTTGTCAGTAAGGAGATTGTCGCCGAAGAAGGCGACAAACCGATTGCTTTGGACGTGATTTTAACTTTGGATTCCGTCGGTTTTGACCGTGCCTCGGTTGATAAAGACGATACCTTTAACAGCGATACGCTTTATTATTCAAATTTGGCAATTCAGCGAATTGAAGGCGAACAAAAATCAATGACCGGAAAGTGGGGCGTATTCGTCCCTTTCAACACCAGAGACAATGCTCTCGGCTGGATGAATTACATTATCGGCTGGCTTTCTTACAATAAGACAAATCAAAAGAAAGAAGCCTTAGAATATTTTTATAAAGCGGTTCAATATAAAGGCGATAATTTCAAAGATTTGGCGAGCTATTTGCTCATCGGCAGTTTATATTCTGATGAGTTATACCGGTTTTCCGACGAAAATGATAAAAGAAACGATGAGTTTGAAAAAAAACTCACTCTCATGAAAGCCAATGCCGATCGCGCGCTGATTGCTTACGCCAAAGCCTATGACATGGAAAAGGACGCTCGAAAGTATTCACTTTATCGGAGATTAGAGACTCTGTATAAATTCCGTTTCAATCTGCGGGCAGATGAAAAGCCTGCCGGACTCAACCAATTTATTCCACAACTGATTATTCAGCCGTTGCCCAAGCCGACAGATCCGTTCGAACCGATTTTCGAAGACACGACTGAAATTAGGATCCATCAGAATAAGGGGCAATAAAAGTTTTTTAGAAAAATTTTCAAAAAGCTAAATATTTTTCTTGCCAAATAAACCAAACCTGTTTTATATTTTTCGTGAAATTTCACCGAAAGGTAAAAGACGCGCGAGGGAATTGATTTTTTAAGGTCGAAATTGATTGTTTGCCGAAAAATGTTGATTGACGCGAAATCTCCCGATTTTCCACAAAAAAATCCCGATTTCCACAAATTCAGCATGTTTTCTCCAAATTCATCAATAATTTCTTAAATTCGGCGCGTTTTCTCCAAATTCATGGATTTTTCTGCGGATTCGGGAGAATTTTCGCGGATTCGGACGACTTTTTCTTAATTCGGACGATTTTCCGCCGATTCGGGTGATTTTTCCAAGATTCGGAACAGTTTCGGTTCTTGCCTTTCCTTTAGCTTTACTAAACAACTTTATTTTATAATTGGAGGACTAAAAATATGAATGATGCAATTCGTCGCAGAATGGACAAGATTGACCGTGAACGAGTGTTTATTACCGATAATTCTGCCGATTTTCCGAAGGATTCACCCGTTGATCGTATTTCCGTCTTGATCAATGCGAAAGCGGCGGAGGTTTTAGCGCATGATGCCTCGTTGGTTTCGGCTCTCGGCGATAAATCGGAGGCATTAGCGATCAAGGACCACGACCGCGACATTCTGCTCGAAATGTTTCGGGACATTGTTAGCGGCGCGATCGGGATTGGCGATACCGCCGTGCCGGGCATCACTGCCAAATTTAAGATGCCGCATCCGCGCACCGAACAAAACATTATTGCCAAAGCCGATTCAATGTTTGCGGAGACCGCGCCGCCATTGGAAGAAAAATTTATCAGCGCGGGTTTAGACGAAGATTTTCGCGACAATCTGATTGCCGCCAAGACCGCTTTTCAAACATCCCGCGATAACGCGGACAGTGCGACGGAAGAACACGGCGAAGCCGTCGGCGCACTTAACGCATTGATCCGCGAAATGATGGAACTTTCGCGCCAGCGTTCCGCGCTCGTCAAATTGAAATACAAAAACAATCCGGGCAAGCTCGCCGCGTGGGCAATCGCTTCGCATCTCGAACAACCGCCGCAGAAATCGCTTATTACTTCGCCTTAGTAAAAAGTGAAAAACTTCATCCGAAAGACTTTTCAATTTTCGTTTGAGGTTAATGCCGTTTTGGAATAAGGATTTTCTTTAACTGGAGCGCAGGCGGCTCGCCTGCGCTCCAGTCATTTAAGATTCAGTTTTTCTTTTTCTTTTCTTCTTTGGTCGGTTCTTTCGGGACTTTTGTAGAGGCTTCGATGACATCGTTGCAGTTTTCGATCGAGCCAAGGAGTGCGCCGCGTTCTTTGTCGTCTTTGGTCGTGTCGAGAAACGATTTGAATTGCGGCAGGTATTCGGTGCAGGAAGCGGCGAGTTTATTGACGGCTTTCGGGAAAAGTTTGCTGTCTTTAGCGCGCGTTGCGACCTGGTCGATGTCGTCGATCGCTTTTTGCACGAGTTTTTCGATGTCGATCAGCAGTTCAACGCGTGTTCCTTTCGGAAGTGCGCCCCATTCTTCCTTTTCCTTCGGCGTTTGATTTTTCAGGACGGCAAAGCGGCGGTCGATCGCTTTGGTCAGAACCATTATCCGCAGATCGATCTCCTGCGCGTCGCGGACGAGCTCGATCTCTTCTTCGGTCAGATAGTCGCGCCTTTTCTGGGCGGCGGCGGTCGGCGGAAAAAACAATGCGATGCAAAAGATCGCCGTGAAAATTGTCAGGCTCAGGTTTATTTTCGTCATTCTCAGAATCTTTTGATGCGCACAATTTTATTTAGTTGCCGGGGAGGCAGGCGCACAAATGTATTTGCCGAAATTAATTGCCTTTATCGTTGACGACCGTTGTGCTGAAAAACGGTTCGATAGCTTTCGAACGAGCGTCGCGGACGGTTTTGAGCAATGTCCGCACGTGATACTCGAAACTTTCGGGCAATTCGCGGCGGATGAGCTCGATCCGCGGCGTAAATGTCCGTAGTGCCATCTCGAAACGCTTGAAGGTGGTCATCACCTTGCCGCGCCCGTCGTCGTTGCGGTTCAGAAATTTCAGCGTGTCGTCCATCAAGGCGTTAAAGCTGCCGAGCTCGTTGAGCAGATCGTTATACGATTCGCTCGTGTTGAGCGATTCGGCTCTTCTCAGCCGCGCTTCCATCAGATCGATCGCCAGTTTCGTGCGGTCTTTGACATCGCTCGAACCGGCAAGCGCGCTCTTTTCTTCCTTCGAAATGACTTTGACCGGCGGCGGCGCAATGTTGGCAGGGATCTCTTCTTCCTGCGCGCTGACGTTGACGCAGAATAGAACGGAAAAAGCAAAAGGTAAAAGGAAAATCAGTTTGGAATTTCTTCCGTAAAAGGAGAACAACCCGATAAAATTTGATGAATTAACCATCTCCCGACCTCCGAATTTATTTGAAAATTTATAATTGCTTTTTTACAGTTTACTTCTTCTCACTTCTTACCTTTTTTGTCTTTGATCTGTTTTTGGAGCGACGGCAAACGCAAATTGACCTTTTCGATCTCGAGCTTGTTTTTTTCCGCATCGGCAAGCCGCAGAAATTGCTGATAATTTGCCATCGCATCGATATATTCCGTCAACTGGTCATGAATAATCCCTAAAAAATAATAGGTGATCGCCAGGTCGGGCTGTTTTTCCGCCAGCCACCGGTATTCGGTTTTCGCTTCCGCATAGCGTTTCAACTGAAAAAGCGAAATCGCCAGATTGGCGTGCGCCGTGTAATTATCGGGCGCGACCTCCGTGATCTTTCGGAAAACGTTGACCGCGTTCTCGTATTGTTTCGCCTGCACGAGCGCGGCACCGAAACCGACCACGTAATTCAGATTTGCCGGTTCGGCTTCGTATGCGCGGCGGCAGTAGTCCAAAGCCTTCAATGGATTTTCCGTCCGCAGAAGCGAACACAGGCGACCTAAAACCGGAGCATTCTTCGCGTCCGTTTCAAGTAGTTTTTCCAGATCGGCAGCATTCCCGGAAGAATTTGCCGCGATTCGCTCGCGCAAAGCCTTAACTTCCGCCGCCGGATCGGCAATCGAATCAAGAATTTTCAAGGCTTCTTCAGTCTTTCCGTTTTCGGCGTAAACTCTTGCCAGTAAAAATTTTGAATTTGCGCTGTCAGGTGCAATTTTATTCAAATTTTTGGCAAATTCAAGTGCGCCCGCCGAATCATTTTCGGCAAGCGCGATTTCGATGCGCTCGATCAGCGCCGATTTGTTGTTCGGTTCGATCGAAAGCGAACGGCTGATGCTCGTTTTCGCCGAGTCTTTATCGCCCAAAGTCCGCTCGACGGCGGCGCGTGCCGACCACACCGAAGCGGTCGGTTTTGCCTTCGAGGTCAAAAGCTGAAGTTTCGTTAAAAGTTCCTTTAAGATTTCGGGCGCGGCTTTGGTCTTTAACCGCAGATCGGTCAGCGCGACAAACGCCGGCGAATTCATTTCGTCGATCTCGACGGCTTTGGTCAGAACCCGTTCGGCTTCGGCAAACTCGTTTTTCTGCACGAGAACCGCGCCGAGACTTGCCATCGGCAAAGACCAGTCTTCGCGCAGCTCAACGGCGCGGCGAAACGCTTTTTCGGCATTTTCGGTTTGATTTAAAGCCAGATAGGCAACGCCGAGCTGATATTCGGCTTCGGGAAATTCGGGAATGATCTTTAAGGCTTTCTGATAAAGTTCGACCGCCGTTCTTAAATCGCCCTTTTCGTGCGCATCCTGCCCCTGATTAAAAACTGCAACGGCGTCGTCCGGTTCGGCATCTTCCTGTGCAAGAATATTTAAAACAGCCGCGAAACTGAGGATGAGGGAAAAAAACAATACGAAAACTTGTTTTCGAGAAAATAATAAATACATCAAAAACTCACTCAAAAAATTAGAAAAGGACTGGTTAAAATTTTAGCATTACTTGGACTTCATCGTCCATATTATTTTCAAATACTCGAATAAAAAATCGTTATACGCGCATTTGCTTTCGCCTTTGCCGTTAAGATAAGATTTTTATTTCAAGCATTTTGCCCAAATTACTTGGATTTTAAGACTTTTTTAAGTCAATTGAACAATGGTAAAACCGCAAAAAATCTGCACGTCTCCTGCCGAACTCACCACTGCTGAAAAAGAACTCAAATTGCGTGGTTTGATGCGCGAAATGGAATCGGTGTTGGTCGCCTATTCGGGCGGCGTAGACAGCGCTTATCTGGCTTTGATCGCTTCGCAGGAACTCGGCAAACAAGCTTTGTGTATTCTCGGAGTTTCGCCGAGCGTGTCTGCGATCCAGCAACGGGAAGCCGCCGATATTGCCCGCAAATTCGATCTGAATTTTCAAACGATTCGAACCGACGAGCTCGAAAATCCCGATTATCAGGCAAATCCGACCAACCGCTGTTATTTCTGCAAAACCGAGCTTTACGGGAAACTTTCCGCGTTTGCACAAAAAACGGGAATAAATCATATACTTGACGGGACTAACGCCGATGATGTCGGCGATTATCGTCCGGGGAGAGCGGCGGCTGAAGAAAAATCGGTTCGCAGCCCGTTGGTCGAAGCCGGTTTGACGAAAAACGAGATCAGGGAATTAAGCAAAAAACTCGCGTTACCGACCTGGGACAAACCGGCGAGTCCGTGTCTTTCGTCGCGCATCGCCTACGGTGTGCCCGTAACGATCGAAAGACTTTCAAAAGTCGAACGCGGCGAAACGGTTTTGCGAAAATTGGGTTTTCGGGAATTTCGGGTGCGATTGCACGATGAGCTCGTGCGTTTGGAGATTGCGCCCGCCGAACTCGAAAAGGCATTAAATATCGAGACAGCCGAACATTTGGCAAACGAATTTAAGAAGATAGGTTTTCGTTACGTGACGCTTGATCTGAAAGGTTTCAGAAGCGGAGCGATGAACGAAGTTATTAAAAATTAAGAATTTATAAAAATATTTTAAAGAAAAATTTGGAGAAAATAACCGATGGCAAAAGCTAATCCGATGGCAGACGAGATGCGGCGGTTCAAAGGAACGGACGAAAAGAATCCGTTCGAGGCAATGAGCGAACGCTTTGACCGCGCCGCGAAAATATTAGGTTTAGACGACGACCTTTACGCGGTGCTGCGCGTTCCGAGTCGTGAAATTAAGGTTTATGTTCCCGTGCGCATGGATTCGGGGCATATTCAGGTGTTTGAAGGTTTTCGCGTTCAGCACAACTTTGCACGCGGTCCGGCAAAGGGCGGAATCCGCTACGCGCCCGATGTTTCGCTCGACGAAGTCAAAGCGCTTTCGGCGTGGATGACCTGGAAGTGCGCGGTCGTCAATGTGCCGTTCGGCGGCGGTAAAGGCGGGATCATTTGCAACCCTCAGCAAATGTCGATCGGCGAACTGGAACGGATGACGCGGCGTTACACGGCGGAATTGATCGATTTTATCGGTCCCGACAAAGACGTTCCGGCGCCCGATATGAACACCAACGAGCAGACGATGGCGTGGATCATGGACACGTATTCGATGCACGCGCGGCACACGGTCAACGCGGTCGTGACGGGTAAACCCGTCGCGCTCGGCGGTTCACTCGGACGGCGCGAAGCGACAGGGCGCGGCGTTCTGATCGTGACAAGAGAAGCCATCAAGCGTTTCAATTTGAAACCCCAGGACACGAGAGTGGTTGTGCAGGGATCGGGCAACGTCGGCGGCATCGGCGCACAGTTGATGTATGACGAAGGTTTTAAGATCATTGCCATTTCGGATGTCGGCGGCGGAATTCATAATGCCAACGGTATCAATATTCCCGAAGCCTTAAAATATTTGCAGGAAAACAAAACCTTTGACGGCTATACCGAAGCAGACCGCGTCGGCAATGCCGAACTTTTGGAGATCGAGTGCGATGTGCTTGCGCCGTGCGCGACGGAAAATCAGATCACTTCGGAAAATGCGGACAAAATTAAATGCAAAATCCTATCGGAAGGCGCCAACGGTCCGACGACGCCGAAAGCCGATAAAATCCTGCACGACAAGGGGATTTTTGTAATCCCGGACATTTTGGCGAATGCCGGCGGCGTAACGGTTTCCTATTTTGAATGGGTTCAGGACCGGATGGGCTATTTTTGGCGCGAAGATGAAGTGAATCAAAGATTAGAGGAAAAAATGGTCGCAAGTTTTAACGAACTTTGCCATTTTGCAGAGAAACATAATGTCGATACGCGGACTGCCGCTTATATGCTGGCGATTGACCGCGTGGCTTACGATACGAGAATGCGCGGCATTTATGCGTAAAAATTGCAATTATTTGCGTTTAACGAATAAAAATGCTTGATTTTCAAGCAAATCTAAAGTATCGTTTTTACGAGGGAGTTGGAAGTTTTAAAGTTTAAATATTGACTTTTTGACGATACTCCCTTATAAATTGTTAAAATAACTTTACTTGTATTGGTTTAATCAAAAAATTAAACTGTTTTGCATTTTTTGATTATTGCAATAATTATAGTAACTTGTAGTAAAGAATATAGTTTTTTTAGCTCGGGTTACATTTGAAGATTGAAATTTATATATTTTTTCGGCGGAGGAATGTGATGAAACTCGCGAAACTGGCGTTTTTAGTTACGCTTTTTATGTTGGCACTGATGACATCGGTGTCGGCTCAAACTTTAAGATCAGAGAAAGACCCTAGAAATATTGCACCAACTGTCGGTACAGGTGGTACAGTCGGCGGTCCGACCGGTCTTTTTACGGTTTATGACGGACAAACCCTGAGAAAGGGCGAATGGACTTTAAGTATTGCTTATAGCAACTTTGACCGCGATCCGGGCAATGTTGACCTTACTGAAGTTCCACTCAGCTTCCAGATTGGTTTGAACGATTATTTGGAATTGTTTTTTACAACTGATGGATTTCGTGCGCTGAAAGTTAATTCGCCGCGTAATCTTTCCAGTTTTTATCTTCCCAATTCTCAGCTATTTATTAATGGTGCACTGAGAAGCGGTCCGGCGATCGTGCAGGCTCCGCAGGGAACAGGCACCAGCCAATATCCCGGTTGGTCGATTTTCCGTCCGACGGGAAGTCAGCCGTTTGTCCAATTCCCGTATGTCGGCGGTTCGGCTGGTAACTACCAGTTCGCTTTCCCGTCCGGCGGCGTTTTCGGATTTCCGGTAAACACAACCCCGACCTTGGGACCGCCGCAAGCCACCGGCGCATCGGCGAATTTCCCGGGCATCGGTTCAGTTTACGGAAGTATCTTGCCGGGTGTGGTTTTGGCGACAAGCACAATTACCACAACAACACTGCCTAATAATGTCGGCGCAGAAGTTCCAACAGTATTTACCATTGCTCCGACCTATTTGCCGGATGCTCCGTTTATCAATAGAACCTACGGAACATCAGCATTCGGTACGTTTTCGGCAGGTGGAAAATGGCGTTGGACAGGACCGAATAATCCGATTGGTGTCGGTGTTGTCGCTTACTATCAATGGTATGCCGATAAAGGAAGCGACGGCAGCGGATGGAATCAACTCCAACGCGGTGCCAGCCCGGGCGGCAGCAAAGGCGATATCGCCGCAGTTTTATTCGGCGATGCACGTGTTCGCAAGTGGTTAAACATTTCAGCCAACCTTGGCTACAAATGGACCAGCAAAGTTAAGGCTGATTTCCCGAGCGGATCATTTACCGTTCTGGATCGTCCTGATGAACTTTATGCGGCTTTAGCTCTCGACTTTCCGGTCAACAAATTTTTCCAGCCGATTTTGGAATTCCGTTCAACACAGTATGTTGGCGGACGAACTCCGAATGCGTTTGAAAACAGTCCGATGGACGGACTTGCCGGATTTCGTGTTTATCCGACTCGTTGGATGAGCCTCGGCTTAGCTTATCGCTACAACTTTAATCAAACGGATTTTGATAGTTTTGATGGTGACGGTACCTTTACAACCACGGTTGCAGGTCGTCTTCCGCAAACTGTTACAACCACATTTAGCGGTGTTCCCCCCGGATTCAATGTTTCCAGCGATCCGCACGGATTTATCGTTCAGTTTACAGCCGGTCGTCGCAACAAACGTTTAGGAGATACTCCGAGACCGTTTGCCAATGTTGACAGCGTGACTTTGAGCAGCAAGGAAATTGTTATTCCTTGTGCTCCTGGAACCGTTCCCAGAGAAGGAACCGTTTGTCCTGATGGTTCGACGATTACAGTCGGAACAAAAGGATCGAGCACTGACCCGACGGATGTCTTAACCTATAACTATACGGTTTCAGGCGGACGGATCGTTGGCTCGGGTGCAAACGTAACCTGGGATCTGAGCGGCGCTCGTCCGGGAACCTACACCATTACAGCCGGCGTTGACAATGGCTGTGGTGTTTGCGGAACCACGAAAACGGAAACAATTACCGTTGTGAAGTGTGATTGCGTTAGCCCGTGTGTCTGCCCGA
>DATLOR010000035.1:0-13492 GCA_035536135.1 Pyrinomonadaceae bacterium | reverse complement strand
CGAGCCCCCGATATGCGCGATGTCCCTATGACCGAGCGAAACAAGATGCTGGACGGCTTCTTCGATGCCGACGGCATAATCGAGAATGACATTGCTCATTTTTTCGCCGACCACGCCGAGATCGTGAAAAACGATGCTCGTTTTTTTGCGTTTGGCAACATTAATCAAAGAATCGTCGAATTCGGAAATCATCAGAATGATGCCCGCGACCTTCATCTGAATCAGGCGGTGAACGTCCGCCACGGCGCGCGTCACATCGTAATTGGTATTGAGCAGGATCAGATCATAACCGGCTTCGATCACTCCGGCTTCAATGCTCTTGATGATTTCGGGGAAAAACGGGTTCGAGATATCGGAAACGAGCAGACCGATAATTCGGCTTTTGCCGAGAGCCAGCATCTGCGCGTGAGCGTTCGGATGATAATCAAACTTTTTTATCGCCTGCTCGACCTTTTCACGTGTTTCGTCCGTCACGTATTTTGTTTTGTTGATGACGTGTGAAACGGTCGCGGTGGAAACTCCGGCTTCGCGGGCGATGTCTTTTATTCTCATATCTTAACCACAATAATTTAATTATTATCAAAAATCAAAATCAGCAAATTTACAGAATTATTTTTGCCGCGGATAAACGCGGATTTCGCTGATTAAAACAAATGACTTTGAAATCCGCGTTATCCGCGTTGATCTGCGGCTAAATTTTCTTGTTTAAAAGTCGAAATTATCAACATTTTCCTTGTTGAAAATAAACGGTTTGCCTAAGCGGACTTCATCGCCGACAACCTCGATCTCTTTCAAACGTCCGGCGGTTATTTTCGTATCGCCTTTTTTGAAAGTCCCGTTCGCGAGCGCGTTCGACGCGTAAACCGTCAAATAACCGAGATCGACCGTGTTCCATAAAACAATGCTGTCGACGATGCCTTCCTTGATATACGGCTTGCACATATTCGGCAAGCTCAGACCCGTTACTTTGACATCTTTTCTGCCCGATTGTTTGACCGCTTCGGCAATTCCGGGCACGGCGGGCGCGGCAATTCCCATCACGAGCTTGACGTTCGGATAAACCTTCAAAATGTTCTGCGTTTCCGAAAATGCGCGGTCGCGGTCGCCGTCCGAAGGCTTGGTCGCGACGAGCTTCATCTCGGGATATTTTTCCTTGAGCCGCGCTTCGATATATTTGATCCATTCATTCTGGTTCGCCGCGCTCAAGCTTGCCGTGACGATCGCGAATTCGCCTTTGCCGCCCATGATCCGCGCCGCTTCGTCCGTCAAGGTTTCGCCGATTCCCTGCGGCGTCGCCTGATTGATCAGAAAATCACGCGCATCTTTTTCGGCGTCCGCGTCCCAGGTGATAACTTTGATTCCCTTCTCGCGCGCCTTTCTGAGAACGGTCGAAATTCCCTCTTTGTTCTCGACGCTGACCGCGATGACATCAACGCCGCGCGTGATCCACGCTTCGACGACCTCGTTCTGTTTTGCCGGGTCAAGGTCGGTCGGACCGTCCCAGAGCAGCTCTGCGCCGAGTTCTTTGGCGGCTTCTTCCGCGCCTTTTTTACAGCTGATAAAATACGGGTCACCCTTTGCTTTCGGCATCATTGCGATCACCGCTTTTTTCGTGTTTGCCGGAGCGTTCGACGTTTGACTCTGCGGCGAATTCGTTCCACCGCCTGTCTCCTGTTTGAGCGAACGAATCAATGCCCAGTTCGTTCCTGCGACGATCAATGCGGCGGCTAAAATTACCGCGCTCAAAACTCCGATTTGCCAATTTTTCACTTCAAATTCCTCCTCTGAAACCTTTTGTGTTTGCGGTTTTGCCTCGCTGCGGCGCGAAAGACGGTCGATCATGATCGTCACGACGAGCAAAACGCCGGTTAAAATTCCCGCGAGCTCCGCCGGCTGCCCGCTCAAACGCAAGCCGTTTTGCAAAATGACGATCGCGAAAAGCCCGAGAACCGTTCCGAGAACCGTTCCGCGCCCGCCGAAAATCGACGCGCCGCCCAGGACGACCGCCGTGATCGCCATCAATTCGTAGCCCGTTCCCGCGTCGGATTTCGCCTGCCCTAAGTGAGCGACGTAAATAACTGCCGCGAGACTTGCCGCAAGTCCCGACAGAACGTAAACAAAATTCAACCGCCGGCGCACCTTGATTCCCGCGTAACGCGCGCCTTCCTGCGAAAATCCGATCGCGTAAAACGAGCGCCCGAAAGCTGTCCGGTGAAGCCACCACCAAAGAAGCGTGATCGCTCCGATCAAGATAAACAACTGCGTCGGGATCACGCCGCCGACATAACCTTGCCCTAAGAATAAAAACGACGGCGGAAAGCCCGAATAGTTTTCGATTCCGCGCGTCAAGCCTTCCGCCATTCCGCGAAAAAGCGAAAATGTCCCGAGCGTCACGATCAGCGGCGGAAACTTCAGTTTCGTAATGATCGCGGCGTTCAATGCGCCTCCGAGCAGACCGACCAGCAGCGTCAGCAAAATCGCGAGCGGCATCGGCAACCCGGCGTCGCGCCACAGAGCGCCCATCACGACCGCCGACAAACCCATCATCGAACCGACCGACAGATCAATGCCGCCCGTGATGATGATCGGCGTCATCACGAGCGCGAGCAGACCAATTTCGACACTCAACCGCGTGATCTCGAACGCGTTCCCGGTCGTCAGAAAATTGTTTCCCGTGATGCTGAAAATCAGACATTCGACAACCAGCACGACGAGCAAAACCCATTCGTTATTCGGAAAAAACCGCGCTTGCCACGGCAGTTCGGTGATTAATTTTGATTGCCTGATTACTTCCTGCATTAATTTATTTTTGCCGCGGATAAACGCGGATTTCGCGGATAAAACCTTTAAATCAACTATTCTTTTTACCGAATATAGAGTCTAAAAAAGACGAAACACTTTGTCCTTCGGGAACATCCGGAACTGACGAACGTTCAAAATTACCGGCTCCGAGCTCTTCACCATCACAAAATACTTTGACTGTTGCACCAGACCACAAATAAACGGTAATTTCATTGTCGCTAAATTCGATCTCAAAATTACCTTCCCGTTCTGCTTTGGCAAAAAACTCAAAAGTTTTACCCGAAGGCATTATATAATCTTCACCCCAAGGTTCGAGAAACAAGGTTTTCGCCTTTTGAGAAGTGTTTGTAATTTTAATTGATGACCTATATTTCATCTTAAAATCCGCGTTATCCGCGTTGATCCGCGGCTAAATTGCTTCCTTCCGCTTTTCCAGCTTGCCAAGCACGACGTCGCTCACGAGTGCCGCCAAAATAATCGCGCCTTGAATCGCCTTTTCCCAAAACGGGTTGATGCCCAAAAAGGTCAGAGCCGTGCCGATCGTTCCCAAAAGCGCGACGCCGATCAAAGTTCCGATCAAAGTTCCGCGCCCGCCCGTGATTGCCGCGCCGCCGACGACGACCGCCGCGACGGCTTTTAATTCAAAACCGATCCCGGTGTTTCCCGGGATCGCCGTAAACCTGACGGCGTTGAGCAATGCCGCGATGCCGACGAGTGCGCCCATCACCGCGAAAACTCCGAAAACAATATTCGGCGATTTAATTCCCGCGAGCCGCGCCGCTTCTGCGTCCGAACCGACCGCGTAAATCGCCCGCCCGACATTCAAATTTTTCAAAACCCATGCGAACGCGATAAAAATTACCAGAGTTATCGCGACGATCAAAATCTCGCCCGAAGTTTGTCCGAGTCCGAACCACTGGAAATTATCGGGCAGATTTTGCACCCACGCGCCTTCGGTCGTCCAGCGCAAAGCATCGCGCCACGCAACGAGCATCGCTAATGTCACGATGATCGACGGCAGCCGAAGCCAGCCGACGAGCAAACCGTTGATCGCGCCCATCAATGCTCCCATCAATAAAAGGCAGACAAACAAAACCGGCATCGGCATTCCGGTTTTCGCCAGAAATCCGGCGGCGATACTGCACACGGCAAACTGCGAACCGACCGAAATATCGATCTCGCCGACCAGAATCACGAGCGTCATGCCGATCGCGATCAGCAGGATCGGCGCGTTGTTGATCACTAGATCGCGCAAATTTCCGCCGCTGAAAAACGACGGCGCGAGTATCGCGACCGCCCCGAGCAGAACAATATATGCCAGCAGTGCCGAGATTTCACGTTTGTAACGGTTAAAGTTCATTCTTAATTCACGGCGGCTTTCCCGTTGCCTTTGCCGTTTTCAAAATGTCCGAGAGCGATCGACAAAATTGCGTCCTGCGTCGCTTCTTCGCGGTCGAGAATTTTGACGATCGTGCCGCCCGCCATCACGGCGATGCGGTCACTCATTCCCAAAATTTCCGGCAATTCCGACGAGATCATCAAGATCGCCACGCCGTTTGCCGCAAGTTCGCTCATCAGCGCGTGGATTTCCGATTTCGCGCCGACATCGATCCCTTGCGTCGGTTCGTCGAGAATCAAAACGGAAGGTTTGGTCATCAGCCAGCGGCTGAGCGCGACTTTTTGCTGGTTGCCGCCCGAAAGCGTCGCCACCGAACTGTGAATTGATTGCGTTTTCACGCCCAGACGCTCGGTGTATTCGGCGGCAACTTCCTTTTCGCGCCGAAAATTCATACCCTTAAAACCGCTCAGGATTTTGAGCGAAGCGAGCGTGATATTCGAGCTGATCGGAAATTCCAGGATCACGCCGTGTTTTCTTCGATCTTCGGGCAAATAAGCGATGCCGAATTCGACCGCTTCACTCGGATGACCGATCTTGATCGACTTTCCGCGCACCAGAATTTCGCCCGCGTCAACGGTTTCCAAACCGAAGATCGTTTTCGCCAGTTCCGTGCGACCCGCGCCGACCAGTCCCGCGACCCCGACGATTTCGCCCGCCTTAACCGACAAATTTATATTTTTGATTCCGGCTGAACGCGACGTGAGATTTCTCAGCTCAAAAATGCATTCGCCGATTTCGACCTTTTGTTTCGGAAAAACCGCCGAAATTTCGCGCCCGACCATCAGACGGATCAATTCCTGACGGCTGACTTCCGACATCTGCCGCGTTTCGATCGTTTCGCCGTCGCGCAAAACCGTCACGCGGTCGGCGATTTCCGGCAATTCTTCCAAACGGTGCGAAATGTAGATCATCCCGACGCCGCTTTCCTGCAGCTCGCGGATCACGCGGAAAAGATTGTTCGTGTCTTCTTCGGAAAGCGAAGCCGTCGGCTCGTCCAGAATCAGGATTTTCGCGCTCGCGCCGAGTGCGCGGGCAATTTCGACAAGCTGCTGCTGCGGCATCGAAAGCTCGCCTGCATAGGTTTCAGGATCGATCCTCGCGCCGACCCGCGCCAGCAGATCTTCTGCGATCTGCCGTCTTTTCTTCCAGTTGACACGCCCGAAAAGTCCCGATTTTTCCTGTCCGATAGCGATGTTTTCTGCGACCGTCAACTCGGGAAACAGCGCGGGCTGCTGGTAAATTGCCGCGACGCCGAGCGATTTTGCAAACGACGGCGAATTTTCCGTGATCTTCGCGCCGCCGATTTCAATCTCGCCGCTGTCGAACGAAACCGCGCCCGTGATTATTTTGATAAAAGTTGATTTTCCCGCGCCGTTTTCGCCGATCAAAGCATGAATTTCACCTGCGCGAAGCTCAAACGACGCATCGCGCAGTGCGTGCACGCCCGCGTAAGACTTCGTTACATTTTCGGCTTTTAAGAGAATTTCTTTACTCATCTTCCTGTTTATCGATCAAAATTACGTGCAGTTTGCCGGGTCCGTGAACGCCGATCGCGAGCGTCAGCTCAATATCCGAAGTCCGCGACGCGCCTGTGATAAACGTGATCGTGCGGCTCAGGCGCGACCGCAAAATCTCTAAGATCTCGCCCAAAGTCTGGCGAATATTCTGCGCTTCCAAAACGCAGACGTGAATTGGCGGAACAAGCGAAGTCCGGCGATGCCGCTCGGTTTCCGATTCCAAAACGAGCGTTCCGGTTTCGGCGATCGCGAGTTGTGCGCCCGTCACTCCCAAATCGCTTTCGAACAAAACATGCGTCTCGGCGTTTTCGATAAATTCCGCGTCAATTTTCAGAAATCCGGCGATCTTTTTGACCAGTGGCGAATCTGAAAGCGCGATTTTACGAGCATTGTTTTGTTGGATAATTGATAACAAAACTTCCGCCGCTTCGGTTTCGTCGTAAACAACGGAACAATCTCCGCCGACCGCTTCGAGATTTTCGCGGAAATTTTCGATCAGAATTTCGTTTGTCAATTCGGGCAAAACCGAAGCCGTAAAATCTGAATCGAGATGCCCGTGATGCGCGTGATGCGCCGCATCAAACGGCAGGCTCGCCGCCAAATTTTGACGGATCGATGCGAAAATCGCGTTGCGTGCTTCAGAATTATTCATTTAATAAATCAAACTTTCGGAATAACTGAAATCTGACAACTGATAAATTGTTTGCCGCTCTCAGCTTTTAGCTATTCGCTCTCAGATATTCCGAAATTATTTGTTTTCCAGATCGCTTTTCCAAACGTCGCGGAAAGATTTCGGCGCAATCGTCGGCGCATCGCGCCACGCCGTCCATGCGCCCAAAGGCGGAACTATTTTCGATAAAAACCCGCTCACCTTACCGATTTTTCCGTCTTTCGCGACAAATTTCTGCATCAAACGCGACATTTTGATTCCGAATTTATAAAACACCGGACGCGACCACGCCAACGAATACAGCTGAAACGCCAGTTTTTCGGAAAACTTGTGCGTCGCCGTATCGTTCGTGCCTTCCGCAATTTCGGCGCGAAGATGCAGAAGCAATTCGGGAATGTCAATTTTCACGGGACAAACTTCGCGGCACGCGCCGCACAAGCTTGACGCATAGGGCAGTTGTTTGGTTTTACCAATTCCGATGAGCTGCGGCGTAATCACCGCGCCGATCGGTCCCGGATAAACCGAACCGTAAGCGTGTCCGCCGATTTGTTGGTAAACCGGACAAGCATTCAAACACGCGCCGCAGCGGATACAAGCCAGAGACTGCCGCGTCGTCGGATGCGCGAGCATTCGCGATCTGCCGTTGTCCATCAAAATAATATGGACTTCTTCGGGACCTTCATCCGTAGAATTTCGTTTCGTTCCGGTGATCAAAGATTGATAGGTCGTCAATCTTTGTCCCGTTCCCGAACGCGGCAAAAGTTTGAGAAAAATGTCGAGATCCGTAAAGCGCGGAACGATCTTTTCGATTCCCATAACGGCGATATGCGTTTTCGGCAAACTCGTCGTCAAACGGATATTTCCTTCGTTTTCAAGAATTAGTATCGTTCCCGTTTCCGCGACGCCGAAATTCACGCCGCTGATCCCGACCTCGGCTTCGGCAAAATACGAGCGCAGAATCCGCCGCGCCGTTTTCGTTAAAACATCAACATCATCGGTCTTTTCGATCCCGACTTTTTCGACAAACAGATCGGCGATCTGCCCTTTTGTTTTATGAATCGCCGGAACGACGATGTGCGACGGCGTTTCGTCCGCAAGCTGAATGATCCATTCGCCTAAATCGGTTTCGATCGGATTGATCCCTTCTTTTTCAAGCGCGGCGTTGAGATGAATTTCTTCCGCCGCCATACTTTTTGCCTTGACGACCTTCGACGCGTTACGCTCTTTTAATAACTCTAAAACGATCGCGCAGGCTTCTCGTCCGTCGCGCGCCCAATGAATTTTCGCTCCGGCTTTTTCGGCGTTTTCGCTAAATTGCTCGAGATATTGGTCGAGATGCAGAAGCGTTTCGTCTTTGATTGCCCGTGCCCGATCGCGCAAACCTTCCCAATTTTCAACCGTCGTGATCGCCGTTTTTCGCCGTTCGCCGAAGGTGTCGGCGAGATTTTTGAGCGCACCGCGAAGCTGCGTGTCCTGCAAAGCGGCACGCGCGTTTTGGTCAAAAGTTTCGGCGGTTAGCTGATTCATTAAATTTTTTAGCCGCGGATAAACGCGGATTTCACGGATATTTTTTTCAAATTCAATAGTGGCTTTACGAAAGAAACTTTAACAATGTGAAATCTCAAAATCGCTTAAAATCTGTGCAATCCGCGTTTATCCGCGGCAAATTATTTTAGTCTTGCGAAGCCAAAATTTCGGCGATATGAATCGGTCTGGTTTTTGCGCCGAGCCGCGATAATCTGCCGCCGATCTGCATCAGACAGCTCGCGTCGCAGGCGATTAACGCATCGGCACCGGATTTCTCAATTTCGGCGATTTTGTTATCCAGAATCGCCACGGAAATTTCCGGGTATTTGACCGAAAAAGTTCCGCCGAAACCGCAGCAGACATCCGCATTCTTCAATTCGACAAACTCGGCGTTGCGGACGTTTTTCAAAAGCTTTCGCGGCTCGCTGCGCAAATTCAGATCGCGCAAACCGTGACACGCGTCGTGCCACGTCAGTTTTCCCGTAAACTTTGCGCCCGTGTCTTCGATCTTCAAAACATTGACCAAAAAACCCGTGAACTCGTGTGTTTTTGCGGCGATTCGTTCGGCTCTTTTGCGCCAATCCTCGTCGTCCGCGAAAAGCTCGTAAAAATGTTTGACCATCGCCGTGCACGAGCCTGACGGCGAAACGATCGCGTCGGCGTCCGATTCTTCAAAGATCTCGATAAAGCGTTTTGCAAACTTTCGCGCTTCGTTGCGATAACCCGTGTTAAAAGCGGGCTGACCGCAGCAGGTTTGCCGCTCATCAAAAACAACTTCGCAGCCTGCGCGGCGCAAAACTTCGACGACCGATTTCCCGACATTCGGGCAAAGCTGGTCAACCAGACAGGTGATGAATAACGAAACTTTCACTTTAGTAATGTGAAAAAGTCGAAAAGTGAAAAGTTGAAAAAGTTTTTTTGCTTAAATTGGATGCTCGCTTTTTCACTTTTTTCTTTTTCACTTTTTCACTTTTTCACTTTTGAAATAAATTTCTTCAATGGATTTTTCTTCAATTTCTTCAAACCTTCGACGACCGACGCGGCATTCATGCGCGCGCCCGCCGCGGAAGTGTGCGTATGGTCTTTCGTCGTAAAATACTCTGCACCGACTTTTTCCGCGCCGGCTTTTTCGTATTTTTGCGCCGTAATCTCATTTAGATCAATGAACAAAACTTTTTGGCTTTCCGCCGTTTCGCGCGCCCATTTGCCGTAGTTTTCGGCGGCGCGTTCGACTTTTCCGTCTTTCCAAACATTGCGCGGAACGGGCGAAAGCACAATTGCCGTCGCGCCTTTGGCTTTCGCGTCGGCGATAAATTTTCGCATATACCAGCCGAAAGTATGAACCGTTTCCGGCTTTCCGTTCGCGCCCGTGATGTCTTGGATTTCCTCGCCGGTTCCGCGAATCGAACCGCGAAATTTTTCTTTATCGATTTCGCCGCCGTCGTTATGTCCGAACTGCATCAAAACGAAATCGCCCTTTTTTATCTCGCCCAGAACCTGTTCCCACAAACCTTCGGTGAAGAATGTCCGCGAGCTTCGCCCGCCGCGCGCGCGATTGACGACATTGATTTTCGTTTTATCAAACAGATCGCCGATCACATTTCCCCAACCGAGCATTCCTTCGCCCGAATTGTTGACGGTCGAATCGCCGATGATGAATAAAGTCGGCAAAGGTTTCTCGCTTTTTTTGTCGGTCTTTTTCTGCGCTTGAACATTGACCGCAAAAAACAGACAGCTGAGTAAAAGCAAACTGAAAATTTTAATTGCCAAACCTTTTTTCATAAAATCTTTGCCGTTCTTATTTAATAAACCGCGCTTCAATTTCGGCATAAACTCGCGCCGCCGATTCTATCTCCGAAGACTTTTGCGGAGTAAATTCTCTGAGCGAAACATTATTTTTGACAAACGAACGCGCGTCCTTTAGATTTGCAAATCTTCCGGCGGAAATCGCCTGAACCAGCGCGTTTCCCGTGACGGTCGCTTCCGTTAGTCCGGCTTGAACCCGTAAACCGCTCGCGTTTGCCGTCATTTGATTCAAATATTCGTTGCGCCCGCCGCCGCCGACAATCTGCACGCCTGCAAGTTTTTGCGCGGTCAGTTTTTCGATCGTCCGCAAAACCGAAGCGTAGCGAAACGCCAAAGAATCAAAGATGATTTTGCAGACAGCTGCCGGATTTCCATCAAAAACCTGCCCGCTTTCCCGCATTTGTTCGGCAATCGCTTTGAGCATTCCCGGCGGATTCAAAAAACGCTCGTCATCGGGAAAAATAAAACCTTGAAAACCTTTGATCGCCGCCGTTTCGCGCAAAAGATTTTCGTAGCCGACATCAATGGCTTCCAGCGCGTTCCATTCTTTGCGGCACGACTCGAAAATCCAGAGTCCCATAACGTTTTTCAAAAACCGAATCGTCCCGAACGCGCCGCCTTCGTTGGTAAAATTAAATCCCGCAACTTGTTCATTGATCAGCGGCTTATCAATTTCAACACCGACCAGCGACCAGGTTCCCGACGAAATATACGCCCAGTTTTTCTCAAGCGGCGCGCCGATCACCGCGCTTGCCGTATCGTGCGTTGCGGGCGTGACGACGCGGACATTTTCGAGGTCTAATTCTTCGGCAAGCTCGGTTTTCAAAAATCCCGAATCGCTTCCGGCAGGAGCAATTTCCGGCAAAAGTGACGCTGGGATATTTAATTTTTCAAGTATCTCAAAATCCCAGTTTTTCGTCTCCGCGTTCAAAAACTGTGTGGTCGTCGCGTTCGTATATTCCGCAAAAACCTTGCCGGTCAGAAAATAATTGATCAGATCGGGCAGAAGAAGAAGTTTGCCGGCTTTTTCGAGATTTCCGTCTTCCGCAAAAAGCTGGTAGAGCGTGTTGAAATTCAAAAACTGAATGCCTGTTTTTTCAAAAATCGCTTCGCGGGAAACCTTCGCAAAAATCTTTTCCATCGCGCCTTCGGTTCGTGAATCTCGATAACAAACCGGGTTAGCGATCAGCTTTCCGGTTTTATCAATTAACCCGTAATCAACCGCCCAACTGTCGACTCCGAGGCTGTAAATCTTTTTATTTAAGACTTTGGCACGTGTTCCGGCTTTTTTCAAGCCGAATTTTATTTCGGAAAAGATCTTCGTAAAATCCCAGCGCAGATGCCCGTTTTCTTCGCGCGGCGGATATGCGAAACGATGAATTTCTTCGAGCGAAAAATTTTCCGCCAAATCGCAAAGAAAAACCCGCCCGCTGCCCGCGCCTAAATCAACTGCGATGTAAAGATTTTCTCTCATTCAGATCTGGGATTTGGGATTCGGGATTTGGGATCTCAGAAAAAATCAGCAATCCGCAATCTGAAATCCCAAATCAAACGATTCCCGCCGAGATGCCGATTTGCGCCGGACGTTCCTTTGCTTTTTCCGCACGGTAGCCGCTCGTGCGATACACGGAAACCGGCTCGATCGCGCCGCCGTTTCTTTGCCGCGCGGTTGCTAAGATCGATGAAACATCGGTTGTAAATGCTTCTTTGAGAGTGGTTAAAGCCATTATCGCATCGCCTTTTCTTTGTGCTTCTTCAAGGCGTGCGCGGTCAACGAGATGCGCCTGAACGTATGCGCGGACGACTTCAGCCGCGCTCGTCATCAAAGATTCGATCGGGTCGGTGACGTTGTGCGATTGGTCGAGCATATACGCCGGATTAAAATTCGGCAGATTGTTTAGTTCGGCATCGACCAGTTCGTTAAAGATCAGGAAAAGCTGAAACGGTTTGACCGAACCCGTGTCGAGATCGTCGTCGCCGTATTTGCTGTCGTTAAAATGAAATCCCCCGAGTTTTTGGAATTGAATCAGCCGCGAAACGATCTGTTCGATGTTCACATTCGGCGCGTGATGTCCCAGATCTACGAGACAAAAAGCCTTTTCGCCGAGCTCGCGCGCCGCGTAATAATTCGTTCCCCAATCGGAAATGACGGTCGAATAAAACGACGGCTCGAACATTTTATGTTCGATGAACATTCGCCAATCGTCAGGAATCGCCGCGTAAATTTCGCGCATCGATTCGAGATAATTCTCGAGCGCGTGACGAAAATTCGTCTGTCCGGCAAAGTTGCTGCCGTCGCCGACCCAGACGGTTAAAGCCTGTGAGCCGATCTTTTTACCGAGCTCGATGCATTCGATATTATGGTCGATTGCCTGTTTTCTGACATCCTTGTCGGCGTGTGAAAGCGAGCCGAATTTATAGGAATGCGCCTGCCCGACCTGATCTTGAAAAGTGTTCGAGTTCATCGCGTCGAACTTCAAGCCGCGCGACGCGGCAAACGAATTGAGTTCATCGACATTTTCGGGTTTATCCCACGGAATATGCAGAGAAACCGCCCCGGTCGAACGCACGAGTGTATTGATCGCCGCGCAATCTTCGAGCTTTTCGTAAACGCCGCGCGGTTCGCCGACGCCGGGAAAACGCGCAAACCGCGTGCCGCCCGTGCCAACGCCCCACGACGGCACGGCAACTTGAAATTTTTGGGCTTTTTCAACCAATTTCTCGATCTCTAAACCGGTGCGCTTGAGCTTTTTGGCTAAATAATCAAAATCTTCTGCCAAAAACTCTTCGCTCTTTTTATTCTGTTCGGCGATAAAATCGTCGGAAATTTCAAATTTTGTTGACATAATTTTCTCTATTTGTCCCATATCCCAAGTCCCAAAAGTCTCAAGTCTGATTTGTTTTCGACTTGAGGCTTGAGACTTGGAACTTGGGACTAAAATTACCGCATAAATCCGTCCGCTAAACCGCCGTCAACCGGAATAATATGTCCGGTCGTTTTGCCGAGCCGTTTTGAAACCAGCAAAAATATGGCTTCGGCTTGGTCTGAGGGCTCGATCGGCGTTTGCGTAAGCGAGCGTTTCGCGTAAAAATTCGACAGTTTTTCAGTCAAACTTTCCGTTTCTTCCGATTCGTCAAAGGCGATATCGTATTTCGCCAGACTCGCGATCACACGGTCACGCGGAAACATCGTGCTTCCTTTAACGACCGTCGCGGGCGCAACCGCATTAACGCGAACGAGCGGCGAAAATTCGATCGCCAGTTCGCGCGTCAAATGATTGGCGGCGGCTTTCGATGTATCGTAAGCCAGACTTCCCTTTTTCGCAACAACCGCATTGGCGCTCGTCGTCAAAACTATGTTGCCCGTTAAGCCTTGCTTTTTGAAGACCTTATAAGCTTCGTCGGCGATGATATACGCGCCTTTGACATTGATTCCGAACGTAAAATCCCACTTTGAATCTTCGACCCGTCCTGTTTTATCGGGCGCCACGAAAACCCCGGCAGTCACGATCACCGAATCAATTCCGCCGTAGGCAAGCATCACTTTTTCAAATAATTCGGCAACCGATTGGCGGTTCGTCATATCGCAGCCGAGACCGATCGCGACGCCGCAATTTGAAATTCCCGTTCCCGAAACGCCGATTCCCGCGCCGTATTTGCCGATAATTTCGTCAGCCGTTTCCTGCGCCGCGGCTTCGTTTAAATCAACACAGACGATATGTGCGCCTTCTTTGACCAGACGATGCGCAGTTTCTTTACCGATTCCTGCGC
>DATLOR010000034.1:0-15533 GCA_035536135.1 Pyrinomonadaceae bacterium | reverse complement strand
GATTTTGAAAGGCGTTTCGGGACTTTTAAGAACCCTGCAAAGAAACTCCGTCATTCTGGGCATCTTTGCTCTGGTCGTTTCCTTTGTCGGCTTCCTGATTTCATCATTCAGCGGGAACAGTTCGGATATGTTTCGCGCCGGAGTCATCGCACTCGTGGTTTTTCTGATAAATTTCCCGCGCAAAAAAGTTTGGAAAACGATTGTTTCAAACCTGGAAAAAGTTTAAGAGGTTTATAAATGAATTTAAAAGCAATATCTGCACCGATTCTGACAATTTTAGCCGTATCGACCGGCATCATCGGGCAGACCGAAACGACCACTCCGCGACCGACGCCGCCGCCGCTTGTCGTTAAAACACCGACACCCACACCATCGCCGAAACTTTCCGAAACTCTTTCCAAAAATCTGGAAACTTTAACGAAAACCGATGAAATTTCGCGTGAACGCCGCGAACAGGCTTATGCCAAACTGCTCGAAGGACAGCGCTACATTTGGAATATGAGCCGTCAGCGCGGGCAAAGCACTTCGAGCGGTGCCCGGATCGCCAAACAGGCTTTGCAAAAATCTGTCGAGCTCAACCCGAATTTGGCGGAAGGTTATACCGCGCTTGCCGAACTCGTACTGTCAACGCCGCCGAACGATATTAATGAAGCTATTTCGTTAGCCACGCTGGCGGTCAAAATTGATAAAAATAATTTCGGCGGACATCGTATCCTGTCGCGGCTTTACACGATAAAAAGCGGTCTTAACGAGGGAAAACTCGACGACACAAGCACGCAAAAAGCAATCATCGCGTGGAAGGAAATCACCCGGCTTGATCCGCGAAACGCCGAAGCCTGGGCTTTTTTGAGCGAATTTTATAAACGCACAAATAAAAACGAGGAACGAATCACCGCGCTGCAAAATTGGCTGAGCTCAGCAAACCCGATCGAAACCCGGTTTTATCGGACGATCCTGGGAAATCAGGAAAATTTATCGCCGGAAGGCGCGACCGTCAAGCTCGGCGAAGCCTTATTTGATGCCGGACGAATGCAGGAAGCGGTTGAGGTTTTGAACCAGGCAGTTGCTGATGATCCGGAAAATCCCGAAGGAATCGAACTGCTCGGCAAGGCACTTGAAAAAGTCGATGACCGAACGGCGGCAACCTCGATTCAAACGCTTCAACAGGCGATCTATGCCAATCCCGACAATATTTCGCTCGTGATGCTTCTCGCAAAGATTCAGTCGCGTGCCGGAAATACTGCCGACGCGGCAAAATTTATCAACGATACGATCGTGAAACTGGCGGAAAAAGACAAAGCTTCCGCCGCCAATCTACAGGTTTCGCTCGGTGATATTTACAACGAATCAAATCGCCCCGATGAAGCCGTCGCCGCCTATCAAAAAGCTTTAACGATTGCCGGAATCGACCAAAACAATCTGGCGACCGATAACGAGCGCGAATTTACGATCGCCGTTTTTGAAAAAATAATCCGCACCTACAAAACCGCCAACCGATTCAACGAGGCGAAATCGGCAATCGATAATTCACGGACGATCCTGGGCGAAGAGGATTCGTTCAGCGACCGCCAGATAATCGCACTCTATCGTGAAAACGGAAAAAAACAAGAGGCTTTGCAGTCGTTAAAAGCGGCGCGTTTGCGTTTTCCGGACGATTACGGTTTTTTGCGGCAGGAAGCGACGGTCTTGACCGAACTCGGAAAGGTTGACGAAGCCGTGGCGATCGTGAAATCGCTGATCGGAAAGAAAAAGCCCGATGTTCCGTCAATGATGTACGATGATTTCACGAATTATCTGTTTATTTCAATGCTTTACAGCGATGCCAAACGCGGTAAAGAAGCGGTCGAAGCCGCCAATCAGGCGTTTCAGATTGCCGGAAGCGACGAACGAAAACAGATCGCCAAACTATCATTGGCGACGGCGCAGCAAAATTCGGGCGATTTCAGATCTGCCGAAACGACCCTGCGCGAAATTTTGGCGGAATCGCCGAACAATCCGATCGCTCAAAACAATCTCGGATATTTTCTTGCCGAACGCAATGAAAAGCTTAACGAGGCTTTAACGCTGATTCAGGAAGCATTAAAGACGGAACCTGACAATGCGTCGTATCTGGATAGTTTGGGCTGGGTTTATTACAAACTCGGAAAGCTCGATCTGGCGGAGGAAAATCTGAAAAAGGCTTTGAAAACCGATCCGGCATCGGCAACGATCCTCGAACATCTCGGCGATGTTTATCAAAAACAAGGCAAAACCGAGCCGGCAAAAGCCTCGTGGCAAAAAGCCCTGACGCTTTCTTCGGATGCCGAACAGATCAATGCGATCAAAACGAAACTGAACAAAAAAACGACTAAATAGGTTTTGTCACAAAAAATTACTTTCACAAAAAGGCGGAGCTTTCCGCCTTTTTTTATTTGGAAATCGGACGCGATTAAAGATTTTTATTATTAGCGAAATTCAGCCGAGTTTTGCACTTGTAAAAATTTTAAACGGGCAAATTTTATTGTCCGGTTCCTTAAACGATAAAGGTAACTCCGCTGTGAAGCGGCAGGCGCAAAGTTTTGAGTCTCTTTCTTTTGGAAGAGATTGTCGAAACTACCGAAATGAGGTTTATGAATTTAAAGACTTTTCTCCTAAAATCCGCCGTAGTTTCTGCACTTTTATTCGGCGCATTTTCCGCAGATTTTTCCGCTCAAACGATCAAAGCCGAAAAAACAGGCTCGGTCGCGTCATACATTCGCGATAAAGAAGAAGAAGATGCCGGAAACGTCAGAAAGCGCATTGCACAGCCCGAAAACGTCAAAATCGTTTCTTCAGTCAAGCCTTCCGAGCTTCAAATTCTGGATTTTGAAAAGCTCGCTTTCGGGCTGATCAATCAAAAGCGGGCGGAAAACGGTCTGGAGCCGCTTGTCTGGAGCGATGACGTAGCAAAAATAGCGCGGCTTCATTCGGAAAATATGGTCAGGTTCAACTTTTTCAGCCACAAAGGGATTGACGGGAAAATGGTTGACGACCGCGCCGATTCGGTCGGGCTTACCAAATGGACAGCGATGGGCGAAAACATCGCTTACAATCGCGGCTACAAAAATCCGATCGAAACGGCGGTCGAAAAATGGATGCTCTCAGAAAGCCACCGTGAAAATCTGCTCAACGACCGCTGGAAAGAATCGGCAATCGGCATCGCCGTGACCGATGACGGAACCTTTTATTTCACACAGGTTTTCCTGAAAAGAAAATAGCTTGTTAAGTAAAAAGTAAAAAGTAAAAAACAATAGCAAAAATTTTACTTTTTACTTTTTACTTTTTACTTTTAGAATTTATGCTAAGTGAATGACGGATAAAAGTTTCACACTGCCGAGTTTTGCGAAAATCAACTGGCTTTTGCGGATTTTAGGCAGGCGTGAAGACGGTTTTCACGAGCTTTACACGATTTTTCAAACCGTTTCGCTCGCCGATGAAATTACGTTTGAAGAAAGCGTTGAAATCAGCCTGACCTGCAATATTCACAACATTCCGACCGATGAAACGAATCTGATCATCAAGGCGGCGATTGCATTGAGCGATGAGTTCGGCTTAAAAGAGGGTGCGAAAATTCATCTTGAAAAACGAATTCCCGCACCCGGCGGACTCGGCGGCGGTTCATCGAATGCGGCGGTCGCGCTGCTCGGTCTCTCGACGCTCTGGAATTTGGACATAGAATTTGAAAGATTGGTCGAAATCGGCGGAAAACTCGGCTCGGACGTGCCATTTTTCTTTTACGGCGGAACGGCTTACGGCACGGGACGTGGAACGGAAATCGTGGCGATGGAAGATTTTGACGAAAAATTTCTTTTGATCGTGACGCCCGATATTGAGGTTTCTACAGCCGAAGCCTTTTCACGATTTAATGCACCTTACTTGACAAATGAAACCTCAAAAAGTATCCTCAAAATTTGCCAAAATGAAGCAGAGAGCTTCAAATCGCGGCAAAAAATACTTTCAAATGATTTTGAAAAGAGCGTTTTTGAGTTTCAGCCCGAAGTCGGGCGCGTGAAGGAAAAGCTTCTCGGCTCAGGCGCACAGCAGGCAGTTTTGAGCGGAAGCGGCGCAAGCGTTTTCGCAATTTTTGACAAAGAAGAGACACGGCAAGCGACATTAAAAGCCCTTGAAGAAGAAACAAACTGGCGAAAGTTTGCCGTAGCAACCGTCTCGCGGAATCAATACCGCGAAGCATTTAAAATATGCGAAAGGTTGTTTCCGATTAGTTTCTGAAAATTTTTTGTATTGGGGCGTAGCCAAGTGGTAAGGCACCGGTTTTTGGATCCGGCATTCGTAGGTTCGAGTCCTCCCGCCCCAGCCATATTTTTTTTAATCGGAACGAGTAATCTTTTATAGTTGATTACTCGTTTTTTATTGATTTTAAGATTGAGATTTAAGATTAAAAATCCGAAATCCGAAATCTGAAATCCAAAATCTAAATGAGCGTAACTGGCAATATCAAGATTTTTTCGGGCAATGCGCATAAACTTCTTGCCGAAGAAATCTGCCGTCATCTGAGTTGTGATTTGGGAAAGGTCAGCACCGACAGATTTTCCGACGGCGAATTTAATTTTCAAATCGGCGAAAATGTGCGCGGAACGGATGTTTTCATCATTCAGCCGACCTGTCCGCCGACTGACCAGAATTTGATGGAATTGTTGATCATGATCGACACTTTCGTCCGCGCTTCGGCTGAAAGAGTAACGGCGGTGATTCCATATTTCGGTTATGCGCGTTCCGATAAAAAAGACCGTCCGCGCGTCCCGATCGCGGCGAAACTAGTCGCAAATTTGATCACGACCGCCGGTGCCCAGCGAATTTTGACGGTTGATCTGCACGCCTCGCAGATTCAGGGATTTTTTGACATTCCGGTCGATCATTTGTATGCCGCACCGGTGATCGTAAATTATTTTCAAAATAATCCGATTGAAAATTCGATCGTCGTCGCGCCCGACACCGGCGGTGCCGAACGCGCCAGAGCTTATGCGAAAAGATTGAATACGGGTTTGGCTCTATGCGACAAACGGCGCGAGAAGGCGAATGTCGCCGAAGTAATGAATATCGTCGGCGATGTCGAAGGTAAAAATTGTTTGATAATTGATGATATGTGCGATACCGGCGGCACGATTTGCAAGGTTGCCGAAGCGTTGAAAAAAGCCGGTGCAAATGATGTTTATGCCTGCTTTTCACACGCGGTTTTGTCGGGCAACGCGATTGAAAATATCGCTAATTCATACATCAAAAAGGTTATTGTTACGAATACGATTCCGCTTTGTGAAAAAGGAAAGCGGCTCGAAGAAGAAGGACGCATCGAAGTTTTGAGCATCGGAAATCTTCTGGCAAAAGGAATCAAATCAATTCACGACGAAACGAGCGTTTCGTCATTGTTTATCTAACTTTAGGAATAAAGGTAAAAAGTTATGGCAGATAAAGTTACAGTTAAAGCAGAAAAAAGAGAAGGTCGCGGCAAGAACGATTCGCGCCGCTTGCGCGTCAACGGAAAAATTCCGGTTTCAATTTACGGCGGCGGCGAAGAAAGCGTCGCGGCAGTGGTTGATCTAAAGGATTTAGCGGCGATTTTGAGAACGGATGCGGGTGTAAATACCGTGTTCTCGCTCGATGTTGCAGGCGCCGGCGCACACGACGTGATCTTTCAGGATCGTCAGATCGATTCGATCAAAGGTCGCCTTGTGCACGCGGATCTACGCCGCATCGCGAAGGGCGAGAAAATGGAAATGACCGTTCCGCTTCACCTGGTCGGAGATGCTCCGGGCTTGAATGAAGACGGTGCAGTGATCAACCAGCCGCTTCACGAGATCAAGGTTATTTGCGAACCGGCAAATGTGCCCGACGCGATTGATATCGACGTTTCAAACCTGAACGCGGGCGAATCGATCCACGTTTCGGATCTGAAGGTCGGCAAAGGTATCGAGATTCAAGAATCGCCGGAAACGGTCGTCGCTTCGATCACCATCGTGCGTGAAGAAGAACTCGAACCGCAGACCGAAGCTGCCGGTGAACCGGAAGTGGTCGGTGAAGAAAAAGCCGAAGACGACGAGTAATTTTTTGAAGGAAGCGGTTTGAATTTTAATTGATTATGGATGCGCTTTCTGAAAAAAAATGGCTGATCGTCGGACTCGGGAATCCGGGTTTGCGTTATGAAAAGACGCGTCATAATCTCGGCTTTATGCTGATCGACAAACTGGCGCAGAAACTTCAAACGCAGGTAAGGCGCGAAGAATGCCGCGCACTGGTTGGTCGCGGCGCGATTGAAAACCAAACTGTCGAACTCGTTAAACCGCAGACTTTTATGAATTTAAGCGGCGAAGCGGTGAGCTGTTTGGTCAAAAAATCAGACCGGAGCATTGAAAAACTGATTGTGATCTCGGACGATCTGGCTTTGCCGTTCGGCAAGATCCGGCTTCGTCCGAAAGGCACGCACGGCGGACAAAACGGTTTGCGGTCGATCATCGATTGTTTGCGAACGCCGGATTTTATCCGCCTGCGGATCGGCATTCAGCCCGATCATCCGATCGGCAGTGCGAGCAATTTTGTTTTGGAGAATTTTTCCAAAAGCGATTTTTCGGAAGTTGAAAATATTTTAGAAACAAGTGTCGACGCAATTTTTTCCGTCATTAAGGACGGAGTCGAAAAAGCGATGGCACAATACAACTGATTTGGGATTCTGGATTTGGGATTGCGGATTGAAATAAAAATCCAAAATCCGAAATCACAGATCCAAAATCGAACGAGCCCTTCTTGCTTTGTTGAAAGATAAAGCTGGAAAGCCATAAGGAGGAAATAACATTGGCAAATAGATTATATGAAGTGATGTATATCGCTCAGCCGGAAACGGCGGAAGACGATATTGCGAAATTAAATGATGCAATCAAAACGTTAATTGAAAAAGACGGCGGCACGGTCGCGGAGATCGAAGGCTGGGGACGGCGCCGCCTTGCTTACCCGATCAACAAGAAAACCGAAGGTTTTTACGTTTTACTCGAAATCGAAGGTTCGGGGCAGGAAATTGCCGAACTCGAACGCCGTTTTCGCGTCAATGACGTGATTATGCGTTATATGACCGTACGCGTTGACGAAGATCGGAAAGCGGCGGATAAAAAACAAGCGAAACGTGAGAGAAAACGTCGAAGCAACCGCAACGGTGGTGGTCAGACGGATTTTGTTGATGCAAACGATGCGGATTCGGCTGATGAGGCTCTGGAAGCATAGGAAAAGGAGTTTATAGAAATGGAAAGAGACAACGATTTTAACGATAATGATTTGAATTTGGACGTGAGCATCGATCAGGAAATTGAAAAAATGCCGCGCCGTTTTCAACGCCGCCGTCCGCGTCAGCTGGTTCCCGATTATGTTGACTGGAAAGACGTTGATTATTTGAGACGGTTTATTCCCGAACGAGGAAAAATTATGCCGCGCCGCATTTCAGGCGTCACGGCGAAAGACCAGCGACGCATCGCCAAAGCAATCAAACGTGCGCGAACAATGGCTCTGTTGCCGTTCGTCGCCGACTAAATCAAGGAGGATTTTGAAAAATCATGGCAAACATACAAATTCTTTTACGCGAAGATATTGACACTTTGGGCGGACGCGGCGAAATTATCAAAGTCAAAGCCGGTTATGCGCGCAACTATCTTCTGCCGCAAGGTTTAGCGACCTTGGCGACAAAAGCGAACATTAAACAAATTGAGGGCGAACGCGCCGCGCTACTCAAAAAAGCCGCGGTCGAAAAAGAAACCGCCGAACTGCAAGCCGGACAAATGAGCGATATTTCGCTCAGCTTCGAACGCAAAGCAGGCGAAAGCGGACAGCTTTTCGGTTCGGTTACCTCGATGGACATTGCCGAGGCTCTGAAAGCCAAAGGTTATGAAATCGACCGCCGCAAGATCGTTTTGAAAGATGCGATCAAGGAAACCGGCGAATACAAGGTCGGCGTCAAACTGCACCGCGAAGTGACCCTGCAAGTTCCGGTGACGGTTCGCGGTGAAGGCGAAGCCGCCGCGCCCGCGGCTGTTGAAGAAACAAAAGCGGAAGCGACCGAACCCGCAACTGAAGAAAGCGAAAGCTAAAAAAATATACAAAATAAATCGGCAAACAATCCTTTTGTTGTGAGCCGTTTTTGTATTAAAATCAAAGACTGCAAAATTAAAAATTTGCGGTCTTTTTTTATCGGAAAAAATCGAAATATCCTATCATTCGGCTTTCTTGTCAAAGTGAAGACTTAACAGCCGACAAGGTAAAACTGACTTTTTAGAAGATGTATCCTGAAGCAACACGCGAACAATATCTGGAAAAGCCTCTGCCGTCGAGCGCCGAGAGCGAGCGGGTAATCTTAGGCGCGATCTTGCTTGATAATCAATTGATCACGCAGGCGATCGAACAGCTTTCGCCCGACGATTTTTATTCGCCGCTTCATCGCCGGATCTACAAAGCGATGACCGCGCTGTTTGAGCGCAGCGAACGGATCGACCCGATCCTGATCGGCGAAGAACTCAAAAAAGACGGCTCGATCGATTCGATCGGCGGCGTGGCTTCGATCACGAATTTAACTTACGGACTTCCGCATTTTTCCGACATTCTCGATTACGCCAAAGTCGTCAAAGATAAATCGATCGTCCGCAATCTGATCAAAGTCTGCAATCAGATCACGAGCGAAGCTCTGGCGGAAGAAGACGACGCCAAAGACGTTTTAGACAACGCTGAGCGAATGATTTTCGCATTGGCGGACGAACGCTCGCGCCAGGGCTTCTCGCATATCCAGCCGATCGCCGAAAGCGTGCTTGCAAAGGTTCAGGAATACGCTAAACGCGAATCACACGCGCTAACGGGTTTATCAACCGGTTTCCGCGATCTGGACGAAAAAACTTCTGGCTTACAAAAGACGGATCTGATTATCATTGCCGCCCGCCCGTCAATGGGCAAAACTGCCTTATGTCTAACGCTAGCACAAAATGCGGCGATTCTGGAAAAGGCGGTCGTCGCGGTTTTCTCGCTCGAAATGTCGAAAGAACAGCTTGTCATGCGAATGCTGTCTTCCGAAGCAAAGGTCGACGCGCACCGCTTTCGCACGGGTTATCTGACCCGCGATGAGTGGGGAAGATTAGCCGAAGCGATCGGAACGCTTTCCGAGGCGAAGATTTTTATTGACGACACGGCGGGAATTTCGGTGCTCGAAATGCGCGCCAAAACACGCCGATTGTTTGCCGAACAAAAAAAACTCGATTTGATTGTCGTTGATTATATGCAGTTGATGTCGGGTTCAAAAAAGACCGAATCGCGCCAGCAGGAAGTTTCACAGATTTCGCGTGAATTAAAGGCTTTAGCAAAAGAATTACAGGTTCCGGTGATCGCGCTTTCGCAGCTTTCGCGGGCGCCCGAAGCGCGAAATCCGCCGCGTCCGATGATGTCGGATCTGCGCGAATCAGGCAGTATCGAGCAGGATGCCGATGTGGTGGCGTTTATTTATCGCGAGGATTATTACAAACCGACCGAGGAAAATGCGGGCATTGCCGAGCTTTTGATCTCAAAACAACGAAACGGTCCGACGGGAACGGTGAAACTGGCTTTTTTAAAGGAATTTACGAGGTTTGAGAATTATTATGGAGAATATGACAGCGGAAGCAGTGAATAAGGATTTGCGTTATCCGGTCGGTGAGTTTGACCCGAGCGTTGAAGTAACGCCCGAATTGCGGAAAGAGTATATTCAAACCATCGCCGATTTGCCGAAAAGGATCACGGAAGCGGTCGCGGGTTTGTCTGAGGAACAGCTCGAAACGCCCTATCGCCCGGAAGGCTGGACGGTTCGGCAGACGGTTCATCACGTTGCCGATTCGCATATCAATTCGCTGTGCCGTTTCAAACTGGCGTTGACGGAAGAAAATCCGACGATTCGCCCGTATTTTGAAGACCGTTGGGCTGAGCTTGCCGACAGCCGTCTGCCGGTTGATGTTTCACTGAAACTGCTCGAAGCCGTCCATTTGCGGTGGTCTGCCTTGCTCGATTCGTTGACAGAGGAAGATTTTAAGAGATTGCTTGTTCATCCTGATTCAGGCGAATGGACGATCGAAAAATTTCTCGCGCTTTATGCCTGGCACAGCCGTCATCATACGGCGCATATCACACACTTGCGCGAGCGGAAGGGCTGGTAATTGAGGGATAAAATCAGAGGGATGAGGGATGAACAAGACAATATGTTTTATTCATCCCTCATCCATTTGCATTAGAGCGGTTGGGCAACGAAATTAAAGTCGTTTACATTGGATTGAAGCGTCGTCATCCGCGTCGACTGTGTAAGTACATATTTTTTGGTCGAAACCGTCACGGTATAGGTCAGACCCGTCTGCAATCCCTGAAAATTATAGTAACCGAAACTGCCGGTCGAAACCGTGACCGGTGACGGCAGGTTTCCGCCGGAAATCGTGACCGAGGCATTGCGGATGCCTGCACCGTCCGCCGTCAGAACACGACCGCCGAGCGAGAGATTGGCAACCGGAACCATCGCGTAGGCGTGAGTCTGCCCGTTGAAAACTCCGGTTCCGACGATGACGTTAGTTTCGCTGATTCCGAGAGCCGAAGACGAAGTATTCGTTGACAGATCCCAACCAGTTCCGGCGGGAATCAGGTCTGCCAGCCGATAGGTCGCCGTGCCGTCATAAAGAAAGGGAATGGCGAATGCCGAGGATGCGGTTCCGACCGCCCAACCCGCCGAATTAACTCCGCGCGCCGAGCCTTGCGTCGTGCCGGTCGGAAGCGGAATTGCCGTCATTCCGCCCGCCTGCGACCAGATAAACGGTAAGCCCGAGCCTTGATTTTGCATACTCGAACCGACTACAAAACCGCTGTTGCTCACGGCAAAAGCGAGTGCGCCGTTAGCGTTGGGCAGTGCGCCGACTTCGAATGCCGAACTGCTTCCGATGTCGTAAACGATGCCGACATTTCGGGCGGCATTATTCGGATCGATCCCTTGACCGACGACGCGCCCCGAATCGTTGATGCTAAAAGCGGTGATAAAAAAACTGCCGTTCGGTGTCGTTTGAGAGATGAAGGTCGCGGTTCCGCCGCTGTAATAAACCGCTTTCTGCAATGAACCGCTGTTGACCGAACCGACCGCGACACCCGAAGCGTTCACGTCGTTCGCGTCGCCGAGCGTTTCGCCTGCCGGGAGCGGTAGCTGAGAGACCGCGCCGTTCGTCCAGATAACGGGCAAACGGCTCGTTCCGAACAAAGTGGAAGCGCACGTTCCGGTAACAATACCGCTGTCATTTGCGCCGTTCGAGACACAAAAGGCGCGACCTGCCAGATTCGGCAATCCGACGATTCCGCCGCCGCGCGTCCACGTAAAAGCCTGCGCCCCATTGCTTCGAACCGAACGTCCGACCCCGATGCCGCCCTCGGAAATGCGAAATCCTTGCGAAGCCGTGTCGCCGGTCTGGACGATCCCGATATCGAAAATTTGATATTGCGGCGCAGCCGGAGTTCCTGCCGAAAGTTTTGAATCAATTTCAGCCGAACGCTTCTGCGATAATACGGTATTTGTAAACATCAAACCGACCGTAATTGCGATGCCGAGAAAAATTGCCGGAAAAAAATGACGGTGCATTTTAGATTTTATCTGCTTCATATTTAATCGGGAACAAGTTTTGAATAACATCACTTTAATGCGGTTCGAAGGCAAAGTCAATTTGTCGAAACGGGCAGAAAATAGGGCAAAAAGTTACATTAATTAATCTTGATGCCGCATTTTGTTAATTCGACATTGATCAGCTTCGCAAATTCGAGAGCGTTTTCGCCGTCGCCGTGAATGCAGATCGTTTCAGCCTTCAAAGTAACTTTTTCGCCGTTTGTCGCGGTTACCTTTTGGTCGAAGATCATTTCCAAAACCTGCGAAACTGCCTGTGCGGAGTCGTGGATCAAAGCGTTCGGCTTGGTTCGGGGCGTTAAAGTTCCGTCCGGTTGATAAGTTCGGTCGGCGAAAACTTCGGATGCTGTTTGCAGACCGGTTTTTTCGGCTTCGGAAATCAAAAAACTTCCCGAAAGCCCGTAAAATATCAAATTTTCGTCAATTTTTTTGACGGCGTCGGCGATTGCCTGTGCCGTTTCAACATCGTTTGCCGCTTTGTTATAAAGCGCGCCGTGCGGTTTGACGTGGTGGAGCTTTGCGCCGAACGCTTCGCAAATGCCTTTTAGCGCCGAAACCTGATACAGAACAATGTTGAAAATCTCGCCGGAAGACATTTTCATCTCGCGTCTGCCGAAACCCTGCAAATCAGGAAATGACGGGTGAGCTCCGATTTTCACGCCTTTTTCAATTGCCTTTTCGACCGTTTCGCGTATCGTCGAGGCATCGCCCGCGTGAAACCCGCAAGCGATGTTCACGGACGAAACAAAATCCATCAGCGCGGCATCATTCCCCATTCGCCACGCGCCGAAGCTCTCGCCCATATCACAATTTAGATCGATCGAATGCATTGTGAAATTATTTAACGCGGAAGGGCAAAGAATCAAGGACGCAGCGAATTTTATAAAAATTTTGCGGCGATTTTCAGTAAATTCAAGTTTTTTTCAAAATCGACCGCTACATTTTCGGCTTCACCGATCGAAATCAAATGAAACGCGGCTTTATCGTTCGTGCCGAGCTGTGCGAGAAGCGGTAAATCCGTCGAAATGAGGTTCGCCAGACGCGGATAACCGCCCGAAGTTTGATGATCCGCCATCAAAACGATCATCTGACCGTCAGGTAAAAGCTGAATTGTCCCGAAATTTACGGCGGACGAAACGAGTTCTTTTCTGGTTCGCAGAAAAAGCGGTTCGCCTTGCAGACGAAAGCCCATCCGATCGGAATTCTGCGTGATCGTGAAGTTTTCATTCAGTAAAATTTCACGACTGTTCGGGGTTAAAAGTTCAAATTCCGCACCCACGATAACGCGCACCGTCGGAAATTTCGAATAAAAGGGAATCAGCGAATTTGAAACCTTTCGATTTGGGATTTTGGATTTGGGTTCTGGGATTTGATTGAAAGAAATACGATCATTTATTTGAAGTTTTCTTCCTTCAAAACCGCCGATCTTGGCTTTCAGGTTGGTGCTTGCACTTCCGAGCCACTTTTTAATTCTGAAACCGCCTTTGATTGCCAGATAAGCGCGGTTGCCGAATTCTTTTTGTTCAAATTTTAATGTCGAACCTTGTTCGGCAAAGCAAATTCGCCAGCTTCCTGCGGGTTCGCCGTTTAACTTTGCCGAAAGATCTGCGCCGCCGAGGGCGAAAACTGCCGGTTCTTCAAACAAAATTTCGGGCGCGGGAAAGTGCATTTCCAGAACGGCTTCGTTCTCATCGTTGCCGAGCAGGGAATTGATCAGGCGAACCGCAATCTTATCCATCGCACCGTTTTGGTTGATGCCGAAACGCCGGAAATTATTTCTGCCCAAATCCTGAACGGTCGTTAAAATTCCTGCTTTTTTGATCAGAATGCTCATTTGTTCGAAGCGTAAAATTTTACCAGATCACCGGCTTGCAAAGCGCACGGATTTTCGGCGTTCGGCGTGAAAAGCTCAAAATCCGTTCTGCCGATGATTTGCCAGCCGCCGGGTGAATCGAAAGGATAAATGCCCGTTTGTTTGCCCGCGATTCCGACGCTTCCACGGGGGACGATCAACCGCGGTGATTGCTTGCGCGGCGCTGCGATTCTTTCGTCAACCTCACCCATATAAGCAAATGCGGGAAGAAATCCGAGCATAAATACGCGGTAAGTTTTTGCCGTGAAGATCTTGATAACTTTTTGTTTTGTTAGGTTGTTTTGCGAGGCGATAAATTCCAGGTCAAGCGCAAAGTCTTCACTAAAATTGACCGGAATCTCGATCAAACGCGGCGCATTATTTTCGGTTTGGACAAGATTTTGCAGAGCTTTTGCAGCTAAATATTTGACGGCTTCAAAAGCCGTCGGGAATTCGGAAAATTTTTTTCTAACCGCGAAAACATCATAAAAAAGCGAAACGGAACAATATGCCGGAACGGTTTCGATCAAACCCGCGAAACGATTTTCCTCAAAATACTGCGCCAATTTGACGGCTTTATCATTTAGTTCGGGCGAAATTTCATTGCCGAATTCAATCGTCAGAGCAGTATCGCCGAGCGGAAAAATTTGACAGGAATTTTGTGTGAAAAAGGCGGACACCAGATTTTTAAAACTGCTATAAGTCTAACAAAAAACGCCTCCGGGTAGAAAAAAAGCCGGGAAAAAACCTAAAAAAGCGCGTTATCCTTTATTAAATTCAGCGTTTACGTTGTTTCGGGTCGAGATATTCGCGCAGTCCGTCGCCGATAAAATTAAAAGCCAGAACTGTGAGCGCAATCACGACACCGGGCACGAATAAGACGTGCGGGGCGATTTGCATCACGGTTTGAAATCCTGTTTGCTGGGCTGAAAAGATCATCGTTCCCCAGGACGGAGCCGGTGCGGGAATTCCGAGACCGAGAAAGGAAAGCGAGGCTTCGGACAAAACCGCGCCAGCCATTCCGAGCGATGCCTGAACGATCAAAGGCTGAATCGAATTTGGCAAAATATGCGTAAAAAGTATCCGCATATTGCTTGCCCCGAGGGCGCGTGCGGCTTGTACGAAATCATATTCGCGCACTTTCAAAACCTGTCCGCGCATCACCCGTGCATAGCCGACCCAGCCGATAATACAGAGCGCGAGAATCAATTTTCCCAAGCCGACCCCGAGAAATGCGACCATCGCAATTGCCAGCAGCAGACCCGGAAACGCGAGAAAAACATTGAATACGTAACCCGATAAGATCCGGTCGACCCAACCGCCGTAAAATCCGGCAAGTGCACCGATGATCATTCCGAAAATCGAAGAGAACAAAGTGACGGAAATCCCGACTTCGAGCGAAATTCGCGCGCCGTAAATAATGCGCGAAAAGACATCGCGTCCGAGATCGTCCGTGCCAAGCCAGTGTTCCGCCGAGGGCGCGGCAAACCGCACGGCATTTTGCGGAATATCGATCGGATCGTGGGTCGCGATAAACGGCGCAAAGACCGCCGCGATAATCAAAACGAGGGCAATAGCGAGTCCGATGTAGGTTAAACGATTCACAATTTACGAAATTCTGATCCGCGGGTCGAGCCAGCGATAAATCAGGTCAGTAAAAGAATTTGCCAGAATATATGTCACGCTGATTACCAAAACACAGCCCTGCACGAGCCGGTAATCGCGTGTTCCGATGCCGTCTTTCAAAAGTAAAAGTCCCAAGCCTTGCCAGCTGAAAATAGTTTCGGTAATGATTGCGCCCGCGAGCAAAACGCCGAGCTGTAATCCTAGGATCGTAACGACCGGGATCAGACCGTTTTTCAAAACGTGTTTGTAAACGACCGTCCGCTCATTCAAACCTTTTGCCCGCGCCGTGCGGACATAATCTTCACCGAGTTCTTCGATGACCGAACTGCGCACCATTCGCGTCAGAATCGCCGAAAGTGCCGCGCCCAAAGTTACGGCGGGCAG
>DATLOR010000033.1:0-6988 GCA_035536135.1 Pyrinomonadaceae bacterium | reverse complement strand
TCGTATGACACCAGCCTGTTTTATGCCCGAGATTGTTGGCTCCCGTCAATTGTGCATAAGCGCGCTCGACCACACCGTCGTCCGGATCGCTCAAAAACGGGTCGGTCGCGATATTGCAGTAATCATAGCGATACCAAACGTCCGTGAAAGAAGTCGTATGATAAAAAATCTTCGCCCGCGCCCACGACGGAATATTGGCAAGCCAAGCCGCCGCACCCGAGTAAGTCAGATCATAATTCGAACCGCAGCCCGCGCCGAAAATCTGACCCAAAAGCGCAAGATTTCCCGCAAGCGCCGTGCCCTGATACGGCGTTCCGACCGATTGAATAAGACGCGTTCCGCCGGTCGCGTAGTCCAAACCGCTCCAATAATAGGTGTAGAGATGAAGCGAAGCCGCGCCGCCCTGGCTGTGCGCGACGATACCGAACGACGGCAAACTTGCGCCGAAGGTTTTGATCAAATTGGCAAACTGGTCATGCGAACGGTTCTGATTTAAATCTAAAAACTTCACGTAATTCGTGAATTGTCCTGCCGAAGCCGCCGTGCCCCACGCATCGCCCGAACAATATCCGTGAACGAGCATCAGCTTTCCGCCAACCGCGTCATTCGTATATTTTGCAGGACGCACGCCCTGTCGCATATCGTCGGTCACGATTCCGGCAAACGATTTTGCCAATTCCGTGGCGCGAACGTTCGGCAAAACAAGACTTTCCGCCTCGCCCAAAACGACCGAGTTGTCGGGATTTTGCAGACGAATGTTTTTCAGAACAAATGATTTTGCCGCGTTCGTTTGCGCCAGCCAACGCGAATCGAGCGTCAAGGAAACCGAAGCCGAGCGTTTGCCGAAACTTTCCGCCGTTGTCATTCCGCCGAGCCACGAAACGGGGAATTCATTGCCGCTTTCATCGCGACCCCAGATTTCGGCGTGAACGATCGTTTTTCCACCAATTTTCAAACCCGTAACCGGTAAATCGATCCGCCAGCGCAAATCGTCGATTACGGTTGTTTTGATATTCGTTTCAATTTCAGCTTTTGAAGCGGCAACTTCAAAAGTTTGCTCGGAGCTGCGGATAAATTCCGCGCCGTCGGGCGTCAATCCTTTTGAAAAGATCTGTACCGAATATCGTCCGGCAATGCGCGGAACGAAATTTGTTTGAAATTCGCCGCTGCCACGGTCTGTCATCGGAAATTCAAGCGTTTCACCGCTCGGCGTATGAATCGAAACACTCGATTCACGAATATTGCCGACAAGCGGTGCAGGCTGACCGTCGTCGCTGTTTTCCTTGCGGTTGAAAATCGACGAAACGATGCCGATCTCGCTTCCGACGGTTGTTTGCAAAGTGTCGATGTACGAATACAGACGATACGGCGAATCGCTCGAAGCGACGAGATAACCGATCGTTTCGCCGGAAGTTGCGAGATTTTTCGGGATTTCGATCTGAACGCGCAAAACGCCTTGCTTTAAGGAATCGAAACTGAAAACTTCGGCAGGGAACTGGTTGCCGTCCAGACCGTAGGTCGTGTCGGTTTGCTGAACCTGACGCGCAAAACCCTCGCTTCGCAGATCGAAAAAATTATCATTCGGCAAAGCCACGCGCAAATTCAGGCTTTTGCCGCCCGGCGAAAGAAGCATCAATTTGAATTTTTCGGTCGAATCAACCGGAATTTCGATCTCCTGAAAATTAGTGCGCGAATCGATCGGAAACATCGCCGCTTTTGAGCGGGTTCCGAGCGTCGAAGGATTCGGCAGGCGCATGGCAGCAATTTCTTCGATCGGACCCGCCAGATTTTTGAAATCATTCGGCGGAACATTATTTTTGATCTTTTGCGCCGAAATTATCAGCGAAAACAAACAGATGAGCAGGCAGAGCGACAAAAAGCCGCCGGATAGCTTGAAAAATTTTGACATACAAATCTCCTTAAGAACTTTGGTTTACTGGTAAAACTTAAAAAGACTTTTTATTTATGAATCAAGGGGAAAATGAAAAGTGTTGCGATTATAAACCCGAAAGCCGCAAAACTCAATTTTTGACGAACAAAACTTTTTTCCGAATTCTTTTGACATCGCAAATTAAACTGGTGTAATGTTCAAATCAATAAAATTGGGGAGAAGACAAATGAAAAATTTATTTAATATCGGCTTTGTGGTTTTGATCCTGGTTGTTTTGGGCTGTAATTGTCAGAAATTCAAGGAATTGGCGGAACAATCGAAAAACTCGCCGAGCCCGACGCCTTATGTTTCGAATACTTCGGGCACGCCGACCGATTCTTCGTCGCCGACGAGCTCATCGTCACCGACGAGTTCGAAGAGTACATCGAGCGGTTTATCGATGGCGAAATATGACCAGATCAAGGATGGAATGAGTTATAAGGAAGTAACGGATATTATCGGTAAAGAGGGAACCGAACAAAGCAGTTCGAAAGTCGGAAGCACCACCATTAAAACAATGAAATGGCAGGGCGTCGATTATGAGTTCATTTTTGTGAACTTCACAAATGATAAAGTAACCTTCAAATCACAGGCTAATTTGAAGTAATTGCACATTAAATAAAACTCGAAAGCGTTTGGATTAAAAGCGATAAATGATGATAAAATCGCACTTATTCCAAACGCTTTTTATAATTTTATGAACAAGAAAACCATTAAAGACATTGATATTAAAGGAAAGAGAGTTTTTATTCGCGTGGATTTTAATGTTCCCGTAAAAAACGGGCATATCGAAGACGACACGCGAATTCAGGGCGCGTTGCCGACGATCAAATACGCGATCGAACAAGGCGCGAAAGTTATTCTTGCTTCTCATTTAGGCAGACCTTTAAAGGATAAGAAAAAGGCGGAAGAAAAGGGAATGCCCTATGACGCGGCGAAATACACTTTGAAACCAGTCTACGAATATCTGCGCGCTCTGCCCGAATTGCAGGACGTTTCGGCGCAGGGCGAAGAACCGGTCGAAATGCCAACGGACGGAACGGCTTACGGCAAGGCGGAAATCAAAAACGACAGGGTTTTCTTTGCAAACGACTCGGTCGGCGATGAAGTGAAAGCAAAAGTAGAACAATTAAAAGAAGGACAAGTTCTTTTATTGGAGAATTTGCGTCTCCACGCCGAAGAAGAAAAAAATGACGAAGCGTTTGCGAAAAAGCTTGCCGAACTTGCCGATGTTTATGTCAATGATGCCTTCGGGACGGCACATCGCGCACACGCTTCGACCGAAGGGATCACGCATTTTGTCAAAGATTCAGTCGCCGGTTTGCTGATGGAAAAAGAATTAAACTTTCTGGGCAAAGCCCTGAACGATCCCGAACGCCCGTTTGTCGCAATCCTTGGCGGCGCGAAGGTTTCCGACAAAATTCCGGTGATCAAGTCTTTGATCAAGCGCCAGGTTGATAAATTGCTGATCGGCGGCGCGATGGCTTATACATTTTTTAAGGCGAACGGTCTGACCGTCGGCAAATCGCTGGTCGAAGACGAGATGATGCCCAAAGCTCTGGAAATCGCGAAAATGGCGGAAGATGCGGGCGTTGAGCTGATCTTGCCGACCGATCATCAGGTTGTCGATTCCTACGATCCTTTACATTCGGCGAAAACGATTCCCGTCGAATTTACCAACACGGGACTTGTCGGCTTGGATATCGGAACGGAAACGCAGGCGATCTTCGCGCACGCGCTGGAAGGCGCAAAAACGATCGTCTGGAACGGTCCGATGGGAATGTTCGAGGAAAAACCGTTTGACGAAGGAACGATCGCGATTGCCAAGGCAGTTGCCGAAGCGACCGAAAAAGGCGCAACGTCGATCGTCGGCGGCGGCGATTCGGTTTCGGCGGTCAATCAAGCCGGATTGGACGATAAAATTTCGCATATCTCGACCGGCGGCGGCGCAACGCTCGAATTCTTGGCAGGCGACGCGCTCCCGGGTGTTGAAGCGTTGAATGATAAATGAGGAAATAGCAAAATATGAAACTTGTCTTTGCCGTTATTTTCTTAGCGTTTTGCGCGGCGGCGAATTTCGCGCAGGATGATTCGATCGAGAAGGATTTCGAGAAAAACAAGGCTAAATTCAAGCTCGAAAAATTCAGCGAAGGCGAAGACGCATCGAGCGGTTTTTATTATCTTTATTACAAAAACAAAACCGGGTTCGTCAAAATGCGCCAAGCTTGGGTTTCCGACGGCATGAAGGAACACGATACTTACGATTATTACTTTAAGGACGGAAAACTGATTTTGATGGTCAGGTATCCGCGAAGCAAAAAGCAATATAAAGAGACCTACGCCGGAAAATATTTATTGATCGTACCCGACGAAAAGTTTTATTTCACCGATTCCAAGATGACGAAATGGATTGAAAAAGGCAAATCCGTAGCGACCGACGATAAGCGTTGGCAGGAAAAGGAAAAAGAAATCTTACAGGAAGGAAACGACCAGTTGGAATATTACAAACAACTCAAAGAAGATAATAAATGAATCTCTCAAAATTGAGTCAAAAACAGATTTTGCGTGAATTTCTAATTCCGAAGCCGAAAGTGAATTTAATGGAAACGGTTTGGTTAAGTCCAAGCCGTTTTTTATGCAAAAATACATCTCCAGTTTGTTCTTCAACAAGTAGAAGAATTAAATAGGAGAAACTTTAATTATGTCGGAACAATTTGCGGCGGTGAGAGCTTTGGCGGTTACTTACGCGTTTCAGGAACTCGGAAAAAATGTCAGGGAAATCGGACAGCAGGACCGTGGAACCAGAATCGATGTTTACGAAAGAGCCGCCGGTGTCGGTCTGCGCGAAGGAATGCCGGGTCGCCAGTGGTGCGGAATGTTTATTTATTGGTGCTATCGTCAGGCGGCAAATCATTTTAATGTGGCTCTGCCTTTTACGGGGGATGATTTGTGGTCGGGTGAAAAGGTCGTCCGCTGGAGCCGCCGCCATCAGGACGATGTCGTTGTTGAATTGCCTGTGCAGGCAGGCGACATCTACGTTTTATGGAGCTATCACATCGGTATGGCGGTTGACCAATCGATCAATGCCGGAACTTTTCGAAGCATTGACGGCAATCAATCTTCGGCAAACACCGGTCATAACAGTCTGACTACGAACGAACAACGTGCGATCTCGAATTGCCGTCTGATCGTCAGAATTTAAACTTAATATTATTCAATTGTTTCGACTTTTTTAATGATTCCTGCGTCTAAAAAACGAGTGTGAAATTAATTCATTCTCAGTAGATTTTTTTAAGTAATAATCTCGTGCTAAGTTAATTTTGATAAACACGAGTGATGTTAAAAAGTTTGACGGATGAGCAATTAGTCGAGTTGGCGGTCGGAGATGAACCTGATGCTTTCGGCGAAATAGTCAGAAGATGGGAGCGCAAGATTTTCGCGCTCTGTTTCGGTATGCTCAGCCGCGAAGACGATGCGAAAGACGCGGCGCAGGAAACTTTTATCGCGGCTTACCGCAATCTGCCGAATTTTCGCGGCGAGGCAAAAGTTTCATCGTGGCTGCACCGCATAGCCGTCAATCAATGTTTGACAAAACAGCGCCGGACGAAAACGCGTTCGGAAACTTTTCTCGATGACGAGAATAATGCGGAAGAGCGGGTTTTTATCGCGCCCGTGCATCAATCGCCGGCGCGGATCACGGAGCAAAATGAGCGGCTTTCGCACGTCAGACAAGCAGTTCACGCGCTTCCGGCGGATTTGAGACAGGTGATCGTGATGAAGGAATTTGAGGAAATGACGTTTCAGGAGATTTCGGAAACGCTCGACTTGCCGCTCAGCACGGTCAAAAGCCGCGTTTATACGGCTCTCAAACAGCTCAGGATGAAATTGGAGCGAACGCCTCTGGAGGTTGTTTAAGAGATTTCAGGTAAAAAGTTATGATGAATAACAATCACAAAAATTCAAACTGCGGTTTTGCCGAAGAGCTTGTTTCGTATCTTTACGGCGAAACCGGCGGCGCGGAAAACACGGCATTTGAAGCGCATCTGCAAACCTGTGCGGGCTGCGCCGAAGAACTCGAAGCGTTTTCGGGCGTTCATTTTTCGATCAACGATTGGAAGTTAAAAGAATTTGCGAATCTCGCCACGCCGTCCATCGAGATTCCGTATGAAAAAGCCGAAAAACCGGTTGAAGTTTCAATCGTTTCAGGTTCGTGGTGGTCAGTTTTGCGCGATCTTTTTTCGGTCTCTCCGCGCGGCTGGTCGCTCGCAACCGCATCATTTGCCGTCTTAGCGGTCGCGGTCGGAATCGCGCTGTTTGCGTTAAATATACGCAAAGACAAAGACGTGGCGGAAAGCAATACAAAGTCAAAACCGGTGATTATGCCGACGGTTGAGAGAACGCCAGAACAATCGAACGCGAACGCCAATCAAAATAATCAGCCGGATAGAGAGAGCAAACCGCTAACGGAGCCCAAAACGCCGCAGCCCGAACTGGCGGCTACTGCGCCCGACCCGAAAAACAGCCGTGTTGTCAAAGTGTCGAACAATCCGCGTCCGGTGCAAAAGGTCGAAAACCCGAATGTTCAAAGAAATAATGAGGTGAAACGGATCAAAAATAAAAATGATGTTCCGCCGAAGATCGTGGTTGACGATGACGAGGAAGACAATACTTTAAGATTAGCTGAGCTTTTTGACGAGATCGATACAAAAGAATAGCTTTTGGTGAAACAAAATGAAGAAGATAAATTTTTTAAGTTTAATTTTTATGTGCGGTTTGATGGTTTTGACGTTTACAAACGTCAAGGCGCAAGAGCAGCCGCAGACGGATAATCCGAATCAAGCCGATCGACCGTTTAAGATCTTTCAGGAATTAGGTTTGACACGCGAGCAAATACAGCAAATCCGCCGCATTAATCAGGAAAGAAAACCGGTTATGCAGGAAGCACAAAGGCGTTGGCGCCAGGCCAACCGCGATCTCGATCTGGCGATCTACGCTGACAATTCGACCGATGATCAGGTCAAAGAATTGCTGAAAACCGCGCAGATTGCGCAATCCGAA
>DATLOR010000032.1:0-5273 GCA_035536135.1 Pyrinomonadaceae bacterium | reverse complement strand
CTTCGTTTCACGCCGAACGCCCGTTTTTGAAGGTCAAGGTCAGAATAAAAAACGAGATCGTCTCGCTTCGTAAAAAAGTCGAGATCGAAAAAGGCATCGGAACGCACGCGAAACCTGCCGATTGGAACAGGATAATTTCAGACGAAAACACGGTCATTTTGGATACGCGCAACGATTACGAGGTCGAAATCGGGACATTCAAAGGCGCGATCAATCCGAATATCGAAAAATTCAGCGATCTGCCGCAATTTGTTGCCGAAAATCTCAACCCGAACGAACATAAACGCGTTGCGATGTTTTGCACGGGCGGCATCCGCTGCGAAAAATTCGCGCCGTTGATGAAGGAGATGGGTTTTGAAGAAGTTTTTCAGCTTGAGGGCGGAATTTTGAAATATCTCGAAGAAACGCCCGAAAACGAATCGCTCTGGGAAGGCGAATGTTTTGTTTTTGACGACCGGATCGCGGTTGATAAAACTTTGCGGCAAGGCAAAACCGAAGACCGCCGCCCTTTAACGATCAACCCGCCCCAGAAAAAATGAAAATATCACCATCCAGAATCGCTGCCTTTGAAATTCTCTCCAAAATCGAAACAGAAAAATCGTTTTCGTCGGTGCTTTTGCCGATCTATGAAGAAAAATTGGAGCCGAAAGACCGCGCACTATGTCACGAATTGACGCTCGGAACTTTGCGAAAGCAGATTTATTTAGACTGCATCATCGAAAAACTCACGAAGGGCAAAAAACTCGATTCTGCTGTGAAAATCATCTTGCGAATTGCGCTTTATCAATTGATCTTTCTCGACAAAATTCCGGCGCACGCGGCGATCAACGATTCCGTAAATCTCGTCCAAATGGCGAAAAAAACTTCGGCAAAAGGTTTTGTCAACGCCGTTTTAAGAAGATTTACGCGGGAAAAAATCGAGCTTGATTTTGCGGACGAAACCGAAAAGATATCGGTCGAAAGCTCGCACCCGAAATGGCTGATCGAAAAATGGATCGGTCAATTCGGCTTTGAGGAAACCGCTCGATTAGCCGAGGCAAATAACGAAACGCCGAAATTGAGTTTTCGGTTCACGGCAAAAACGTCCGACGCAATCAAGCAAGCATTCACAACAGAAAATGTCCCGACGGATAAAAAATATCTGCGCGAACTGGCTGAAAACGGCAAAATATATTTTCAGGACGAAGGCTCGCAAATTATCGGAAACGCGGTCGAATTGAAAGAAAATGACAGTTTTTTGGATGTTTGCGCCGCGCCTGGAAGCAAAGTAACGCAGATCGGTTCCAAGTTTCAGGTTCCAGATTCCAGGTTAATTGCTGCGGGCGATTTGTATTGGCAAAGAGTTAAAGTTTTGCAGGAAAATTGCCGAAATCAAAGCTTGGCGAGCGTCAGTATTTTGCAATACGATGCGGAAAACGCTTTGCCGTTTGCGGATGAAAGTTTCGATGTAGTGCTGATCGATGCACCTTGTTCGGGAACCGGAACGATCCGGCATAATCCCGAAATTCGATATTTTTTGCAGGAAAAAGATTTTTCCGAGTTAGCAAGCAAACAACTCAAAATCTTAAATAACGCATCAAAGCTAATCAAATCCGGCGGAAGGATCATTTATTCGACCTGTTCATTGGAAAAAGAAGAAAATGAAGGAGTTTGCGGTAAATTCTTGGCGGAAAACGCCGGATTTCGATTGGTCGATCCGAATGTTCCGGCAGCATTTTTGACCGCGGAAGGCTTTGCGCGGACTTTTCCGCAAAGAGATAAAATGGACGGATTTTTTATTGCCGTGTTTGAAAAGATATAGTTTTCTGATAAGGTTTTAAGAGTCTTTGCGGTTCATTAAATTCAACAAAAAATGTTAGACTTGCGTTTTGATTTTGGGAGTTTTACAAAAAAGTGAGTTTTTTTAAAAAAATCGGTTCGGCTTTAGGAAAATTGCTGATAGTCGCCTGTTTGGCGGCGGCTTTTTTATTGGGCATGGGTTATGTCGTTTACCGTTCCTTGCAGGGCTCGGAAATCACGGTTCCCGAAATTGTCGGTAAAAATTACGCCGACAGCGAAAAAGAGCTTGAAGGTTTGGGCTTGCGCATCAAAAAACGTGCCGACCGTTACAGCGAAGAAGCGCCGAACACCGTTTTAGAACAGCTTCCGAAACCGGGCGATACAGTCAAAACCGGTCAATTAATTTTGGTCATTACGAGCAAACCGAATCCCGAAGGCGACGAAAAACCGACGACGCTCAAAAAAGGCAACACCTCGGTTGAAGAGGACGACACCGAAAAAATCGAGGAATTGATTTCCGATAAGCCGAAAAAGAAATCGAATTCAAACACCAATACCAACAAGAAAAAAGCTTCGACGAGCCGTGATGTGATCAAAGACAATTCGAATTCGGATACGAATTCTTCGACCGGCAATAAGAATTCGTCCGACCCGAATAATTCGACAAAAGACAACAAGAACGGTTCGACCCCGCCGGCAAAGACTCCGAATCCGACGGGAACGCCGAAACCGACGACAAACAAAACTCCGGCAACCAGCGGAGACACGCGCCCGCGCCGCAATCCGTAGGGCATGCGCGAGAGGGCAACCGAAAGATTTTTTTGTGCAACAAAGTATAGGTAAAAAAGATAAAAGTTAAAAGTAAAAAGGCAAAATTTAATTCGCGGTTTTGCGGCGATCATAAATTTTGAAAATTGAAAATAAACTATGTTTGAATTAGCTCCGTCACTTTTATCGGCGGATTTTACGCGGCTCGCGGAAGAAATCCGCGCCGTTGAAGCAGGCGGCGCACGGGTTTTGCACGTTGACGTGATGGACGGACGGTTTGTGCCGAACATCACGATCGGTCTTCCGGTGGTTAAATCCATCCGCAAAATTACGGATCTGACGATCGATTGTCATTTGATGATCGTCGAACCCGGCACTTACGCCGTCGAATTCGTCAAAGCCGGCGCGAATATGGTTTCGGTCCACGTTGAAGCGGACGTTCATCTTCAAAGAACTTTGACGGCGATTCGCGAAGCGGGCGGGCAAGCGGGAATTGCAATAAATCCGGCAACTCCTCTGGTTTCACTCGAAGAAGCCCTGCCGTTTGCCGATTTCGTTCTTTTAATGTCGGTTAATCCTGGCTTCGGCGGGCAAAAATTCATCCACACATCGGTTGATAAATTGCGCCGCCTGCGCCGGATGATCGACGAGCGCGGACTTTCGACGCGGATCGAGATTGACGGCGGGATCGATGCCGGAAATATTCAAAAGATCGTCGAATCGGGCGCGGAAATTATTGTCGCCGGTTCGGCAGTTTTCGGTAAAGGAACACCGACCGAATCAGCGCGTGAATTAATTGAAGCGGCAACAGTTTGGGTCTAACGATTTGGGATTTAGGATTGCGGATTTGGGATTGTTTGGCAATCAAAGTCTGCAAATTTATAAAATCCGAAATCCGAATTCACAAATCCCAAATAAATTTGAGGTTATTATGTTTTTCAGAGTAAATAAAGCAATTATTGTAGGTTTAACTTTAGTTTTGAGTTTTTCGTTCGCGGCTCTTGCGCAAACCAAGCCAAATGAAGGAACGCCGGTTCAGCGGCTCGATGTAATGCGTTCGAAACTCGAAACGATGCGCCGCTCGCTGCAAAGCACGATTTCGGTTTTAAAGGACAGCAATAAGGACGATAAGAACAAAAAAGACGATAAGGAAAAGCTCGACACACCGCTCGGACGCCTTCGTGGTTTGGAAAAAGAAACCGCTTCTTTGCAGTCCGACGTAAGTAGCCTGCGCGGCAAGGTTGACCGCTCGGAAAAATACGAGATGAGCGATATCGACCAGATCGAAGAAAGAGTGCGCGAGCTTCAGGCAGGTGTCGATGCCGCACTTTTGGAAAACGCTTCAAAACAGGCGAATCCGGATTCAACGGTCGGTCAAAAACGCGAAGTCAAGAAAAAGAAAAAGTTTCTGGGCATCTTCGGCGGCGGAAATGATGAGTATGAAGAGCTGATCGGTGAGTTCCAACCCGGACGCGACCGCGAATTGTTTATCGTTGCCACCAAAGAGGTTCGTAAAAACAATTACGAAGTCGGACGGCTGCTTTTCCAGACGATCATTACAACCTATCCCGAATCGGATTATTTGCCGATGGCAAAACTCGCGGTGGCTGATTCTTTTTATATCGAAGGCGGAACGAGTTCGCTGATTCAAGCCGCCGCCGGTTACCAGGAATGGCTGACATTTTTCCCGACGCATCCGCTGGCTGACCGTGTTTTGCTGAAAATTGCGGAATCCGAAATGCGCCGCATCGGTTTGCCTGACCGCGAAATTGCCAACGCGCGCCGCGCCGAACAAAAGCTGAAAGCCTTTATCCAAAATTATCCGAACTCGCCGCTTCGCCCGCTCGTCGATCTTCGTTTGAAGGAAGTTCAGGACAATCTCGGACTTCATAATCTATACATCGGAAACTATTACTACACGCTTTCGGTCGACCAGAAAAAGGGCGGTTTGAAAGGAGCGCAATCGCGCTACCGCGAAATTTTGGACAAATATCCGAGTTTCAGCTTTATGGACGAAGCGCTTTATAAACTGGCGGTCACCTATCTTTTAGAAGAAGAAACCGACCAAGCCGCCAGATATTTTCAACAAATCGTCCGTGATTATCCAAACAGCGATTGGGTCGCAAAATCAAAAGAGCAGCTGCAAATTATCGGCGCGAAAATTCCCGATCCCGATCCGACCAGAAACACGGTGCTGCCGCCGGAAAAAGCTTCGTTTATCGCCAATTTCAAAAATCAGCTTTTCGGCGTTTACCCGCTGACGATCGATAAAGACGGTGTATTAATGACCCGCGATTTTGATAAATGTAAGTTTGAACTGATCGATAAGGTTCTGGAAAATCTCGGCGATGTGAAAGCCGCCGACGTTCCGAAGACCTTAACAGCCGTCGTCGTTCCCTGCGAACAGCAAACTAAAAAGCCGGCTGAAAACAAGGAAAAAACGGAAAGTAAATAAAACTTTTCGGTTAATTTTTAACGAATGAATGAAATTTCCAACGAAAATCTGACAGAACTCGAAAAACGTTACCGCACAACCTTTTTCATCATTCTGATCCAGATTTTTGTTGTTTTGATCCTGGTTTTGGCTTCGTGGTTCGGCGTTTTCAGATTAGAAACAAATCTGAAGGATCAGGATTTTACAACACTCTGGGTCGCCGTGCTGTTCATCGCCGTCGGCACTTTCATTTTGCGCCGGATGTTTTTTAACTGGGAAAGATTAAAAAATA
>DATLOR010000031.1:0-13709 GCA_035536135.1 Pyrinomonadaceae bacterium | reverse complement strand
ACGACGGCAGACTATGGAACGCAAGGTCGCGAAATGGCGGATATTACTTCCAAGCGTTTGAGCTATGATTTGGGTTTTATCTACCGCAAAAACTTTTCGCCGACCATGCTTAATGAAGCGCGATTCAATATTACCCGTTGGGGTTATGATGAAACGAAAACCAATCCGAACACTGATTTCGGACTTCCGCGGATCGAAATTGAGAATCTTTACGGCGACCGCGTCCGATTCGGCGCGCCGCGCGGATTAAATACGCCGGGTATTATCAACGAAAGACAGTTTGAATTTCGGGATGTTTTGACGAAAGTCTTTGGCAATCATGCTCTGAAGATCGGCGGTGAATATCGTTTTGATTTGAACAGCAACGGCGAAATAGGCGGCGCACGTCCGCTTTATTCGTTCAAAGGATTGTGGAATTTTGCCAACGGCACACCGATTTTTGAGGAAATCGTCGCAACTCAACAAGGAAAACCGACCGGCAACAATACGAAATTCAGAACGGGTGATTTGGGATTATTTGTTCAAGACGACTGGAAATTCCGACCGAATCTGACGTTGAATATGGGTTTGCGATGGGAATGGTTTTCGCCAATCAAAGCTACTGATGGCGAAATCGGAAACTTGATTTTGGGTCCGACGAACAGTTTGGCAGGTGCGAAGATTTCTGTTCAGGATACTCTGACGGACAACAACTTTAAAAACTTTGCTCCGCAGCTCGGATTTGCTTACAGTCCGAATTGGCTCGGAGAAAATAAACTCGTCATTCGCGGCGGCGGCGGCATCGGTTTCGACCGTTTGCCTAATGCGCTACTTGCAAATTCCCGTCGAAATCCGCCGAACGGCAGTATTTTCGGCATTTGCTGCGGAACGAACGGAACCACCGACGGGTTCGGAACGCCTTTCGTCGACGGATTGATCACCTTTGTTTCAAGCAGCAGCGGCATTCTCGGTTATCCGGCGAATCCCCTGCTCGGCGGCGGAACGAATCCGACGACCGGCTTGCCGAACAGCGGCTCAATTGAAATTTACGGAACGCCGCGTGATTTACCGGATGCGACGGTTTACAGATATTCGCTTGAAGGTCAGTACGAGCTTCCGCTCAGTATGGTTGCGACCGTTGGTTATCAAGGCAGTCTGGGACGGCATTTCGTCAGAATTCTGCCGATCCATCTGACCGCGGCAGGCGGAAATCCGAATGTTTTTGCGGCTTATTTTGCGAGCCCTGATGTCAATTCGAACTACAACGCGATGATTACTCGCTTACAGGGAAGATTTGCCAAGCAGTTCACCTTCGATATGAATTATCGTTGGGCGAAAAGCATTGACACGGCATCATTTGAATCACCGTGCGCCTGTACGAATCAAAGTTTTCCGGTTGACCAGAAACAAGAGCGCGGTCCGTCCGATTTTGATGTCAGACACGCTTATGTCGCTTCGGCAACCTGGGAACCGACCTGGTTCAAAAATCAGGACAATATCGGCGGTGATTTGCTGAGCGGTTGGTCGATCAGCTCGATCGTGACGTGGAACAGCGGTTTTCCGTGGACTCCGCGAACCGGCGGCTGTTTGCAGCAGCAAAATACACCGGCGAATTTCTGCGATCCGCGTCCGACCCAGTATTACGGGCGGCAGCCGCGCAGCAACAGCAACGACAACTTCCTGAACGGCGGGCTTTTCCCGAACAGTTATATTGCGGGAGCAAACTGCGGTTCGGGAACCGGATGCAACCGGGATTTCCTGTCGGCTGTTGTATTCAACGCGAATCCTTTCACACAGCTTCCGGGAATCGGACGAAACGTATTTCGCGGTCCGCGTTATTTTAACGTTGATCTGTCGCTTGCCAAGAGAATTGCTTTTGGTAATTGGGGTTCGGGAGTTTTTGGAGAAAACGCGAATATTGACTTACGGGTCAATTTCTTTAATGTCTTCAATAATTTGAATCTTGCACCGTTCAACGCGAACATCGGTTCGACCCGTGTGGATTCGGCTGACTTCGGCAAAGCGACGACCGCTCTTGCCGGCAGAGTCGGCGAATTCCAGATCAGATTTAGTTTCTAAAATCTGAAATTTAATAAAAAAGGAGAAAGATTTTTCTTTCTCCTTTTACATTTCTTTTTTTGTTTTTTCGGTGTCTTTGGCGGTCAGCTTTTTATAAATTTCCAATTCGCGATCCGCGTCCGGTTTTTGCTTAAGCCGTGAAAAGATCAGAAATAATTGATAATGAACGTCCGCGTTATTTGAATTGATCTTTGCCGCAAGCTGTAAAAACGGGATCGCTTCGGGATGCCGGTTTGTTTTGATCAGCAGTTTTCCGAGGTCGTAGTTAGCATTAAAATGCTGAGGATTGAGGCTGATCGCACGGCGCAGTAATTTTTCGGCGGCGGCAAAATCGCCTTTATCGAAATTTAATGCGCCGGACAGAGCGAGCGCATCAGCGTAGTCGGGCTGTAAAACGAGAGCCTTTTGCACAGCTGTTTGCGATAACGCATAATCACCGATCCCGCGGGCTGTAACGGCTAAAAAATATTGAATTTCGGGAATTTTCGGAAATTGTGCGGCGGCTTTTTGAAAAACCGGCAAAGCGGCGTTGAAATCGCTCAGGAAAATGTACATTCCGCCGAGCCGGATGTGATGCGCAGGTTTCGTCGCGTCGAGCTGTAAGGCTTTTTCGTAAAACGGTTTCGCGTCTGCGTAGCGCGCGTATTTGGCGTAAAGCTCGCCGAGCATAAAGTTTGCCGAAATATGGTTTGGATTGAGTTCGATCGCTTTTTGAAAATACGCGCCGGCATTTTCGTCCTGCGCGCGATTGAAGGCGAGAAGCCCGAGATAATAGACGGGTTCGGCATTTTCGGGCGCGAGCAGCATGGCGCTGGTCAAGGCGTTTTCGGCTTCGCCCAAATCTTTGGTTTGCAAAAGCGCAATTCCGAGATTTAACTTGATGTCCGATGAATCGGGCTGCAGCTCGGCGGCGCGTTTTAAGAGATTGACAGCTTTTTGAAAGTTTTGCGTTGAAACATATAAAAGCCCGAGATTGATGATCGTGTTCGGGTGATTCGGATTTAAGGTCAAAGCCGTTTCGAATATTTTGACGGCTTCGGTTTGACGCTTGACTTTAGCGAGCAAAACGCCGAGATTGGCAAGCGGCGAAACGGCTTTCGGATTCAGACGGATCGCGGTTCGGTATTCGCGCTCGGCTTCGGCGGTTTTGCCAAGCTCGCCGAGCGTGATGCCGAGAAGATTGTGAGCATCGGCATTTCCGGGCGAAAGCTGAGTCGCTTTTCTAAGTACCGGTTCGGCATCGTTAAATTTTCCCGCTTGGATCAAAGCGGCTGAGTCTTGCAGAAGTTTAATAATATCTTTTTGCTGGGCAAAAACATTCGGAAGGTTTGCCAGCAAAATTAAAAGAATTGTTAACTTAAACAATTTCATCGGTTTAAAAGTATAACAGAGGGTATAAAAGTGTATCTGAAAATTTCAAAATTCGTCGCGTTCCTGACTTTACTATCAATATTTACAACAAATTCGGTTTTCGCGCAAAAGCGCAGTTCAGCTGATACCGAACGTAAAATAAACGCACTGATCGCCAAAATGACGCTCGCCGAAAAGCTCGGTCAATTGCAGCAGATCGACGGCGATTTTCCGACCGGTGCGGCTCGTCCCGAACAATTTGAGATGGTTCGCAAAGGCACGCTCGGCTCGACCTTGAACGTGCGCGGCGCGAAAAACGTCAACGAACTACAGCGCGCGGCAATGGAATCGCGGCTGAAAATCCCGCACTTGTTCGCGTTCGACGTGATTCACGGCTACCGCACGATTTTTCCCGTCCCCTTGGGCGAAGCGGCGAGTTTTGACCTGAAAGCGGCGGAGCTTTCGGCTTACATCGCAGCGAAAGAATCGCGCGCGGCGGGTGTCGCGTGGACATTTGCGCCGATGGTCGATATTGCGCGCGATCCGCGTTGGGGCAGAATTGTCGAAGGCGCGGGCGAAGACACATATTTGGGTTCGCAATTCGCATGGGCGCGGGTGCGCGGATTTCAGGGAACGGATTACAGCCAGCCCGACAGAGTTTTGGCGTGCGCGAAACATTGGGTCGCCTACGGCGCAGCGCAGGCGGGACGCGATTATTCGACGACCGATATTTCCGAAAATACTTTATACAACGTCTATTTTCCGCCGTTCAAAGCCGCAAAGGACGCGGGCGTCGATACTTTTATGAGTTCGTTCAATGATCTCAACGGAATTCCCGCTTCGGCAAACCGCTGGACTTTGACCGAAGTTCTCAGAAATCAATGGAAATTCGACGGTTTTGTCGTCAGCGATTACACGTCGGTGATGGAACTGATCCCGCACGGGTTTGCGAAAGACGAAGCCGATGCGGCACAGCTTGCCCTGAATGCGGGCGTTGATATGGAAATGGTCAGCCGTTTCTATAATCAAAACGGCGAACAGCTTTTGAAAAATAAAAAATTGACCGTTGCAACGATTGACGAAGCCGTTCGCCGTATTTTGAGAGTCAAATACCGCCTCGGACTCTTCGATAAACCCTACATTGACGAAAGTTTGGAAGCGAAAACCCTACTCACGCCCGAACATCGCAAGGCGGCGCGCGAGATTGCCGCGAAATCTTTTGTTTTGCTGAAAAACGATAATCAAACCTTGCCGCTCAGGAAGAACATCAAGGAACTGGCGATCATCGGCGGGCTTGCCGACAGCAAGGAAGATGTTTTGGGATCGTGGAACGGCGACGGAAAAGTGCCGGATGCCGTCACTCTGCTCGAAGGCGTGAAAAACAAGCTCGGCAACAACACAAAAATCCGTTACGTGAAAGGCTGCGACGCGAAATGCGAAGATACGAGCGAATTTGACAAAGCAGTTGACGCGGCGAAGGATTCGGACTTTACGATTCTCGTCGTCGGCGAATCGGCGGCAATGAGCGGCGAAGCGTCTTCGCGTTCGAACATTGATCTGCCCGGTCGCCAGCTCGATCTGATCAAAGCGGTCGCCGCGACCAAAAAGCCTTACGCGGTCGTGCTGATGAACGGCAGACCTTTGACGATAAATTGGGTTGCCGAAAATTCGCCCGCGATCTTAGAAACATGGTTTGCCGGAACGGAAGCCGGAAACGCGATTGCCGACGTGCTGTTCGGCGACGCGAATCCGGGCGGAAAATTGCCCGTCACATTTCCGCGCTCGGTCGGTCAGATCCCGATTTTTTATAATATGATGAACACCGGCAGACCGTTTGATGCGAGTAATAAATATTCGAGCAAATATCTCGACATTGCGAACACGCCGCTTTATCCGTTCGGCTACGGCTTGAGCTACACGAGTTTCGCGCTCAGCAATATTCGCCTGAGTTCGACGCAAATCGCGCCGAACGGTTCATTAAATGTGTCGGTCGATGTGCACAACACGGGAAGCCGCGAAGGCGCGGAAGTCGTTCAGCTTTACATCCGTGATCTGGTCGGAAGCGTGACGCGACCGGTCAAAGAGCTGAAAGGATTCGAGCGCGTCGAACTTCGTGCGGGCGAAAAACGAACCGTAACTTTTACCCTGAAACCCGAACAGCTCGGATTTTACAACGCCCAAAATAAATTTGTGGTCGAGCCGGGGGATTTCAAAGTTTGGGTCGGACAGAGTTCGGTTGATGGTTTGGAAAGCAGTTTTACGGTCAAGTAATTTCCGCTATTTTCAAATTTAACGGAGAGATTTTCTCTGCAATACTCAAAAGATGAGAGTTGTAAAACGGCTGAAAAAATCCGTCTTTTATCAACAATCATCTTTTGTTTATTTTGAGATTATGGTTTCAAATAAATTTATAATGCGCTATTTTCTTCAATCAAAATCCGGTTTAAAGCGAAAGGTATTCCTTTTGTTATTTGTTTGTTTAGCGCAAATCGCCGTCTTTGCTCAAACCTCCGACGACAAAAAAGCTCTGCGCGTGATGACCTTCAATATTCGCTACAACGAACCGCGCGACGGCGTGAACGCCTGGACGAACCGCAAAACAAAGGTCGCGGATGTAATTCGTTTTCACAAAGCAGATTTGGTCGGCGTGCAGGAAGCGCAATACAATCAGCTGCAGGATCTGGAAAAACTTCTGCCCGGTTTCGCCTGGTGCGGCGTCGGGCGCGACGGCGAAAACAAGGGCGAATTTTCAGCCGTCTTATACCGTAAATCGCGTTTCAAACTTTTGGAAACAAATACTTTCTGGCTCTCGGAAACTCCCGAAAAAGCAGGCAGTAAAGGCTGGGACGCAGATTATCCGCGGATCGTGACGTGGGCGAAATTTCAAGACAAAATATCAAAGAAAACTTTTTATCATTTCAACACGCATTTCGATCATATCGGCGCGCGGGCGCGAACCGAAAGCTCGCGCTTTTTGCTCGCGCAGATCCCGAAGATCGCCGCCAGATCGCCGTTTGTCGTGACGGGTGATTTCAACGCGAAAGAAGACACGAATGTTTATCAAATCCTGACGGGAAAAGCAGAAGCCGGCGCGTTCAAATTGATCGATGCGCGGTATGTTTCAAAAAACGGGCATTTCGGCGGAAATTCGACGTTTAACGAATTTAAAGAATTGATTCCGGCGATGAAAATTGATTATATTTTCGTCGGCGACGCCGCGAAGGTTTTGGAACACGGCATTTTGTCCGACCGTTGGGACGGGCTTTGGGCATCGGATCATTTGCCCGTTCTGGCGGAAATCGTTTTTGCCGGAAATTAATTTTTGCGCCGAAATTCAAAGACAGCGAACCGCGCTCGTTTAGATTCAAAATAAACGGTCGGACAATTTCAAACGGTGTAAGATTAAAAAGAAAACTTTAAAAAGCAGGTATTTTATTTGTGATTTATCCAAATTCATCGACAAAATTTTTCGGACTATTTCTGTTTTTTCTATTCATTTTTCTGCCGTTCGGTAATTACGCGGTTTATTCTCAAAAAATCGAAAATTATCAGTTAACTAAAGAAGACGAGGCGTTTCTCGATGATCTTGAGCGCCGCGCATTTCTGTTCTTCTGGGAGCATTCGGGCAAGAAAAACGGTCTGACGCTCGACCGCGCACGAACCGGCGGCGACGCGCCGAAACCCGACGAAAGTCATTACAATGTCGGAAGCATCGCCTCGACCGGATTTGCGCTGACCGGACTCTGCATCGCCGCCGACCGGAATTGGATCAAAACGGATGAAGCCAAACAGCGTGCGCGAATCACGCTCGAATTTTTCGCCAACCGCGCTTTTCAAAAAGACGGCTGGTTTTATCATTGGATCGACCTCGAAACCGAAGAAAGACGGTGGAAAAGCGAAGTTTCAACAATTGACACGGCGCTACTTTTAGGCGGCGTTCTAAGCGTCCGGCAATGTTTTGCTCAGGATAAGGAAATTGTCCGTCTAGCGACAAAAATCTACAACCGCGTTGATTTTCCGGCGATGCTCAACGGCGATAAATTTCTGCTTTCGCACGGTTGGCACAATGAATCGGGTTACATCAAAAACCGTTGGCACGATTATAGCGAAGAAGCGATTCTTTATATTTTGAGCATCGGTTCGCCGACGCATCCGCTTTCGTGGAAATCGTGGTATGCGCTCAAGCGCGACTGGCAGGAATACGGCGGCTACAAGTATTTAGCCGCAGTTTCGCCGCTTTTTATTCATCAATTTTCGCACGCGTGGATTGATTTCCGAGGAAAGCGCGAACGCTACAACGATTTTAACGTCGATTATTTTGAAAATTCCGTTAAGGCAACGCGCGCTCAACGCCAATTTTTTATTGACGTTTTAAGCAAGGAATTTCCGAAATACGGACCGAACGTCTGGGGCTTGACGGCTTCGGATTTCGCGGGCGGCTATACGGCTTGGGGCGCGCCGCCGCGGCATCCCGACACGGACGGCAGCGTAGTTCCGTGCGCTCCGGCAGGTTCGCTGATGTTCACGCCCGATATTTCATTGGCTGCGCTCAAGGAAATGAAAGCGAAATACGGCGATAAGATATACGGTCGCTACGGTTTTACCGATGCTTTCAATCCGCATAACGGCTGGGTCAATAAAGACGTGATCGGCATTGATGTCGGCATTACGCTTCTCAGCGCGGAAAATTTGCGAAGCGGGAATGTTTGGAAATGGTTTATGCAGAATAAGGAAATCCCGACAGCGTTGAAGAAAATCAAGTTGAAATAAGAACCGTTTCCCGCAAAGGCGCAGAGACGCAGAGAATTTATGAAGAATTTTATGCAGACAATATTTTCACCTTTTGTTTTAACTTTGCGCCTCTGCGCCTTTGCGGGAATTTTCTTTCTTCCTTCATACGCCCAAACACTCGCGCCGAACGCTCCCGGCAAAGACGCGCAATGGGCGAGCGCGGGGAAACAAGCCGTCGGAACTTCCAATACTTTGGAATCGAAAATCTGGTTCACCCTGCAAGGCGGAATGCTCACCGAAGTTTTCTACCCGCAGGTCGATACGGCAAACGTCAATGTTTTGCAGTTTGTCGTCGTTAATCCGAAAACGCGCAAAGTTGAAACCGAACGCGACGACGCGAATCACGAAATCAAGCCGTTGCGCACTGATTCATTAAGTTTTCAGCAAATCAACACCGCCAAATCGGGCGAATGGAAAATCACCAAAACTTATGCGGCGAATCCAAACGGCAATGCTCTTTTGATCGACGTTTTTTTCGACACGGATAACGATGATTTATCGCTTTATCTATATTACGATCCGTCATTAAACAACAGCGGAATGCACGACACGGCTTGGAATGAAGGCGAAATTTTACTGGCGCAAGACAAAAATATAGTTTCCGCTCTGGAAGTTTCTCCGCATATTTCATCGAGTTTTTTCGAAAAAAGCCGAAAATCCCCTTCGATCACCAACGGATTTTATCAGGTTAATGACGGTCTTACGCAACTAAAAGAAAACGGAAAAATCGTCAATTCGTTTTTGAAAGCGGAAAACGGCAATGTCGTTCAGCTTATCGAGGTCGTCACTCAGAAACAGCAAATCTCTGTCGTAAAAAACGGCAGGAAAACAAAAAAGTCCGGTAAAAGCAGTCAGAGTTTTAAGGTTGCGCTTGCTTTCGGAAACACACCGATGGAAGCGATGAAAAACCTCGAAGATTCATCAACCGTCAAGATCCAAGCCGATAATTCGAATTACAGCAGTATTTTCGACGAATACGCAAAAGGTTGGGCGGATTACGTGAAAACTTTGCCGCGCGTTGAGCCGAAATATCAGGCGCAGTTTAATATGGCGGCGATGATTTTACGCGCATTTGAGGATAAAACGACACGCGGCGGAAATGCCGCGAGTTTGAGCGTTCCGTGGGGCGGCGGCAATAACGGCAACGAAACGACGACCGGTTATCATCTGGTCTGGTCGCGCGATCTGTATCAGGTTGCGACGGCTTTTATGGCGCTCGGCGATAAAGCGGCAGCCGTCAGAGCGCTCGAATATTTGTTCAAATATCAGCAGCGCGAAGACGGCAGTTTTCCGCAGATTTCGTGGCTTGATGGAAAAACGGTCGGCGATTCGATCCAGATGGACGAAATTTCTTATCCGCTGATTCTCGCCTATCAACTCGGCAAAACCGATAAAACGACGTTTGAGAAAAACATCAAAAAATCGGCGGATTATATCGTCAAAAACGGTCCGCGCTCGCAACAGGAACGCTGGGAAGAAGAAGCCGGATTTTCGCCTTCGACGATCGCCGCCGAAATCGCCGGACTGGTTTGCGCGGCGGAAATCGCTAAAATGAACGGCGATGAAACTTCGGCGCGGCGTTGGCTTGAAACCGCCGACAACTGGCAATCGAACGTCGAAAAATGGACGGCAACAAAAACGGGAAAATACGGCGACGGCAATTATTATCTGCGGCTTTCGCAAAACGGCAAACCCGATTCGGGCGAGCGCCTGGAGCTCGGCAACGGCGCGGGAACCTTTGACGAACGCGAGATCGTTGACGCGGGATTTTTGGAACTCGTCCGTCTCGGAATCAAATCGCCCGACGACGCGCTGATCCAAAAATCATTAAAGGTCGTTGACCAGGTTTTGAAGGTCAACACACCGAACGGCGAAGCGTGGTATCGCTACAATCACGACGGCTACGGCGATACCTACGAAGGAAACCGCTGGAATTGGGACACGACGTGGCGCGGCAACGGGCATCTCTGGACGCTGCTGTCGGGCGAACGGGGACAATTTGAGATTGCGGATTGCGGATTGCGGATTGCGGATTTGAAGACCAAAAGCCAAAAACCCAAGACCGAAAACCAATGTTTAACCAAAGCCAAATCGCGGCTTGATGCGATGCTCGCGTTTTCAAACGACGGTTTGATGATTCCCGAACAAATCTGGGATCGTGCGGAAATTCCGAAAAAGATCGATTACGGCTTTATTCCGCCGTCGATGAAATTCGGCGAAGGCAACGGTTCGGCAACGCCGCTCGCGTGGTCGATGGCGCAATTTATCCGGCTCGCGATCAACTTAAAAGAAGGTCGCAATCTCGAAACGCCCGACGTTGTTTTCAACCGCTACGCACGGAAAAAGCAGCCGTAAAAATATTTTTCGCCGACATTTTTATTCTTCGCAGCACTCGTGATAAGATTTGCTACTTGCTTCTATAAGAAATTCTGAATCAGGCAGAAGTCTTGTCAAAAAATTCCTGCCTTTAAACAACTTTATATGGATAAATTTTTAATTAAAGGCGGAAAACCGCTCAATGGAAAAATCGAGATCAGCGGCGCGAAAAACTCCGCTCTGCCGTGTCTTGCGGCAACGCTTTTATCGCCGGAAACCGTTATTCTGCATAATGTTCCGTACGTAAAAGACTTGATCACGCAGCGCCGGCTGCTCGAAGATTTAGGCGCTACGGTTCTGACGCCCGAACTGCGGACACACAAAGTTACCGCCGCGCATATCGAAACTTTCGAAGCTCCTTACGAGCTTGTCAAAACGATGCGGGCGAGCGTTTTGGCGCTGGGTCCGCTGCTCGCACGTTTCGGACAGGCAAAAGTCAGTTTGCCCGGCGGCTGCGCGATCGGAACGCGCCCGATCGATCTGCATCTGAAAGCGTTTGAACAGCTCGGCGCGACGGTTTCGCTCGAATCGGGCGATGTCGTGGCGCGTGCGCCGAAAGGTCGTCTGGTCGGCGCGGACGTCCATTTCGAAAAAGTTACGGTCACGGGAACGGAAAATGTGATGATGGCGGCGGCGCTGGCAACCGGCAAAACAACGATTCACAACTCCGCCTGCGAGCCCGAAATCGAAGATTTAGCCGATCTTTTGAACAAAATGGGCGCACGCATCAAGGGTGCGGGAACGAGCGTGATCGAAATCGAAGGCGTCGAAGCTCTCGGCGGTGCGGAACATACGATCATTGCCGACCGCATCGAAACCGGCACGTTTATCGTCGCGGCGGCAATCACGGGCGGCGAGCTCGAAATCAAAAACTGTGAACCGACGCATCTAACGGCAGTGATCGAAAAATTGCGCGAAGCGGGCGTGATCATCGAAGAGCTTAATCCGACGACGCTTCTGGTCAAATGCTGTGAAAACGGTTTGACGGCAAAAGACGTGACGACCGAACCGCATCCGCTTTTTCCGACCGATATGCAGGCGCAATATATGGCTTTGATGACGCAAGCCGAAGGCGTTTCGACGATCAAGGAAACGATTTTCGAGAATCGTTTTATGCACGCTTCGGAACTGATCAGAATGGGCGCGAAGATCGAGATTTCCGGCAACACGGCGCGGGTTCACGGTAAAACGCAGCTTTCGGGCGCACCGGTTCTGGCTTCGGATCTGCGCGCTTCGGCTTCGCTCGTCCTCGCGGCGCTTGCGGCAAGCGGCGAAACTTTGATCGACCGCGTTTATCACATCGACCGCGGCTATGAAAACATCGTCAAAAAGCTCGGCAATGTCGGTGCGCGCATTGAACGTCTGACCGATAATCTGGCGATGTCGGCGGAAGAATAGTTTTTTTTCGTTCGGGATGAAAAAAATTGTTGCATTTTAAAAAAGTCGTGATATAAAGAAAATATCGTTTGGCATAAGAGTTTTACTCCTTTTGATACCTTAACAAGTATGGAAGATTGTTAAGGTCTAAGCCTTGATTGAAGTGGGAGCAATCGAGGCTTTTTTCGTTGGTTTTGGAAACTCTTTTGTCCAAAATTGTCATTTGTGATTTAATAATCATTCCGTTATGAGTGAAAATTGTCTTTTTTGCAAAATTGCCGGCGGCGAGATTCCGTCCGCAAAGGTTTATGAAGATGAAGTATGCGTGGCTTTTAACGACATCAGCCCGCAAGCCCCGACGCATATTCTGATAATTCCGCGCGAGCATTTCGCGTCGCTCGACGAAGCCGGAAGCGGTCATCAGGCAACGCTTGGGCATCTGCTTTTGACCGCCGCCGAGATTGCCCGCGAAAAAGGTTTCGCACAAGACGGTTATCGCGTAGTGATCAACACGAACGCGGACGGCGGACAGACGGTTTTCCATCTGCACGTTCACCTGCTCGGCGGTCGCCCGTTCATTTTCCCGCCGGGCTAAAATCCTTACAAACAATTTCGAGTGTTTTGCTTCTAAGGGTCGAGAGTTTTTAACAATCAACTATTAGGAAAATTTTGATGAGAAAAATCTGTATCGTTTTATTTTTTACTTGCGCGGCGCTTCTGCAAATCGGTTGCGGCGGCGGCTCCGACAATACGAATCAAGTAAATACCAATGCCCCGACGCCGGTGGTCAATACGAATTCTGTTGCGACGGCGCAATCAACGCCTTTGCCTGCATTTACCGATGCCGACACGGCTTTTGCCGAAGGCAACAAACTTTTCGATGCCAATAAAACCGAATTGGCGATCGAAGCCTATAATCAGGCGGTCAAACTGAATCCCGATCTGGCAGAAGCCTGGTTCAAGCTCGGCGTCTCGTATGCGCTGATCGAAAAGCAAAACGAAGTCGAATCATTAAACGAAGAACCCGTAGAAACGCCGAGTCCGACCCCGGCGAAAAAGAGCAAAAGCAAAAAAGATGCACCGGTCGTTCGCACGAAAGATTCGGAAAAAGCGTTTGAAAAAGCAGTTGCGGCGTATAAAAAGATCGTCGCAAAAAATGACAAGGACGATGCGGCTTTTTACAATCTCGGACGCGCCTACAACAAGCTCGACGAAGACGAGGATGCCGAAAAAGCATTGCGCCAGGCGGTTAAATTAAAACCCGACGATACGCTTTATCAAACCGAACTCGGCGCGATCTTGATCAAATTGGCGCAATACGCCGAAGCCGTTAAGGCTTTGAAAAAAGCGCTCGAGATCGACGCGGAAAATTCCGAAGCGGCAGAGCTTCTCGATAAAGCCGAAGCCGGCAAGAAACGCATCGATTTCGGTGTCACGCCGAAACCGCCGCAACAGCAGGATAATTTGCCGAAATCAAAAACGGCAAAACCGACCGAAACCGAATCGCCTGAAACTCAGGAAAAACCCGAAAATCAAGGAAAACCGGTTGAATCGAAACCGACAAAAACACCTGAGAAAAAATTGGATAAAAAAGGCGACCAATAACTTTTTTAAAGTCTCAAGTCCCAGGTCTCAAGCCCCAAGTCAGATTCGTTTTTAACTTGGGGCTTGAGACTTTTTATGAATCCAAAATACACACCTTCATTTGTATTTGTGTCAACTTGACACTCACCTCTCAAATCGGTTATCAGTTATCT
>DATLOR010000030.1:0-10285 GCA_035536135.1 Pyrinomonadaceae bacterium | reverse complement strand
AATTCGTCCTACGATCTTCGGCTGAGAATAAACCTTGCGATCTCGCGCAAAATATCGGTCGGTTCTTCGATGCCGGCAAGCGCGCCGACGGCTTCCGCGTGAACTTTTTCCGCCAGTTTGCGCGTTTCTTCGATGCCGTAGATCGATGGATAAGTCGCTTTTTCCGCGCGTTCGTCTTTGCCCGCCGTTTTGCCCAAAACTTCGGTCGTCTGCGTGACATCCAAAAGATCGTCGGTGATCTGAAAAAGCAGTCCGAGCTTTGACGCGTAATTCGTCACGGCTTCAAGCTCTTTTTCAGAGGCTTCGGCAATGATCGCCCCGCTTCGCGCCGCGACGGAAATCATCGCGCCGGTCTTGTTTTGATGGATCTTTTCCAGATCTTCAATCGAAATCGTTTTGCCTTCGCCGTCCAGATCGAGCTGCTGCCCGTCAACCATTCTGGCGGCTGAACCGGCAAGCTCGTCGATCAACTTAACGCGCACTTTTTCGGATAACTGCGAATCTTTGACGATTGCCTGAAAGGCGAGAGTCTGCAAAATATCGCCTGCCAGAATCGCCGTCGCCTCGTCAAATTTAACGTGGCAGGTAGCGCGTCCGCGCCGCAGATCGTCGTTGTCCATCGCCGGCAGATCGTCGTGAATCAGCGAATAGGTGTGAATCATTTCGATCGCCGAAGCCGTGCTCAATAATTTTTCTTCGGCGGCGCCGAAAGCGTTTCCGACCGCGAGCGCGAGCGCGGGACGAAATCGTTTGCCGCCCGCGAAAACGCTCCAGCGAACTGCCTCGTAAAGCCGCGCCGGCTGGGTCTCAGCCGAAGGAATCAATTTATCTAATTCCGTATCCACAATTTGACTGCAGCGATTGAAAAAGTTTTCCAAATTGTCCATTTATAAAAGAATAGCCGTAAATTTTTATCTTGCAAACCCGTCTTTATGATGCTATAAAACGGAAAGTTCCGAAGCAATTCGAATATCGAAAAATATGAAAAAATGTCTGCAATGCGAACAGGTTTACGGCGACGAAACGAATTTTTGTTTATCGGATGGCTCGACGCTTGTTTCCGTTTCCGATTCGTTCACTTCCGAAACGCCGACCGTTTACAGCGGCGCACCGTTGCCGACGCTTTACAGCAACGCAACTCCGCCGAAAACTTTCGGCGATTCGCCGTTTGTTCCGCCGATCTCTTACCCAAACGCGCCACCCGAACCGAAAAAAAGCAATACCGTTTTAATCGCGCTGGTCGTCGGGTTTTTCGCCCTTCTGATCGGCGGCGCGGTCGTCGGTCTGGTGATGTACGGTTTATTTAGTTCGGGCAATCGAAACGTCGCCAATGTTTCAAATTCCGCCGACAAATCAAATAAAAGCAACTCTGCCGAACAAAAATCAGACAACGAAAATCTCGCGCAGAACTTGAAGGAACAACAGGACAAGTTAGCCAGAGACAAACAAAAGCTCGAAGACGAACGCAAAGCTCTCGAAGACAAAAAGAAGCAAACGCCGCAGCCTTCGCAACCGCCGCCAAATTCGAGAACGGCAACGATCATTGACCCGCCGACCAATATTCGCCTGTCGCCGAACGGCACCGTTCTCTGCGTCGTCCGCCGGCGCACGACCGTCAACATTCTCGGTTCGACGGGCGTGACCGACAACAACGGCACCTGGTATTACACCGATGCCTGCGGCAGAGAAGGCGTGATTCATTCAAGCCAGATCAGATTTTAAGCGTTTTCCGTTTCAAGAATTTTCCGCAAATCTTCTTCATCCAGCGTATAAACCGTACTGCAAAATCCGCAGGTCATCGTCGCGCCGTGGTCTTCTTCGAGCATTGCCGCAACCTCCGTTTTGCCGAGTGAGGCGATCAGCTGAACGGCGCGTTCCTGCGAACAGTTGCATTCGAATTTGACCTCATTTTCGCCGAGGATTTCGTAATCAATAATGCCGAGCATCATTTTCAGTAGATCTTCGGGTGTCGCGCCGTCTTTGATCGCCGCCGTGACCGACGGTGCGTGCAGGATCGTGTCTTCGATCATCACGGCAACATTCGGGTCGGCGGTCGGCAGCATCTGGATCATCACGCCGCCCGCGCAGTTGACAAAAGGTTCTTCGGGCTGAAGCAGAACGCCAAGCAGAACGGCTGACGGAATTTGCTCACTTTTCATCAGATACTGCGCGAAATCTTCGGCGATCTCGCCCGATTTAAGCGGCACCGAACCGATGTACGGTTCGCGGTGAAGCCCGAGCTCGAAACCCGATTCGCGCGTCACAACGAACATTCCGCCGCCGATAATTCCCGCCACATCGAAACTTCCGTCCGCTTTCTGCGGCAGATCGGCAAACGGATTTTTTATGTACCCGCGCACTTTGCCATCCGCCACGGCTTCGGCTACAATTCCTCCTACCGAACCATTGGATTCAATTTTCACGGTCAAGCGGTCAAAGTCTTTCAGACTCGAACCTAAAAGAAGTGTCCCCGTCAGAACGCGCCCGAGCGCGACAGAAGCCGTCGGCGATGTTTGATGCCGGCGCACGGCTTCGCGCACGGTTTCGGTGGTGATTGCCGCCATTACGCGCACAGTTGCGTCCGCGGCTAACCCGTGAATAAGTTTGTCCATAGATTACAGTTTCGGAAATCGAAGGGCGAAAAGTCAAATTTATGACAAGTCAGAACCGCGAGCGGCAGCGACCGGGTTTCTTAAAAAAATAGTATATCGAGTTAAAATCGTCTGACCATCTCGCTGCCGCTGCGGTGTTCCGACTTATTTGAAAAAAAATTAACTTATTTTGAAAAAAAAATTTAAATCGCAAAACCTAAGGTTTTACTTTAAGTTACGCGCTATTTTGGTAAAATTTTTGTAAACAACACAATATATTGTATATTTTTTATTGACAAGCGGATTTGAGTTGTTATATATTTCATTTCACTTGAGGACGAAACTTTAACACCGCTTCTCGGGTAAAAATCAAAAGCAATACTGCAAAACCCGCATTTCATAATGCACAAAAGAAATAGTAAAATTAAACTAAACGGATAATTGTGTCTTTAATAGACATTAGAGGAGAGTCATTGAATTATGAGCACAGTCTTTGAGCCTGTCGGAGTGGGCGAATTTGTCGCCAAGAACGGAAAATCAAACGGAAACGGAGCCGCGGGAACGTCTCTCAAACGCGAAGCAAAATCTTTAGGCTTAAATGCACAAAAAGTCATCGGCAAACGCTATTCATTGAAAGATCTGAACGGCGAGCCGCTTGAAACTTGGGGCGATATCGTGCGCCGCGTGGTCGGTCACGTTTCCAAAGCGGAAACCGATTCGGTCAAGCGCGATTATTTTTACGATTCGATGACCGAAGTGATGCTCAACCGCGAATTCGTGCCGAACACGCCTTGCCTGGTCAACGCCGGAAAACCGAAAGGACAGCTTGCCGCGTGCTTTGTGCTGAACGTTCCGGATTCGATTCAGGGGATCATGGAACACGCGCAAAACGTCGCGATCATTCACCAGACCGGCGGCGGAACGGGAATGACCTATGAATTTCTGCGTCCGGCAGGTTCGATGGTCAATTCGACGCGCGGTGTCGCTTCGGGTCCCGTGAGCTTTATGAACATCGTCAACGGCACGACCGAGGTCGTCAAACAGGGCGGCGTGCGGCGCGGTGCGAACATGGGCATTCTGAGCATCAAACATCCTGACGTTTTGCGATTTATCCACGCTAAAAACGATCAGCATTCTCTGACCAATTTTAATATTTCCGTCACCGTGACAGACAAATTTATGAACGCGGTCGACAACAAAGAATGGTTTCAGACCGAGTTTCACGACGAACCGTGGACGCAAACCGTTTTCGACCCCGTGACCGGCGCAGATTATGTCGTCTATCGCCGTCCGAACGGTGAAACCGCGACCTTTGCCGACAAGCTTGCTTTTGAAACCGCCGATCTCTCGGACTGCACGATCGAAACTCCGCCCGCGACGGGAATGGTTTACGCGCCCGACATCTGGAACCGCGTGATCGCTTCGGCGCACAAATATGCCGAACCGGGAATCATTTTTATCGATGAAGTCAATCGTCATAATCATATGATCTCGACGATGGGACCGATCCACGCCTGCAATCCGTGCGGCGAGCAGATGCTTCATTTCAACAACTCGTGCAACTTAGGTTCGATCGACGTCGCGAAGTTTTACAAAAAGGTCGGCGACGGGACAAACCCCGAAGAATGTATCGATTGGGCGCGGCTTGCGCGCGCAACGCATCTCTGCACGCAGTTTTTGGATAACGTCGTTGACGCGGGACATTTTCCGCTTCCCGAGATTGACGATGTCGTCAAACGCACGCGTCCGGTCGGACTTGGCATCATGGGCTTTGCCGATCTGTGTCTTGCACTCAAAGTGACCTACGGCAACCAGGATTCGATCGAATTGATGGAAAGAGTGATGGGCTTTATCCGTCGTGAAGCGTGGATGGCTTCGCTTCGTCTGGGAGCGGAAAAGGGCACTTTCCCAGAGCTCGAAGGCAACCGCGAAGATTACGCGAAATTCCTGTATGAAGAGATCGGTATTCCGCGCGATATGCCCTTAACGCCGCGCAATTACGAAGTAACGACGATCGCGCCGACCGGCACGATCTCGCTTGTCGCCGAGACATCTTCGGGCATCGAGCCGAATTTCTCGTGGGCTTATGTCCGCCGCGACACGCTTGGCGAGCGTTATTACGTCAACAGTTTGGCGGCGGAAGCGCTCGGCATCGAAGTTGACCAGACGGACGAAGAATCGATCAGAAACGCGGCAAATTATGTCGTCGAACACTTAGACGAACTGCCGCCGTATTTTATTTCGGCGATGGATATCACTTCGCACCAGCACGTCAAAGTTTTGGCGGCGGCGCAGAAGCATACCGACAATTCGATCTCGAAAACCTGCAACGGCGCGAACGACGACACGGTCGAATCGGTCGATAAACTTTACCGGATGGCGAAGGATCTTGGCTGTAAAGCCGTCAGCTACTACCGCGACGGAAGCCGTGAAGGTCAGGTTTTGACTTCGATGAAAGCCGAGCAGAAAGAAGAAACGACCACAACAATCGAAGGCGAATTTATGCCGGAAGTTGTCGAAGTTTCGACCGACGCGCCGAAACAAAAAACTGCGACGAAGCAAAAAGAAGCCGTCGTGACGCGTTTCGACCGACCGCGCGAACTTCAAGGCGCGACGTGGCGCATTCCGTTTGACGAACGCAATTTATACGTTACCGTCAATCACGACGGCACAAACGTTCTCGAAGTTTTCGCCACCGGACCGATCTCCGAAGGTGTCGGACTGCTCGCTTCAAAAATGCTGCGCGGCGGATTTAACGTGAAAGAAGTTTCGCGCAGCTTGAATAAGGTCACAGGCACACACGCCGTTTGGTTTAACGAACGCCTTTTGACTTCGCCCGAACAGGCGATTGCCGAATGTCTGCTTCTGATTGATCGCCGCCTAAAAGGTCAGCCGCAATCGGAGCGTCAAATCAGCAAAATGGCATCACAGCCGATTCTCGAAACCGCCGCATCAGCCGAACCGAAAATGTCGAGCCTGATCGGCGAATGTCCCGAATGCAAAGGACAGCTCGAACACGCTTCGGGCTGCGACTTCTGCCGCGACTGCGGTTATTCGAAATGTAAGTAGAGTTTTTTTCCCAACTTAAATCTGCAAATATCCGCCGTGAGAAATCGCGGCGGATATTTGTTTTGACCCCGGAAAAAACTTGACCGTCAGCCGTTCAAGTGATATTTCTTAATGATGTTTCTTTAACTTAATTCCAAGACAATTAACCGCAATTTCATGACAGTTGCAGGGAGGGAAAGATGTCAAAAATTCCAAGCCGATATTTTCTGGGTTTAGGATTGATTTTTGCGTTGTTTTCAGTTGCGGTTTCGGCAGGCGAAAAAACTCCGAAACGCGCGAAAAAGTCGCAGGAAGCAGTCAAAATCATTGTTACTCCGTGGGGACCGTCGCCAATCGAGACGGACGCGGCAAAGCTCCGCGCCGAACAGAGCGAGGCAGTTCAAAGTTTGCTCAAAGGCGTCAAGTATCGTTTGATCGAATTCGGTTTTCTCGAAAATGAAGACAAGTCGAGTGTCCGCCAACCGCCGACGCGTTTTCGGGCAATCTTTTACGACTACACGAACGACAAAACGATTGTCGCCGAAAGCGATTTTGCCGCCAAAACTCCGGTCACGGTTCACGAAGAATATTATCAGCCGACTCCGAACGATGAAGAATTTGAGGAAGCGGTTAAGATTTTGCAAAAAGAGGCTGATTTCAGCGAAGGCTTGAAAAGCGGCGCGCTCAAAGTCTTTCGTCCGATGCCCGATATTTCGATTTTGGACGGCACGATCGAACGGCTCGTCAATGTCGGGATCGATGCCCGGAACGATACGGGGCGGAACGAGGTGGTCAGCGTGAGCATCAAACGCGGATCGGTCATTCGCTACGACAGCCGCGCACCGAATTCATCGCGCGCGACACCCGACGCCTGCGGGATCGCCAGTGCCGGACAAACGACAACTTCGAACGGAACCGCCGGACAAGCCACGCTGACCGTTATGCAGGGACAAACGACGCTCTGGGAAATGCTCGTCGTTCGCCCGTCGGCTTCGTCGGGAACACGCAAATCCGGCATCGAAGTCCGCGACGTTAAATATAAAGGCAAATCCGTTTTGAAACGCGGACACGTTCCGGTTCTGAACGTCCAGTATCCCGGCGGTCAGTGCGGACCATACCGCGACTGGCAATGGCAGGAAGATATGTTTCAAACTCCGGCTTCGGGCAATAACGACGTTGCGCCCGGAATCAGAATTCTTCCCGCCGGACAGATCGCGACGACCGCCCTGGACGGCGGCAGCGATACGGGAAATTTTCGCGGTGTCGCGATTTACACGCAGGATAACGATACGGTTCTGGTGTCCGAGCTGCAAGCCGGCTGGTATCGCTACATTATGGAATGGCGTTTCGGCAACGACGGCGTAATTCGTCCGCGCTACGGTTTCGGCGCAACCGATAACAGCTGCGTCTGCTTCGTCCATCATCATCACGCTTACTGGCGTTTCGATTTCGATATCGTGCAGCCGAATAACAAGGTCTTTCAGGTCGAACGCGGGCGCAAATTTGCAAAACCGATTCCGACCGAAATGTTCGCCAACAAAAATATTCAGACCAATCGCGGGCTGATCATTCAAAACTCGAACGGCGACGAAGCCTACGAACTTATTCCGAATATCTCGGACGGCAACGTCGATACGTTCGGCGGTCACGATCTATGGGTTTTGAGATATAAGAATGTCGTCGGCGGAACGGCTCTGCAAAACGAGATCGACGACGGTTTCAATCAGACGACCAGCCAAAATTCGTTTATTCAGATCGACCCGTTCGTCAACGGCGAATCGGTTGTCGATCAGGATGTCGTCGTCTGGTACGGCGGACATTTTTTACATAACGACGGCGGCAACGCCCGGATCAACCCCGACCGCAGCGGATTTATCATCACGGGCGAACACGTTGTCGGTCCCGATATTCGTCCGGTTCGCTGGTAATTTTTCTTTGATCGAACGACGAAGAGCGGTGATGAGAAACCTCGTCGCCGCTTTTTTATTTATCCGATAATTGCCACAATTTTCAGCCGAATGATAGTATTAGTTCGTAGAGTTTTTAGAGTTTTTAGAGTTCGTAGAGTTAAAATCTCTACCCTATGCACTCTAAAAACTCTAAAAACTCTAAAAACTTTATGGAACTTGCAGTCGAAAAATACAAAGTCAATAACGAGCCGTATTATTTACCGATCAAACAGGAAGTCGAACTTTTTGAAGCCGCGTATGAGGCAAAATTGCCCGTGATGCTCAAAGGTCCGACGGGCTGCGGCAAAACGCGTTTTGTCGAATATATGGCGTATAAGATGAATCGCCCGCTGATCACGGTCGCGTGTCACGAAGATCTGTCGGCGACCGATCTCGTCGGACGCTTTTTGCTCGAAGGCGAAGAAACCGTCTGGCACGACGGACCGCTGACGACCGCCGTTCGCAACGGCGCGATCTGCTATCTCGATGAAGTTGTCGAAGCGCGCAAGGATACGGTCGTGATCATCCACCCTCTAACGGACGACCGCCGCCGTCTGCCGATCGAAAAACGCGGCACGGTGATCGAAGCGCCGCCCGAATTTATGCTCGTCGTCTCATACAATCCGGGTTATCAGTCGATCTTAAAAGACCTCAAACAATCGACGCGCCAACGCTTCGTCGCGATGGAATTCGATTACCCGAACGCCGAAGACGAAGCCGCGATCGTCGCCAAAGAAGGCGGAATCGACCCGCAAACCGCGCAGGATCTGGTCAAGATCGGTCAAAAAGTGCGCAACCTTCGCGGACACGGACTCGAAGAAGGCGTTTCGACGCGTTTACTGATCTACGCCGCCCAAATGATCTCCAAAGGAATTTCCCCGATCGCCGCCGCAGAAGTCGCGCTCTGCTCGCCGATCACCGACGACCGCGAATTGCAGCGCAGTATTCGCGAGATCGTGACGACGATCATTTAATCTAAAAGTGTATGAAAAACATTTCGCTCAGAACGGCAACCGCGATTATCACCTTCTTTATCGGCGTGGCTTTAGCGGTTATTTGGATTAAGCCGCCGTCTGAACAACTGCCGCTTCCGGACAATACTTCACGGACTCAGCCGACGCTAGTTTCAAATGTCGCCGAATTTAATGAAGAGTCTGAAAAATACGCGGTTTATTCTATCGTTTTGAATGAGGTATTTGTTAAGGAAGGATTTAAATCTCTTGTCATCTTCGACAAAAATTCGAACATAATCTCGCCTCAAGAGCTTGAACGAAAATTTGATCTGCCGGTTCCGTACATCCTGATGGACGAACAGGAATATAAAAATCATTTTTATGGAGGTAAGGAAGATTCCGAACGAAAAAGCGAAAAAAGAAATCTTTCCAAATCGATCGCTAAACTGCCGCGACCGATTGCCAGCGCCCGCCTCTCGCAAGTTATGTTCAACGAGGAGAAAACAACCGCTAAAGTCATGGTGGAATATGTTTACTGCGGTTTGTGCGGATTCGGCAAAAGCCTTCTTTTAGAAAAAAGTGAGGGTTCGTGGAAAATAGTCGATATCACCGGATTGTGGGTTTCCTGAAATATTAAAAAATATTGCCAAAACTTGTAACTTCTGTTTAATAACTTGTAATTGTTAAATAGTATCTTGTAAGTGCTATAAAAAAACTTCTAACCGTCAAAAAATATCTTGTAACTGTTGTAAAAAACTTTGTAACCGCAATTTACATACTTGTAAGCGCAAAATTAAATCTTGTAACCGTCTTTTTATAACTTGTAACTGCAATTTATAAACTTGTAACAACAATACAGAAACTTGGAGGTGTTTATGTTGATTTACAATCTGCGGCGTATTTTAACTCTGCGCGGAATCGATAAACCGCATGCTTTTCTGGTCAAAAACGGCTTTGCGGCTTCGACGGCGAGCAATATGCTCAGCTTTTACCCGGTTGTTTTTAAGGTCAAAGCGCTCGAAAAGCTGTGTATCGCGCTTAACTGCACGCCGAACGACCTGTTCGAATGGCGACCGACGGAAAATTCGGTGATTGCGGAAAATCATGCCCTCAAAACGCTCGTTAAAGAAAAAATCCCGTCCTCGATCACCGAGATGGTCAAGGATTTGCCTGTCGAAAAACTGAGCGAGCTCGAAGCGATCATTAACGGGCTGAAAAGCGCGGAATAAGGGGATAAACGATGACGATCGAAGACCGCATTCCGCTCCTTGAAGACATCCTGGACAAATGGAAAGGCACAATCGGCGGTGATTTTGCGGGCTATAAAAATCACGTCTACCGGATGACGAACTTTTGTTTCGCGCTCGGCGAGTATAACGCGGAAGAACGCGAAAAGATCATCATTGCCGGATGTTTTCACGATATCGGGATCTGGACGGGCGCGACTTTCGATTATCTGCCGCCGTCGATCCTTTCGGCGCGGGAATATTTACAGCGAAATGATCTTGCCGGATGGATTCCCGAAATCGAGTTGATGATCGACCAGCACCACAAGCTCGGGGCGTACCGGGACAACCAATTGGTCGAAACGTTCCGCAAAGGCGATCTGGTCGATTTTTCGCTCGGCGTTGTGAAATGCGGCTTGCCGAAAACCTATATCAAAAGCATCAAAAAACAGTTTCCGAACGCCGGATTTCACAAGGGTCTGGTCAAGCTGGCGGGCAGATGGATCTGCCGGCACCCT
>DATLOR010000029.1:0-2926 GCA_035536135.1 Pyrinomonadaceae bacterium | reverse complement strand
CTTTTTTCTTGACGAAGTTGCCCGCCCGCTAACGCAGGCGGTTCTGACCCGTTTTCATCTGCCGAAAAAGCCACGCCCGCGCCGTTGACCATTCGCGTTTGACGGTCGCGGGCGAAATTCGTAAAACTTCCGCCGTTTCTTCGACCGTCAAACCGCCGAAAAAACGGAGCTCGACAATCCGGCTTTGTTGTTCGTCCTGTTCGGCGAGCCTTTGCAGGGCTTCATCAAGCGCAAGCAGATCAATATCTTGCGGCTGATTAGAAAAACTGACGGCTTCATCGAGCGCGATCTTTTGTGCGCCGCCGCCGCGTTTGTCCGCCGCGACCGCTCGCGCGTGGTCAACCAGGATATGCCGCATCGTTTGCGCCGCGACCGCGAAAAAATGGGCGCGGTCCTGCCAGTCAACCTGCGAAACATCGATCAGTTTCAGATAGGCTTCGTGAACGAGCGCGGTCGGCTGCAGGGTATGATCGGAGCGTTGTTGCCGAAGATAACTCGCCGCGAGCCGCCGCATCTCGTCGTAAACGAGCATCATCAAGCGGTCAGCCGCCTGCCGGTCGCCGCTGCTCCAAGCCTTTAAAAAGACCGTAACTTCCTGTGAACGATTCGCTTCCACTTCCGTAATTTTCTAACGCGAAAATAATTATAACTTTTTTTCAAAATTTTTTGAGCCGCTTTTTTCCGCGAATCCGTTATTGAGGGTAGAAGGCAATTTTTCAGTTTAATTTTTGGGGGAGAAAAGAAATGAATTTCGGTAAATTTTTCGTAACGGTTCTGGCAATTTTAATTTTAACGGCGGCGGTTTTTTCGGCAAGCGGCGATCTCGATACGGATTTCAATCCGGTTCTCTCGCCGATGCCCAATGTGCAGGTGGCGATCGTCAATCAGGTAGTCGCACAGGCGGACGGCAAGATCCTGATCGCCGGAGCTTTTTCCGCCGTCGGCGGCGCGGCGCGTAACGGGATTGCGCGTTTGAACTCTGACGGTTCGCTCGATACGAGCTTTAATCCCGGTACCGGCGCAGCCGACGCAAATGTTGACAGCGTGGCGGTTGCGCCGGACGGCAAGATCTTGGTCGGCGGCGTTTTCACATCATTCAACGGGACGGCGCGGCAGCGCGTGGCGCGCTTGAACGCCGACGGTTCGCTTGATCCGGCATTTGTTCCGCCGGCGGCGGCAATGACCAACCGCATCAACGCGATTGCCGTACAGCCGGACGGCAAAATTTTGGTCGGCGTTGCGCTTTCCACGATCAAGCGGCTCAATACCGACGGCACATTGGATACGACTTTCAATACGACGATGACTCCGCAGGTCGGCGTTATCGAGATCAAATTGCAGGCGGACGGGAAAATCCTGATCGGCGGCGGCTGGGATTTTCTGAACGGCGCGGAATATCGTTTCGGTCTGGCGCGTTTGAACGAAAACGGCGACACCGACAATTCGTTCGTTCCGCACGCCAATAAATTCAACTTAAACGGTGCGGCGGTTGCCGAAATCATCCCGCAAACTGACGGCAAAGTGATCGCGGTCGGCAATCTGCGGATCGATTCGAGCGTTAACAACAAGCACATCGTTCGATTCAACGCGAACGGAACGGTTGACAGCGCTTTCGATTCGGGCGCGGATACCGACAACACGATTTTTTCCGCCGTTCGTCAGGCGGACGGCAAAATCATTATCGTCGGCAGTTTTACTTCGTTCAACGGCGCGGCGGTCAAACGGGTTGCGCGTCTGAATTCGAACGGAACACTGGACAACAGTTTCAACGCGAAGATCGACAACAACACGATCTATTCGACCGTCCAGCAGCCGGACGGCAAGATCCTGATCGGCGGCTATTTCACACAGGTCAATGCAACACCGCGCACGGGTTTGGCGCGTCTGCAAAGCGCGGCGGCGGCGGTGCCGCACAAAGCCGCAACTTGCGATTACGACGGCGACGGCAAAACCGATTTTGCGCTGCGCCGCGTTACGAGCGGACAATTCTGGTGGTATATCGGCTTGAGCGGCGGCGCATCACGAATTCAGCAATGGGGCAAAAGCGGCGATACCATCGTTTGCGGCGATTACGACGGCGACTCGAAAACGGATCTGACCGTCTGGCGTTCGGGCGCACCTTTGACCGCCGGATTTTATATTCTGCAAAGCTCGGACAACACGGTTCGTTTTGAACAATTCGGTCAAAGTCAGGACAACGCAACGGTCGTCGGCGACTACGACGGCGACGGAAAAACGGACGTTGCGGTTTACCGCAACGGCGCAAACACAGGCGAACAGAGCTATTTCTACTATCGCGGCTCGGCAAATAATCCGAACGGCAATGTCACTTATATTCCGTGGGGAATCCAGTTTGACCGTCCATACACGGGCGATTTTGACGGCGACGGCAAATCGGACATCGCCGTTCAGCGAAATATCAATTCGGTCAGCACGCACTTCATCCTCCAATCGGCGGACAACAGCCTGCGCATCGCTTACTTGGGCACGAATACGGATTCGATCATTCCGGGCGATTACAACGGCGACGGCAAAACCGATATTGCTCTGCTCAGAAACGAAAACGGAAGCCGTGCGTGGTATGTGACGACCGATTTCGGCGCCAGCTACAGCACGACGGCTTGGGGAGTAAACAACGCCTTGTCAGCCGTCGGCGATTATGACGGCGACGGTAAATCGGACATTACGGTTTATCAAAACGACACGAACGGCGGCGGTTTTAACTTCTTCGTTTTGAAATCGAGCGACAATTTAATGATGACCTATCGCTGGGGGCAAAACCTTGATTTCCCGCTCGCGGCATTTAATCAGCACTAAATCCATAAGCTCCAGGTTCCAGGTTTCAGGTTCCAGATGTGATTGTTTTTCAACTTGGAATCTGGAACCTGGAACTTATCAAAAGCACGGCGCGAATGACTGGCTCGCA
>DATLOR010000028.1:0-6993 GCA_035536135.1 Pyrinomonadaceae bacterium | reverse complement strand
CGCGAAAGCGAAAATCGTTTGAATAATTAATAAACTTCGATAAAAAACGTCTGCCCGAATTAAAACTCAAAGCAGACGTTTACGTTTTATACAAAAAAAATTTTAGGGTGTCGCCGGATTATTATTCAGCTGACTGCGCCGACTGAGAGCTGCGAAGTTGAACTTTTTTGCTGTTGAATATTTCAACAATATCTTCGCTTTTTATATTTTGCTCGATCCAAATGTTTAATTTTACATCGTTCCAGCTTTTGATTTCCAAAATTCTGAACTCTGCGTTCTCAACTTCCGCTTTTTTGATATTGTAGTTCTGAATTTCCCCATATGAAATGTAAGCATAATCTGAAAGAAAATTTGAGATTTGGATATATTCATTACCAAAATAAATTACATGCGGATTAGTTCTGTTTCGATAGTCTCGCATCCAAAGGACAAATCCGAGTAGTAATCCGCATAACATCAGCAGAAAAAATACGGCGGCGGTTTTTTCATCAAAATAAAACCCATTCCGGAAAACGGTGATAATGTAAATTATCAAAACGATCAAAAAACCGCCTGCCACGAATTTTCCCGCATAGACGGCAAAAGATAGAGCAATATCTTTCCAGGTAATTTGATTTCTAAAGGCTTTCAGCGCAATTTGAGGCTCCTTCCATTTTAATAAGGTTTTATTTTTAGACATAAACTCCTCTGAAAATGAGTTGAAGATAAATTTCAAAAATTCTTTTCGACAAAGCCGATATTTTAGCATATTCATCGCCGTTCTAATTCATTTTTATCGAAACGGGAAGGGCAGGCTTGAAAGCGGAAATTACTGAAATTGATTCTTGTAAATAACTCTTAACTGAGAATGAAAACAAAACGATTTGCCGTATAAGTCTGTAAAGCTTGGAAAATTTTTCACAATTTGGTAGGCTTCTACTTAGTTTTGTGCATCCAATACGAAAATTTTTATTCCAAGATAGTATAATAAATTCATTATGTTCAGTGATAACTTCAGACGCGGCGAGGGAAAAGCGAAGGGGAAGAAAGGCTCGAAAGCCGCTTCGAAACTGGCGGATTTGGGCTGGAAGGCGTTTCAGGCGGTCAATAAGGCTTTGCCCGAAGGTCAGTCGATTCAGCCCCAATGGGCGGCAGAACCGCTTCTAAAATCCTACGAACGAACCGCGCCGCCGCTCGGTTTTCCGCGCGAAACCGACTCGCTTTGCCCGACGTGCGTGAAAAACGTGCGGAGCGGCGTGATCGATAAATCCATACCGCTCGAAATTCTGATGAACTCGCATCCGGGCGAGATCAAGGCGCAGATCGTCGAGGAAAACGGACAGGTTCTGATGCGTAAAACTTGCCCGACGCACGGCGAATTCGTCGATGTTCTCGCAACGGACGCGAAATTTCTCGAAAGAATTGAATCGCTGTTCTTCGGACGCGATTTCAAAGCCGCCGAAGACAAGCACGTTCATCATCACGGCACATCGGACATCAAATTCGGACGCGGCGCAGTTTTGACGGTTGATCTGACGAACCGCTGTAATATGATGTGCAACCCGTGTTTTATGGACGCCAACCAGGTCGGCTACGTTCACGAACCGACGTTCGAAGACACGAAACAGATCTTGGACAACGCCGTTTCCTTCAAACCGCGCCGCCAGATCATCATTCTGTTTTCGGGCGGTGAACCGACGATCGCGCCGCATTATCTCGAATCGGTCGCGTATGCCAAGAAGATCGGTTTTTATAGAATTTTAGCCGCGACGAACGGCATCCGTTTTGCCGAAGACATCGAATTCTGCAAACAGGCGAAAGAAGCCGGACAACACGGCGTTTATCTGCAATTTGACGGCGTTTCCGAAGAAAAGAACAAACACCGCGGCGTCGGCAATTTGTTCGACGTTAAATTAAAGGCGATCGAGAATCTCGCGTCGGTCGGCATTAAAGTCACGCTCGTGACGACGATCGTCAATACGATCAACAACGACGCGATCGGCGAGATCGTCAAATTCGCGGCGGAAAACATCGATAAAGTTCAAACTATCGCGTTTCAGCCCGTTTCGTTTACCGGACGCGACGAAGATATTTCCGATAAAGACCGCATCGAGCAGCGCTATACGCTCGCGGGAATGACGCATGATCTGAAGGATCAGCTTAACGACAAGCTCGCGCTCGAACCGCTTCGTGATTGGTTTCCGCTTTCATCATATTCGGCGTTCACAAGCGTGATGGATATGCTTCAAGGCGCAGACGCGCCGTGGGGCTGGTCGTCGTGCAACTGTCATCCGAACTGCGGAATCTTCACGCTCGTCGTCGTCAACAAAAAGACGAATGAAATGCGTTCATTGTTCGAGTTTTTCAACTACGAGCAATTTATGCAGGACGTCGCGACGATCACCGACACGGCACGCGGCAAAAAATTGACGATGGCGCAACTCGGGATGGCGATCATGCGCAACTACGACGCATCGAACGCGCCCGAAGGTTTTCCGATCTCGCAGATCCTGAATCTTTTTAAACCATCGTCTGCGAATTCGAATTCCGACCGCAACGACCGGATGCAGACCAAAACGGAAGAAGACGTTTGGCGCGTTCTGTGCGTTGAAGGAATGTGGTTTCAAGACCTTTTTACCTACGATTTCCGCCGCACCGAAATGTGCGTGATTCCCTACGGAACGCAGGACGGCGAGATTTCATTCTGCGCTTACAACACAGGCGTCGGCTGGCGGCAGATCATCGAAGAAATGCACAAAACCGCGAGTTTGAGCGAATGGTATCAGGAACACGGTCGGCACGCCGTCTACGCGAAAGGCAAGGAAGTTCCGGGCATTTCAAAAACGCGCAGTTTGAGTTTGCCCGTGATTGCAAAAGTCTTGCAGGAAGATTTGGATAAACCGACGGTCACGCCGTATCTTCTCGAAGAAGAAGAAAACGAAACGGTCGGAGTTTAATAAGATGTTTTTAGCCGCGAGAAATTGCGGCTATTTTTTTAGAATAAGTACGAATAAGGGAGGAATTAAAATTATGCCGGACGAAAAAGATGTCGCCCAGGACAAACAGGCTTTGGAACAAAACGAACGGGAAGGAACAACTTCCGAACTGGAAGGGAAACACCCCGAACACACGCCGCAGCCGGGCAAGAAAACGCCGCAGGAACACGTTGACAGGGATGCAATTGACGAAAGCGGCAATCTGCTCAATCCAAAGGAAAAGGACGAGAACGACGGAATGTAGTTATCGTTGCGAAGTAAAAAAAAGCGTTAAGGTTTTGCAAAACCTTAACGCTTTTTTTATTTGGTTGAATCGGCTTAAATCAATCCTGAAAGTTTTTCCAAGCCTTTCTTGACGTCTGCGCCGAGATGAACGCGCAAAGCACGGCGTTTGCGGTCAAGCAAAACCTGAAAATCGCCGCGCGCCTGGGCGGCTTTGACGACGCCGAAAGTGAATTTCTGTCCGGGAACCGGGAAATCCGTCGCATCGTCCGAGGTGATTTGCAGAAAAACGCCGCTGTTGGCGCCGCCTTTGTAAGCTTGCCCGGTCGAATGCAGGAAGCGCGGACCGAATCCCAGACAGGTCGCCGTTAATTTTTTCCGCAAAACTTTTTCGCGGATTTGTGTCAGAATTTCTTCGTTTTCCGCATTCATTTCGATATACGCGAGAAGCGCGAAATAATCGTTTTCCTGCAAATGCGCGAGATGCGATTCAAGATATTTTTTCAGAGATTTTTCCGTACCGACAAGTTTTTCGAGCGATTCGGCATATTCTGCGCTCGTAAAAAGTTTGACGCCGTCGCCTTCGAAGATCGGCGTTTCCTCGGGCAATTCGCCGGTTTCTTCGTATTCTTCGGTCAATTTTCGCGCCTCGATCTTGGCAGATTCAACGTCGGGCTGATTAAACGGATTGATCTGCATGATCGCGCCTGCGACGGCGGTGGCGAATTCCCAGCGGAAAAATTCCTGTCCGAGATTTTCTTTTTCGGCAAGCTCGATTTTGACGACCGGATGACCGTTCGAGGCAAGCGCGTCGATTTTTTCGTCCAGATAATTTTCTTTTGAATCTTTCAATTTCAAGTAAGCAAATACGCGGTCTTCGCTGTAATCCTCAACTTCGAGAAGCGGTTCGCGGTCGACGGGAATGATCGAAACATCTTGTTTGCCGGTACTTTCGGCGATCAGCTGTTCGAGCCACGCGCCCGCGTCGTAGATTTCGGGCGAGGTGAAGATCGTCAGTTTGTCGCGCCCGTGAGTTTGGCAAACGCCGAGGATTGCTCCAAGAAGTGCGCCCGCGTTTCCGTCCGAAAATTCGGTTTTGCAATCGGCGACCATTTCCGAAGCACGCCTCAGAAAATCTTCAACGTCCAAACCCATCGCGCTTGCCGCAGCCATTCCGAAAGGCGAAAGCGCGGAAAAGCGTCCGCCGATCTCGGGGTTGCCGAAAAAGATCTTGCGAAAGCCGTCCGTTTCAGCGACTTTCTGCATTTTTGAATCCGGGTCGGTGATCGCGACAAATTGTTTTCCGGCATTTTCCCTGCCGACTTTTTCGGAAACCCGTTCGAAAAAATATTGCTTGAAAGTGTTCGGCTCTAAGGTCGAACCGGATTTTGAAGCGACGATGAAAAGCGTTTTTTCAAGATTCAGGCGGCTTTCGAGCGTTTTGATCTGCGCCGGAACGGTCGAATCCAAAACGTGAAAATTTTGTGCGCCGAAAGTGATCGAAAGAACTTCGGGACACAGGCTTGAGCCGCCCATTCCCATCAGCAAAACATCGGTAAAACCTGATGATTTCACGTCTTCGGCAAAATCCTTGTATTCCTGAACTTTTGCAGTTTCAGCCGCGACCGAATCGAGCCAGCCGAGCCATTTTGCCTCGTCATCATTTGTCCAAACGCTCGCGTCTTTCGCCCAGATTCGCGCAATTTTGTTTTCCTTCCGCCATTCGTCAGTCGTTTCACGGACGGCTTTTTCCAAGTTTTCGGGTAATGAATAAGTTAAAGAATTAAGCATAGAACCAATGTAACAAACACGCGCGGAAATAAAAAATTGCAGGACAATTTTCGGATAGATTTAAGTTTCCCAATTACATAAAATCAAAGTTATGGAAACGGAAATTTATTGGAAAGCGGTGCAGAACAACGATGCGAGATTTAACGGCGCGTTTGTTTACGGCGTGGATTCGACACGGATCTACTGCAAGCCTTCGTGCGCGTCGCGCCTGCCGAAACGCGAAAACGTGCAGTTTTTTAATTCGCTGGAAACGGCGGAAGAGCAAGGCTTTCGCGCTTGTTTGCGGTGCAAGCCGCAGAGCGAAACGGCGAATCCGCAGACGAAAACCGTGCTTCGCGCGGCGGAAATCCTTGAGCGGGAAGAACAAATTTCGCTCGAAGATCTGGGTGCGCAGTTAAATTTGAGCCCGGCGCATCTGCAAAAGATTTTTAAAGAAATCATCGGCGTTTCACCCAAGAAGTTCGCCGAGATCAAGCGTCTGGAAAGATTTAAAAACGAGATCAAAAAGGGAAGCGACGTGACCGGCGCAATGTATGATTCGGGATTCGGCTCAAGCAGCCGTTTGTATGAAAACGTTTCCGCAAAGCTCGGGATGACGCCGAAAACTTATGCGAAAAAAGGCAAAAATATGACGATCAATTACACCATTTCCGATTGCGATCTGGGTAAATTACTGGTTGCGCGAACCGCGAAAGGCGTTTGCGCCGTGACGTTCGGCGATGATGACGTGACGCTCAGGGAAAATCTTGCAAGCGAATACAAAAACGCGGAAATCACGGAAAATAACGCGGATCTGAAGGATTATGTCGAAGCGATTCTGGCGAATCTTTCGGGCGAAAACAAAACTTTAGACTTGCCGCTCGATTTGCAGGCGACGGCTTTTCAGATGCGCGTTTGGGACGCGCTGCGGAAAATTCCATACGGCGAAACGGTTTCATATTCCGATGTTGCCGCCGGTTTAGGCAATAAAAATGCGGTTCGCGCCGTTGCGACGGCGTGCGCTTCGAACCGCGTCGCCCTTGTCATTCCGTGTCACCGCGTCGTCGGAAAAAGCGGCGATCTGAGCGGTTATCGCTGGGGCGTTGAACGCAAAAAACAGATTTTGGAAAAAGAAAAACAATAATCAAAGGAGAAAACTTATGAATTATAAAATCGTTCCGATTCCGTCGGAAATTGCCCGAAGTGTGCGCGAAAATATGGTTTCGGCGCAGTACGGACATCCGGCTTTTGCCGATCTGGCAGCGGGTTACGGTCCGTGCCGCGTGTGTTTGAAAACTTTTCTGAAAGGCGCGGAAGAAAGAATTTTATTTACTTACAATGCGTTTGAAAACTTGTCGAATCTGCCGCTCCCGGGTCCGGTTTATATTCACAAAGACGAGTGCGAATCTTACAATGCACACGGTTTTCCGCCCGAACTGATCGATCTGCCGCTACTCTTTGAAGGTTTCGGAAATGAAAGCGAACTCGTTAGAAGAGAAACGGTCAAAAAAGACGGCATCGAAACGCAGATCGCGGAGATTTTTGCTTTTTCAAAGGTCAATTACATCAATATCCGCAACGCCGAAGCCGGGTGTTTTGTCGCACGGATCGAACGCGCATAAAAAAACGCGGCAGACTTTCAAATTTACCGAATGATTTGTAAAATCGGCGTATGAAAATATTGCCGATCTTTGTTTTGCCGATCGTTTTTTCTTCGATCAGTTTCGCGCAAAGCTTTCTTGATAAAGCCGGAATTATCGCACCTGAAATTTCCGAAAACGCGTTGAAATCCTTTCGCCAAATCACGAGCGGAAATCAATGGGCAAGTTTCGGCTTTATCGCGGCTGGGGCGGAATTAAACAGACGCTGAAAAAAATATGAGCTTTCAAAACACCTTTGTGAAAGCCTTTCTGCGTTTGACGAATTACAAAAAACGCCAGGCAAAACTGAGTTTTGAAGAAAGGCAAAAAGAGAATCTGCCGAAACCGCCCGAAGATATCGCCGAAAAATTAACGTCGGAGACGGT
>DATLOR010000027.1:0-13371 GCA_035536135.1 Pyrinomonadaceae bacterium | reverse complement strand
ATTTAGTTCCTGTTTGTAGACATCAGTTGGCGATATAGGGGTCATTTTTTTCTCCTTTTTGGTTTTTAGTTCAAATTCATAAATACAGCAAATAACAAAAAATTTAGATGGTTTTCAGCTGACAGACATCAGCGATTTCGTACTCTGTTTTGATCCACGCCTTCAAATGACTTATCAAAACAAACGAAAATGTCTTTGTGAAGGAATGGACCGTACCAATATATATTTCGGCGATGCCGTATGGCTTGTTTGTAAAGTTTGTAACGAGTCCGAGAAGTGCCGTCAAACCTTGTTTGAGCCGGAAAGCGGCTTTTTCGGTGAAGGTGCTAAGGAAGAGCACTTCAAGTTTGATATTATGGCGCGCTTTCAGATTAACGGTTCGCCGGAGTAAACCGCGCATTTTCCCCGAGCCGGGTCCCGCAGGTAAAAAAAGCGGATCTTCCACCTGTTTGATCGCCTCTGCCTGCGCAGAATTAGGAGAGAAGTCAGCTTCTTTCCAGAGCCTTTCGATTGTAAGAGTCATTTGGGCACTCCAAAAGTAAGATTTACCGATTTTCAGCATAATATGCGAAAAAAGATTAAATGCCAAGCATTTTTTTGAAAAGCGATTGTTTTTTGTATTTTTCGCGAAAAATCTTTAAAAGTGGGTAATCTTGAAAATAAATCTGACATATTGAAAACACAAAAAGGGTTGATGGTGGAATTGAAAGTGAAAAAAAGGAAAAAGAAAAAGCACCTACCCTCGGTAAGTGCTTGATTATTTTGCTGTAGATGAGGGCGACCGAACGCTACTTGTAAACACTTGAAATTAAACATAGTTACAAATCGCTCATTTTAACTTTTACCACTTTTTTACCATTCGGCTTAAAATCCGAACATATTTTGATGCGGATTCGTGCTAAAAAGCACGGTGTGAAGCTTGATGTTAAATTGACGCTTGATGAGATCGAGAAGATCTTCAAAGAGGCGAATTATCTTATAGTGAGATAAAAAGATGTCCGGAATTCTGCTAGGCGCAATTTGCGGCGGCGTTTTCGGCTTAATTGATACTGCTTTAATGATACCGCTTTCGTTTCCGGATAAAACTGCCGCGATGACCGGAGCTTTTATCAGCCGGTTTGGGATTGGATTTGTTATTGCTGCAAGCAGCTTGTCTTTACCGGGTTGGGCGAGCGGTTTGATTTTTGGACTTCTTATTAGTTTGCCCGATGCAATTATTACAAAAGCATACGCTCCGATTTTAATAAGCGGAATAATCGGCGGCACGATTATCGGCTTTATTTTCGGTCGGTGGGGTTCTCATTAGGTCGCGGAAGATAGGACAAATAGAAGGGGGGTTTTCTTGATGTATCTTTGGAACTAAAGAATAACAATGAAGAAATTCAACAATCTTTAAGCAGGGTTGTAAGATTCTTTATTTTTATCTGCTCTTTTTCTGGCTCCCATTTGCATCTTCATTTTTTATCGAGTAATTCTCTTACCTTGTGCGCCAGCTTTTCAAAAGTAAACGGCTTTTGAATATAGGTCATATCTTCGGTTATCATCCCCTGCCGAATAATCGTGTCGTCAGTGTAGCCCGACATAAAAAGCTGGGGTATTTGAGGATTCATTCGGGTTATTTTTTCAGCTAGTCTGCGTCCTCCCATCTTGGGCATAACGACATCCGTTATTAATAGGTCAATTTTAGAATCAGACTCTTCATAAATCGACAAGGCTTCCTCTCCGTTTCGAGCTTCAATAACTTTATAACCGCAAGTTTCCAAAGTTTGACGAGCGAAATCGCGAACCGAATCCTCATCCTCCACCAACAGGATTGTTTCGTTTCCGAACGGAGTATTTTCAAAAGCGGAATCACTTTTGTCTTCTTCAGCTCCTTCATCAACGCGCGGAAAGTATATTTTAAATGTCGCTCCTTTGCCGAGCTCACTGTACACCCAGATATAACCACCGGATTGTTTAACTATTCCATAAACCGTTGATAATCCGAGTCCCGTGCCTTTGCCGACTTCTTTGGTTGTATAGAACGGCTCGAAGATTTGTTTAATAGTTTCATTGTCCATTCCGCTGCCGGTATCGGTTACCGCCAACATAACGTATGAGCCGGGTTTGGTCGGGACGTGAAGCGCGGCGTATTTTCCGTCCAGCTCTACATTGCTGGTTTCAATAATCAAACTGCCGCCGTCCGGCATCGCATCGCGTGCATTAACCGCTAAATTCATAATGACCTGCGTCAGCTGTCCCGGATCCACTTCGACGCGACCGATTCTCGGATTCGGCAGAATGTTGAGTTGAATGTCCTCGCCGATAAGTCGTTGCAGCATCTTACTCGTATCAATAATTACTTCATTAATATCCAACACTTTCGGTTTCAGGATTTGCTGGCGGCTGAAGGCTAAGAGCTGATGCGTCAGCAAAGCCGAGCGGTCACCGGCTTTTTTAATCTCTTCGACTTTCGGGCGAAGCGGATCTTCCTGAGCGAGCTGCCGCAGTATCATTCCGCTATAACCGTTGATTGCAGTTAGCATATTGTTGAAATCGTGTGCGATGCCGCCTGCCAATTTTCCGACTGATTCGAGTTTTTGTGCTTGCCGAAGCATTTCGGCATTGTGTCTTTCCTGTTCGAGCAGCCTTACATTCTCAATGGCATTAGCGGCAAGGTTGGCTGCCATTCTCATCGCGGTGGCGTGTTCCTGCGTGTAGGCATCGCGCTCGTAACTTTGAATTTCTATGACGCCGATAGCATTTCCCATGATTTTCATCGGCGCAATAATAGTGGAACGCGGCTTGCGGGAATCCTCTTCAAAACCGAAAAAGACATGCGTCGGCTTTTTTCCGGCGGTTTGGAGATAATCATTAACAATTTTCACCTCGCCTGACCGCATTGCCTGTCCGACGGGACCTTCCCCTACCGGCACAGAGTCGAGCGCGGAAACGTCCGCTTCCTTGCCGTTATACCACATATATATAACTTTGCGCGTGCTCTGCTCCCGGTTATAGAGCGAGATAGTTAAGGATGAACAAGGTATGGAAAGTGACGCAAAATCAAGGATAGCAACAAATATTGCCGTCAGATTATGATCCGTTCCGATAGTCTGGGCGAGCGTGTTAAGCCTCTGCAGCAAGCTGTCATATTCGCGAATGGCACGCTCGTTGGCTTCCGCAAGCGCAGTTTCAGCTTCTTTTTGATCCGTGATGTCAAACGAAATTCCAACGATCCCGATTAACTTTCCATCAGCACCGTTGATAGGCGAATTGAAAATTTGTGCCGGAAAGGTCGTGCCCTCTTTGTTCTGGACGGTAAATTCCCCCGTCCAACTTTTGCCGACACTCAATTGAGCCATGAGCTTAGCAGCTTTTTCCTGAGAAAATTCCGGCGTCGTCAGTTCCATAATATTGCGCGCGACGGCTTCTTCGGCGCTCCATCCATAGAGTTTTTCTGCAAACCGGTTCCAGTAAATGACCATTCCTTCTAAATTTGTGGCAATAACAGCTTGTTCAACGGTGTCGAGCAAATGTGCCTGAAAGCGAATTGCTTCCTCAGTTTTTTTACGGTTGGTAATATCGCGAAAGAACCAGACTCTTCCGAAATATGTCTCATCCGCATCAATGACCGGCGCGGAATACCGTTCAAAAGTTCGTCCGTCGGTCAAAAGAATTTCATCTTGATTCCTGGCAAAAGGTTTTTGATAAAGGTAAGAAACCGTTTCCAAAAATTGGCGGGGGTTAACTACTTTGCCAACGATTGACTGCAGGAGTTTTTCATCCGATTTTGCTGTCAGCAGCTCGTTGGGAATTCCCCACATTTCCACAAACCGGTGATTGTGGAAACTAATTTCTCCGGTCGGCGTGACCACCAGAATGCCGTCGATCGAGGCTTCGCTTTGCGCTTCGAGCAGTATTTTTTGAAAACGCAGGGTCGATTCCGCCAGTTTTCGCCCGGTCACATCCATATTTACGCCGACCAGCCTTTGCGGAACGCCTGCTTCGTCGTAGAAAACTTTACCTGTGCTGTATATCCAGCGTACGCTTCCGTCATTTTGTAAAATGCGGAACTCTGCATTATGTTCCCCGCTCGACAATGCCCGCTCAAGCTCCTGTTTGACTTTCGGCAAATCTTCCGGATGAACGTATTCCGCCCAATCTTCATACTTACGGCTTAACTTTCCCGGCGAGACGCCGTAAAGCGTTTCCAGCGCCGCTGATGAAGTGGCTTGCATAGTCTGCAGATTTAATTCAAAACTTCCGATTCGTGCCGCTTGCTGCGCCAGAGCCAGATGTTCTTTACTCTCGCGCAAAGCATTTTCCATGTGCTTGCGCTCGGTAATGTCATGCGCGACGGCATAGATCATCTGCTCGTCGGGTATCGTCGCCGAATTCCAGAGCAGCCATTTATAAGAACCGTCCCGGCACAAATAGCGATTTTCAAAAGAGATTGTTTTTTGTCCCTTAAAATTTCCCTCCGCTTCTTTTAGCGTGTACTCGCGGTCGTCCGGGTGTATGAATTCTATAAAAGGTCTGGAAAGCAACTCTTCTTCGCTGTAGCCGAGCGTCTTTTCCCACGCCGGGTTGACACGCTTAAAATAGCCGTCGTAACCGACAAAGCATAACAAGTCAATCGAAACATTAAAAAAATGGTCGAGTTGTTCCTGCGCCCGTCTGCGCTCGGTAATATCTATTGCCGCGCCGATCATTCTAATCGGCTTACCGTCCTCGCTATAGATGATATATCCACGGTCAAATACATAGGCGACGGAATTTTCTGTAGAAAGCAGGCGGTATTCATCTACCCAATAATTGTCTCCGCTTTCAATTACTGACTTGAGACCGTTGATAACTCTATTCTTATCCTCAGGATGTATTCCTTTGTACCATAATTTTATATTCGGCTTCACTTTGCCCGGCGACCGACCTAACAGCTTGTAATAAACTTCATTCATCCATAAAGAGTCCGTTAACAAATCCCAATCCCAAAGAGCGTCGTTCGTCGCGCGGGAAACCATCTGAAAGCGATTTTCGCTTTCACGCAAAGACTCTTCAGCCTGGCGCTGTTCGGTAACGTCGCGGCTATGCACCATAACCATATCGGGCGGCACAAAAACATAGCTGAAATCAAAATGTTTCGACTCTCCGGTCGTTTTTAAACGGTGAAGCGTTTCATGTTGGAAGGTTGTTTTTTCATTGAAACAGCGGTTGATATTTTTCAGAACTTCCGGCGAATTGTCAAAAAACTCGCTTGCTTTCGTTCCGAGATAATCACTGATTTTGTTTTGCGTAATTTTTTCTGTCGCACCGTTAAAATCCGCTAAAACAAAATCTCCTCCTGTTCTTCTCAAGGTGAGCGTGGGAATGGGAATGCCTTTGTACTGCGCTTTAAATCTTTCCTCGCTTTCGCGCAAAGCCGCTTCTGCAAGTTTGCGGTCTGTAATGTCTTCAACCATTCCGCTGATAAAACGCATCTCGCCATCAATTCGAATAACAGAAGCGGTTAAATTACCCCACATTATCTCGCCATTTTTTTTGATGTACCGTTTTTCTATCTGGTAATAATCCCGTTTGCCTTCAAAAGTTTCTTGAGCCAGAATCAAGTCTTCGGCTAAATCATCCGGATGAGTGAATTCGGCAAAAGGCATCCGTCGAAGTTCCTCACCGCTATAACCGAGCATTTTTTGCAAAGCCGGATTACTCTCGACCGGTCGCCCATTACTATTAACCAGCGCAATACCAATCGCCGCGTTATCGAAAATAATTCTTAAACGGTTCTCAGTTTCGCTCTTTGCCTTAAGAGCATTTCGCTGCTCGGTTATATCCCTGGAATTTATAACGGCAACCAATCCGTTAATTGGATCATTGAAAGGCTTGCCGACCGATTCGAGAATTCTCCACGATTGATTTTTGTGCCGGAAACGATATTCAATCGGTGAAACTGCTTCAGTACTTTGCATAGCGGAGGCAAAATACTCGATAACTTCCGGCGCGTCTTCAGGGTGAATAAGAGTAAGGATGTTCTTACCATGTAGCTCTTCAGGTTTATAACCGAGGATAGGTTCAAGTGACGGGCTTTCATAGATCGCCGTTCCGTCAGGAGCGAGAATGCTGATAATATCCGTCAAATTCTCAATCAGACTGCGAAAGCGGTTTTCGCTTTCGCGCAGCGCGTCTTCGACCCGTTTTCTTTCGATCAGGCGAGCCGCTTTGGCAATTAGGCGCATCGGTTCATATGGTAACTCCATATAATCGTCAGCCCCGGCTTCGAGTCCATTCACTACACTTGCCGTATCTTTTTGCAAACCGCTGACCAGCAAAATCGGAACAAAACGTAATTTTTCATCCGCCCGAATTAACCGGCATAGTTCGATGCCGTCGCCGTCGGGCATCATCACATCACTGATTATCAAATCAGGTCGCTCACGTTGGGCAACTTTATAAGCCTCATTGCCGCTTTGAGCGGTCAGCACTCGAAAACCTGCATTTAGCAGAAGAACTTCTTTTATCTCTAATTGATCCGGGTTGTCGTTTACCGCTAGAATCTTATAATTTTCAGGCATTGTTTATATTTCGACTAAAAGTGTAACATTAATTTTTCGCAGACCCGGTAAATCTTATGCCCATTAACTGACGTTGTTGATATCATTTGAAATAGACGGATTAAGAATGAGTTTATCTTCAAGACGATGAACTTTAAGCGTAGGTATTTCCTGTAATTTTGTCTTAGCAGGACACTTTTCCTAGCATATAATTCAATATCAGAAGATGTCCACTCGGGAAGATTTCAATACTTATTGCATTGGCGCGTCAGAGCCGTTTTGCCCACCTGCCAATTCTGCACAAACGCAATATTTTTCTTAATTTGTTTAATTACGCACATACATCTATGTATACACGGTTTAGTATAGATTAAATCAAAAAGATACGAGAGTGCTCGGAAGATTTCTCCAAGCCTTGAGTTTTTGTGCGGAACTGTATATTGCACAAAAACAACGATTTCTGACGTGCAGATTTTTAACGGTAATGCACGGTCAAGCTCCGCCGTTTATTTACAACCGTGGCGCAAGCCTGTCGGGCGTTCGATGTGTTCGATGATATTGATCGGCGCAGGCGGAAACGGCAGTAACGGATCGGGCGGCACGGGCGGAGGCGCAGGCGGCGCGGCGGGAGTTGCTAATGCTTTAACTACAAAGGCGGCGATGGTTTGGTAATTATTACTTGTTGGTAATGGAAAAAATGTAAATCAAAAAAGGTAATCCGTCCGGCTATTAGATTGAATCTGATGGAAATTTATATCCGCTTCAAGACTCTCATCACCGAAGTGTTCATCGTTACAAACGCGGAAAAGACATTCTGCGCGAAGCGGTTAACAGCCTTGAAAAACAAAAACCTGCCAAAATCCTACCACTTGGCAAAAAAGAAAAAGCACCTACGCGTGTAAGTGCTTGAAAATAAATGGTGGAGATGAGGAGGGTCGAACTCCTGACCTCTGCATTGCGAACGCAGCGCTCTGCCAAACTGAGCTACATCCCCAAAATTTCAAATCGGCAAAAAACAAATTAGCCTAAATTGTTTTAAGCGTCAAGTTTTACTGGACGGTTGCCGTCGCGAGCAAAGAGCCTTTCGGGTCTGAAGCATACGCCTCGCCGTCTTCGATCTTTCCGATAATTCCGTGAAAAACGATTTCCGAATCCTGCAGAACGACGACGACATCGCCCGGACTGTAAAGTTTTTGATCGATCGGAAATTTGATAATTGTCGCGTTGCCGCTTTCCTGCGAAACAACGTCGTATTCAAATGTGTCAGCATTAAAGCTGAGCGTCTGGCAAAATGATACTTCCATAATAATTCAATCCTGTGCTTGAGCCTTAAGTCCCAAGTCATTTAGAATTTTTGATTTTAACTTTTTGAAAGCGTAAAGTCCAAAGCGATCGCGTCGTGGTCGGAGAGCGGTGTGTTATTTTCATCAACCAAATTGCCGATCGTCTGCGGTTTTCCGCTTATTTCAACGTCTTTTCCGGCGAACCAATCGAGTCTGCCCGAAACTTTTCCGCCGACGCGACGCGCCGCCCAGAAAATGAACGGGAAACACCATTCGGGAACCCAATCGCGCAGATTCGTATTTTTTTCGATGCTTTCGATGTCGTAATGCAGCGTGCCGGCGCCGAGCTCGTTAAACTTTTTATATTCGAACCCGCGCCGCTCGATCTCGCCGAACAGATCTTTTTCAAAATGACGGTCGGGATGCGGCAGATGATTGTCGACGACGTTTTTGACGCCCATCATCACGCGCCAGAAATATCCGGCGATCGCGTGGTTGGCGTTTTGCGCGTTGTAGGTCGTCGTGTTCCAATCGCCGCCTAAGATTGTTGGCAATACGGGCAGTTTGTCGAGCGCGTCGAGAATGATCTTCATCTGCAAATGCCGGTGTTTGCGCGAAGAATGCGCGTCGAGATGAATCGTCACGGCGCGAAAATCGCCCGCCGGATGCTCGATGTCGGCAACGAGCGCGCGCAGATAGCCGAGCCGTTTTTCCTTGCCCCACATTTTATCCTTGCCGTTCGGCAGATCGATCGCGTGAACATTTTTGAGCGGAAAGCGCGAAAACATCGCCAGCCCGTGAATCGATCTCGTGTTTTCGCCCTCGGCAAATTCCTCGACCCCGCTTCCCTTCTGCAGTGCGATGTAAACCGGCGCAAACGCGTAATTGAGCTTTAATTCTTTCGCTAAATCCTGCGCGACGAAACGATTACCGCTGCGCGCCATCCCGTAATCGAGTTCGGTCAACAGATAAACGTCCTTGTTTTTTAATCTTTCATCATTTTTCAGCGCGCGGGCAATTCCCTCGTAAATATTCCCGCGCTCAATGTTCCACGCGAGCGCCGAAACGGATTTGGACTTGGGACTTGGGACTTGGAACCTGGGACTAAACTCTTCCTGCACGACCGCGTTTAAGATGCGTTCGACCGTTGGTTTGATCTTTTGATAAAGCGCGCTCTTCTCGGTCTCCTCGATTGATTCAAACTTGAGAAGCTCGGGGAAATATTGATTCAGATCGTGGTCTAAAACCTTCGGTGAATTCTTTTGTAAATTGCTGTCGCCAAACATAAAAATTTAAGGATAGAAAATAAACCGGAAAAAGAAAAGGCGCTTTTCTTTAAAAGGTCCCGATAAACTGAGATTCAAAGGTTTTTGAATAACGCCCGAAAACATTTGCATCCGGCGCGATGAACAAGGGTTTCGAAACATAAACTATTGCGTGTCGTATCATCCCCATTGTCTGTTTATAATTTCAAAAATCAGGAGATTAGATGAAAAATCACATTTTTTTTTACGCCCTTTTACTTTTTGCACTATTTTTATCCGGCAGCCTTTCCGCAGACGGGCAAATAACGGCGATAAAAGCGGGCAAACTAATCGAACCGGAAACCGGAACGACCGCCGTCAATCAAATTATTCTCGTCGAAAATAAAAAGATAAAAGCCATCGGCGGGGGATTGCAGATTCCGGCGGGCGCGACCGTTATTGATTTGTCAAAAGCGACTGTTCTGCCCGGATTGTTCGATTGCCATTCGCATCTCTGCCAGATGACTTCGCCCGGCGATCGTGATTTGTTCACCACTGACATCCGCCAATCCACCGCGTACCGCGCAATAATCGGTGTCAAAACCGCAAAGGAAATGCTCGAAGCGGGTTTTACGACCGTCCGCGATGTCGGCAATAACGCTAATTACGCCGACACATCGCTCCGAAATGCGGTTGAAAACGGTCTTGTGCCGGGTCCGACAATCATCAATGCCGGGCGAATTATCGCGCCGTTCGGCGGGCAATATCATCTGCGACCGGAACGTGTCGAGCTTGGCGTACCCGAATATCTTTTTGCCGACACGCGCGATGAAATGCTCAAAGCCGTCCGCGAAAATATTCATTTCGGCGCGCTGGTGATCAAAATAGTGGTTGACGACCAGAAGTATATTTATTCGAGCGAGGATATAAAATTTATTGTCGAAGAAGCGCAAAAAGCGGGCTTGAAAGTCGCCGCACATTGTATGACCGAACAGGGTGCGCGCAACGCCATCGAAGGCGGCGTCGCGTCAATCGAACACGGTTTTCAGATGTCGGACGAAGCCTTAGAGCTTGCCAAACAAAAGCGAGTTGTGCTCGTCGGAACGGATTTTCCCGAAAAAGACGCCGAGTATTTAGGACTCGACCCAAAAACCGCGCTTCTTTTTCACAACGTCTTTCTGGACCGTCTGAAACGGGCTTATAAAATCGGCGTGACGATGGCTTACGGCACAGACTCGTTCTTCGACGTTCCGGGCGAAACCCGCGGAACGCTGGCGATTTCTTATCTCGACAGCTACACAGAGGCGCAGATACCCGCAAAATATATTCTTCAGATGATGACGACCAACGCGGCAAATCTGGTCGGCGTGGAAAAAGAACGCGGCGCAATCAAAGTCGGGATGTATGCCGATATTATCGCCGTGCCGGAAAATCCGCTCGATAATATCAACACGCTCAAAAAAGTTTCGTTCGTGATGAAAAACGGTAAGGTGATTACGCAAAACAGATAAGAAAATTCAGACGCGAATGAGCACGAATTTCTAATTATTGATTTAATCTGTGATCATTCGCGTCTGAATTTTTAACCCTTTAATCATCGTATCTTTCCTTGGCAGGCGCGACGGCGAGAAAATCGTTGGTGATCCTTTCGGTGTAACTGTGCAAAAGTTCGCTGACGCGTTTTTGTTTCTGCGAATAAAAGATCAAGCCGACGTGCTTCGGTTTATTGACGCGATAGACGATTTCTTCGTCGGTGTAGTGTGATGTGTCGGGCATTTCTTCTTTTGAAAGCGCGAGCACGATTCCGGCGAAATCTTTGCGCAATTTCGGCGCTTTGTAAGGTTTTTCTTTCGTCGCAACTTCAAGACGCGCCCATTCGCGCCAGAGATTAAAGCCGCTCGCCTGTTCGAGAACATTCGCGATATACGCGCCGCCGACGCGGGCGGCAACTTCGAGCAGAAAAAACTCGCCCGTTTCCGCCGACTGCAAAAATTCGGCGTGCGCAACGCCTTGTTTGTATTCAAATCCTTCGAGAAGCTGTTGGTTAAGTTTCTCCAAGTCCTTGCGCTCTTTCGATTTATACGGCACGGTAAAGGTCGAGAAAACGCCGCCGTGATGCGAAACGCTGAACGGCGGCGTACCGTATTCGCTGACGCCCGAAGCGACGATCTTGCCGTTCGCAACGACCGAATCGACGTGATAGACCTTGCCTTCGATAAAGCGTTCGATCAAAAACTGCGACGGGTGATCGCGCCACGTATTGCGGTTGTCGAGATCGGTCAAAACGTCCCAGACCTGTCCCGCCGTATCGCATTTGCGAATGCCGAACGCCGAAACCTCGGTGCGCGGTTTGACGATCCACGGCGCGCGCGTCCTTTCGAGATAATCGTTGATTCCCTTGAGATTAAAAACGCCGACGTATTCGGGACACGGCAGACCGATCTCGCACGCCAGATTCCGCATCCGCAGTTTATCGCGAAACCGGAGCGCGAAAGAATTGCTGATGCCTTCGATCTGCAGATGTTCACGCGCCCGCGCCGCCGTCAGCACGTCGAATTCGTCCAGACCGACAATACGATTAATCGGCTGGCTGCCCGCGATGTTCGTGATCGCCCGGATATAATCTTCGGGCGCGGCGTGGCGTTCGACGGTTTTGACCTCGTTAATACTCGTCCACGCCCACGGATAATCGAGCAGATCCTTGCGCGTGACAAGCGTCACGTGCCAGCCCGCGTTCTGACATTCTTCCAGAAATTCGTTCCCTTTGTGTTCGCTGGCGATGCAAACGATATGATTCTGCATATTTAATTAGATTCAAGATTCAGGATTCAAGATTTAAAACTCAAAATCAATCGCAAATCTTGAATTTTGAATCTTGAATTTTCTTTTGCCCAAAAGAATGGCACAATTTAATTGTAAAAACAACGAAAATTCTTTGTTTTGACACTAACAAAATTGAGTGATAACTTGCAAATTCTGAGGTTTAATAATGCCCGATATTGATTTAGCTAATTTTATAAGCCATTTGGTCATTTATATGGTCGTGCTGCTTCTGGCGATTTCCTGCCACGAAGCCGGACACGCCTGGATGTCGTATAAATTCGGCGACGACACGGCATATTTACTCGGTCGCGTAACTCTGAACCCGGTCGCGCACACCGACCCGATCGGAACGCTTCTGATTCCCGCGATCAGTTTTATGCTCGGCGCATTCGGCGGCGCGCTCGGCTCGATCCCGCTGATCGGCTGGGGCAAACCGACGCCGGTCAACCCGCGCAAATGGACGAATTATAAATGGGGCAACGTGATGGTTTCGATTGCCGGCGTGCTCGCCAATCTGATCCTGCTGATCATCGGGATCATTGCGGCAAAAATTATGCTGACGCAAGGTTTCGCGATTCTCGATTTTTTCGGTCAAAGCACGAACCCGCTGGCAATTCTGGTCGGCGATCTGATGCTGCTCAATCTTTCGCTGTTCGTTTTCAATCTGCTGCCTTTTCCGCCGCTCGACGGAAGCAAGATCCTGCAGACATTTATGCCCGAAAGCGCCGAACCGATCTTCACACTGCTCGAACAATTCGGCTTTCTGATCCTGATGTTTTTGATCTATATCGGCGTGTTTCGTTTTATTTTAAGACCTTTCCTCTACGGATTGCTTTATATTTTATCGCTTTAATTTATGAAAAAACGCATTTTTAGCGGCGCGCAGCCGACCGGAAATCTTCATCTCGGCAACTACTTGGGTGCACTCAAAAACTGGGTAAATCTGCAAAACGAATACGAGAGTTTTTTTTGTATCGTCAATCTGCACGCGATCACGCTGCCGCAAAATCCCGAGATTCTGAAGCAAAAAACGCTCGATCTGGCGCGGATCTATCTCGCGTCGGGCATTGACCCCGAGGTTTCAACCGTTTTTATTCAATCCGATGTTTCCGAACACGCCGAACTCGCATGGATTCTTTCGTGCATCGCGCGGATGGGCGAGCTTGAACGGATGACGCAGTTCAAGGATAAAGGTAAAGGCAACCGCGAACGCGCCGGAGTCGGGCTTTTTACGTATCCTGTGCTGATGGCTTCGGATATTTTGCTTTACGGGACGCATCTCGTTCCGGTCGGTAAAGACCAGAAACAGCATTTGGAACTTTCACGCGATCTGGCGATCCGTTTCAACCGCGATTTCGGCGAAACGTTCGTCGTTCCCGAACCATATATTCCGCCCGTCGGCGCGAATATTTTATCGCTTGCCGACCCGGCGAAAAAGATGTCGAAATCGGACGAAAACGCGAACGGCTCGATCCTTCTGCTCGATGATCCGGACAC
>DATLOR010000026.1:0-27736 GCA_035536135.1 Pyrinomonadaceae bacterium | reverse complement strand
CATTTTTTGATTTTGATTTTGATTGTCTTTATGACGGCAATCTCGCATTATTCCGTTTATTACGGCGCGTTGATTCGCGGTTATGAAACGAGTTTTACGACCGCCGGAAGAAATCTCGGCTTGCTGACAATTCTGGCAATTCTGCCGATAATCTTGTCGCGCCTTCTGAAATTTCAGGGGAATTGGACGCTTTACACTTCCGCCGTTTTGCTTTTTTCGATCGGCTTGACCGTCCAATACCGTTTGTTCAGCGATCCCGAATACGTTCAGAAAGACAAAAAATCGGAGATGCGGCAGGCGAAGATCAAGACCGCGCAGCTGCATTACATACAGGAAAATTATTCGCCCGAAAAGAAGCAAATGATGGGGCTGCCGCCGACACCGCCTGAACCCGTCGATTTATCGAAAGAAACGCCGCGTCCCGTCAGCGACACGCTTTTCGGCGTACTTTTTTCGGGCAGAACCCTGATTCCGCTGTTCGGAATCTTCTGTTTGATCGGCGTGATTTTTCTGATGCAGCGCGACAAGGTGCTCCAATTACTGCAAAACAACGGGTTTTTGATCGTTTTGCTGACGCTCGTGCCGCTTCTGCTCGCGGCGATCACGTCGCGGGCGGGAAAATCGATCGGCAATATGACGCCCTGGGAACCGGCGAAAATTCCGTTTCTGATCGGTTTCGCGGCGATCTTAGCGGTTTTGTATAAAAATCTGGCGCGGACTTACTGGGGAATTCCGCGGGCGAAGGATGTTTTGCCGCTCGTGGTGATGGCGATGATGCCGTTCGTGCCGTTTTTCGTGCTCAAAGATTTTGGGCAGATGATGGTTTTCAGCTCGGTTTACATCACGCTTTTCGTGATCGCCGTGCGCCGTTTTTCGCAACGATTCGTGCTCATCGGAAGCGTCGTTCTGCTCGTCGGAATTTTGGTCGTCGGCGCGCTGCCGGAAAGCACGCAGGAGAAAATTCCGCTTCTGCCGACGCTTGCCAAACCCGTCAAAGCGATTTTGCCCGACCGCATTCAGCAGCGGTTTCATCTGTGGCTCGACGGTTTCAATCCGCCGACTCCCGAAACTTCCTGGTGGAAGGACGATTATGACGATTATTACAAGGATCTGGTGAAAAAAGATCCGAATCTGCCGCAGATGCTTGCGGACGATCCGAATTTGCAAAAATCGATCAATATCGACGCGTGGTTCGATGTTCTCGCGTTTCAGCCTGCGCAGGCGACATTCGGGTTGGCTTCGGGCGGAACGACCGGACGCGGTTTAGGACTCGGTTATGTCGAACTCATCCCGGTTTCCGATTCCGATTACATTTACGCGGCTTTGGCTGAAGAACTTGGACTTTTCGGCGGATTACTGGTAATCTTTGCGCTGATTGTATTTGTCAGTGCAGGCGTGCGAACTGCTTTAGATTCAAGAGATATGTTCAGCAAACTCTGTTCGGCGGGGCTGACGGCATTTATCGGTTTTCAGGCATTGGTCAATATGGGCGGGATCACCCGCGCTTTGCCGATGACCGGAATTACCCTGCCGTTTGTCAGCCACGGCGGATTTTCGCTGATTACGAGCTTTGTGATGCTCGGAATGCTGATGGCTTTTTCGCATCGCAACGCGGTTGACCGTCTGGCTGACCAAAACCCGGAAAACATTAAATAAAATAAGTTTTACCCGATTATCATTCGCGGAGAATAAAAATGACGGAAAATAATTTTCAGACGTATTCGGCGGCGGTGTCAGACCGTGGGTTGAGTGAGAAAAGACCGCAAAATGAGGATTCATTTTTGGAAATGAAAAATCTCGGTCTGTTTGCGGTTGCCGACGGCGTCGGCGGCGCACAGGCGGGCGATGTCGCTTCGCAAATGGCGATGGAAATTTTGGGCGAAGCGTTTGTCAATCTGCAAAGCGGCGGCGATGCCGAAGAAATGATGCGCATTGCGATCGAACGCGCCAATTCCGCCATTTATCAAATGTCGAGCGATTTGCCGCAGCTTGCGACGATGGCGACGACGATCGTTGCGCTTCAGCTTTCGGGAAACATCGCAACGATCGGACACGTCGGCGATTCGCGGCTTTACCGGCTCGATGCCAAGGGCAGTTTACACCGCGAAACACAGGATCATTCGGTGGTCGAAGAAGAGGTCAGGGCAGGTCGGATGACCGCCGCGCAAGCCGCCAATCATCCGTCGCGCAATGTGATTTCACGCGCTCTCGGCGCGGAAAACTCGGTCGAAGTTGATATGAAAACGATCATGTTCGATTCGAACACGGCGTTTCTGCTTTGCTCGGACGGCATCACGCGCCATATCAACGATTTTGAAATCCGTGAGCTGCTTCTTTCGAACGCATCGCCCTTGGATATCTGCCAAAAGATGAAGGAAATTTGCTATTCACGCGGCGCCGAGGACAATCTGACGGCGGTGATCGTCAAAATCATTCAAACCGGGGTGAGCGAAACGCCGGACGTGGCGGCATCTGCGCCGGAAATCGATGAAGAAGCGACGGTTGCAACCGCGCGGCAAGCCGTTTCAGAACCGCCGCCGGCAATCGTTGAAGACGACTATGATGAAATTCCGACACGTGCGCTCGAAATGCCCGTTTCGATGCAAACGCCGCCGGAAAGCGAAGTAATTCCGCCGATCGAGGAGACAAATTACACAACCGATGATGACGAGGCTTATTTGATGGAAGAACCCGTCCGTGAAACTCCGCCAATCCCGTCGGAACCGGTTGAAATTCCAAACACGCAGGCATTTGCGGCAACTGAAAACCCGGCTATTATCGAACCGGAACCCGTTAGAAAAGAAAAAGATTATCCGGTTTATGAAGCCGAGGAGAAAAACGATGGCGGCGGATCTTTCGGCAGGTTTTTGTCATCGCTGATTTGGCTGGTTGTCGGGGCGATTTTAGGCGTTGGAGCGTATTATCTCTGGCTGACAATGAACGCCAAACCGGCGGAAGTCCCGGTTTTGACTTCGCAAACCAACAACATTCCGCAAACTACAAACGACAACTCTCAATTTGATGCTGAGGTCAATCCGGCAGGTATTATTAAACAATATGAAACTATTCAACCGAAAGACGCGATGGATTTTTATGTTTTAGGCAGAGCCAATCTAAAACTGAAAAATTACGAGGAAGCAAAAAGGCAATTTATCATCGCCAGAAATAATTTGAAGGATTTCAGTGATGTCAAGAAGAAAGCCATTTTGGAATCGGATATAAAATACGGGTTGATACTTGCGCAAAATAAAGCTGCTCAAGCCGATATTGAAAGGGAAGACAAATTATCTACGGTTGGGGATACAAATACTCAGACAAATTCAAATCAATAGGGCAAATCTTTTAAGAAAAATAAAGCGCAATCGATAAAAATTTTGCGCTTTATTTTTTTGATTGACTTTTAGCTTCAAACAAAATTATTCCGCACGAAACCGCGAGATTTAAGCTTTCAACGCCGTTTTCCATCGGAATTATCAAGCCCTCATCAACCTTTTGAAAATCTTCCGCGCGCAAACCGTGCGCTTCCGAGCCGAAAATCAAAAGTCGGGGCTTTTGCCAATCAATTTCCGTGTAGCTTTTTGCGGCATTAATGTCCGCCGCCGTCGAGATCAGATTTTTTTCACGCGACCAATCAAGAGCCTCATCAAAACCGGTATTCGTCCAAATATTCAGACGCAAACCCGCGCCCATCGAAGCCCGCAGGGATTTTGGCGAAAAAACGTCTGCCGAATTTTTTGTGATGATAATTCCCGCCGCATTAACAGCTTCCGCCGTGCGGAGAATTGCGCCCAAATTTGAAGGATTATTTATCTCGTGAAGCAAAACGACAACCGGCAGCTGACCTTTCCGAACCGTAAATTTCGTTTCAAAATCGTGTTTTCCGGTCGGCGGTTTTTCGCAGAGTAAAATTATGCCTTGCGATGTTTTCGTATCGGCGATTGACCCGAAAAGCTTTTCGGGAACTTCGCTGATTGAAATATTTTTCGATTGAAAGGTTTTTAATAGTTCGGCGTTTCGCGCATTTTGGTCAAAATTTTCGACCACGAAAACCTCGCTTATCTGAATTTCGGAACGCAGAGCTTCTTCCGCCAAGCGCAAACCTTCGACAAAAATCAGGTCTTTTAAATGCCCGTCGCGGACTTTGCGGGCGAGTTTCAGTTTTTGATTGTCACGGCTGTTTATTTTCAGCATTTCGGACAAATTTTAAAAATAAAAAATACTCGCGGCGGGATTTGAACCTGCGACTTCTTCCTTCGGAGGGAAGCACTCTATCCACTGAGCTACGCGAGCATATCGAAAAAAATTATAGCAGATTTTATTATTTTGGTTGAATCGTCACGGATTTAATTCTGACCGGGGGATTCGGTTTTTCGCCCTCTCGCGGAACGCCCGAGATCGTAATGACGGTGTTCATTCCTTCGATCACCTTGCCGAAAACGGTGTAGTTATTATCGAAAGCCTTTTCACGTTTGAGCATAATAAAAAACTGCGAATTTGCCGAATTGACATCGTTTCCGAGCCGCGCCGCACCGAGAATTCCGGTGTCGTACGGAATATCCGAAAATTCGGCGTCGACGTTGGGTTTGCCCGAATCGCCTTCTTTGCCGATCGAGGGCGCGGCGCCGGGTTTGGTGTCGGCATTTCCGGCTTGAATGACGCTGTTGTTGATCCGGTGCCACGCGATTCCGTTGTAATAACCCTCTTTGGCAAGTTCTTTGAAACGCGCGACCATTTTCGGCGCGATGTTTGAGTAAAGCTCGATCTTGATCGTCCCGAAATCGGTTTCCATCACCGCAATTTCATTATCCGCAACCGGCGCCACGCCTTTTTTGACGTCGGCATTTGCCGCCGTTTTTGCATTACTGTTGGAAGTTTTTTTGCCGTTACTAGCGCACGAAAGCGAAAAAACGACCGAAAATAGCACGAGAAAGAGCGAAAGTTTTTTTATCATAAATTTATCTGAAAAAAGATTTTCTAAAAATTTTTACTGCTGTCAAGCAAGATCGTGACCGGACCGTCGTTGACGAGCTCGACATCCATCATCGCCTGAAAACGTCCGGTTTCGACTCGTTCGATCTGCTTGCGGGCTTCGGCGACGAAAAACTCGTAAAGCCGGTTGGCTTTGTCGGGCGCGGCGGCTTCGATAAATGACGGACGCCGACCTTTCCGCGCATCGCCGTAAAGCGTAAATTGTGAAACCACCAAAAGAGCGCCCTTGATGTCCAGAAGCGAAAGATTCATTTTGTCATCGGCGTCCTCGAAAATCCGCAGATTGAGCGTTTTTTCAAGCAAATATAAGGCTTCTTTTTCAGAATCTTCCCGTGCAACGCCGAGCAGCACCAAAATTCCTTTGCCGATTTCACCCGTAATTTCGCCGTCAACCGAAACTTTGGCGCGTGAAACTCTTTGAATAACTGCTCTCATAAAGTGAAAGAGTGGAAAAGTGAAAATGTGAAAAAATTTTGTTGATAATAAATCCAACCAACTTTTCCGCTTTTTCACTTTTCCACTTTTTAACTTTTATTCTTCGATGTAGACTTTTTCCATCACGACGGGCGAATTGGGTTTGTCGCGGTGATTTGTTTCGACTTCGGCGATCGCATTGACAACATCTTGTCCTTCAATCACTTTGCCGAATTTCGTGTAGCTCGGCGGCAGCGGATAATCGATGTGCATAATGAAAAACTGCGAACCGTTTGTGTTCGGTCCAGCATTTGCCATCGCGACCGTTCCCTTATCGTAACCGCCCTGGTATAGCGGGGAAGATTTATTGATCTCGTCTTCGAACTTTCCGCCCCAAGCCGATTCGCCGCCGTAGCCTTCACCGAGCGGGTCGCCGCCCTGGATCATAAAATTTTTGATCACGCGGTGAAAAATTACGCCGTCGTAGTAACCTTTTTCCGCCAGAAGCCGAAAATTTTCGGTTGCCTTCGGCGCGTCTTCTTCCAACAATTCAAATTTGATTGTTCCCTTGTTCGTTTCTAAAACTGCAATTCTGTTTCCCATTAATTTCTCCTAAAATTATTTCTCAGATTTCGTATCTAAGTTGTTCTTTTTTCCAATTTTAACAATTTCCTGTTCAAGTAAGCCAATCGCGTCATCTTTTTTCGGCAGAGGCTGCTGAAACTTGTTGCCTTTGGAAATTGCGCGGACGTTTTCGGTCAGAGGAAGTAATCGCCGGACAATTCCTATTTCCGTAAACCTTCGAGCCTGATAGTAATTAGTTGGTTTTATTGAAATCTGCAATAAAATCCTGTGTTATATCCGTTTTGGGATACGCGGCAATTTCATTCGGTAAAGTTTTGCTTGAATCGAGAACCAATGCAAATCCTTTCTTCATCGCAAAACTATGAATAGCGTTGCCGATCTCGATACAAACAGTTGTTTTAGAACAGAGTTCTTGTTTGCTTGCGTATTTATTCAGATTTTTAATAATGTGCTTTATTCCTTTATCTTTATCATAAAAAAGCCTTGTATCGATCGACCCGATTTTAGCTTCGGGGAAATCGACTTTGAAGGCTTCGGCAGATTTGGAAGATTTATTGTTGATAAAAGAAATTATCTTTTTTGTTAGATCAAATTTCTGATCAAGAGCCAAGATCGAACCATTTTGGTCGGCTTCGTATATTTTGACAGTAATTAGATTGTTTTGAATTTCGATCTGTTTTAATAATTCATAAAGCTTTTCTTTAGCGGGATTATAAACGGTATCATTGTTTGTTGAGTTATTCACCGATCCATCCCGGCTGTCGGAAATTCTTTTGTTTATTTCTAATTTCATAAATGCCGACACATCCTTTATGCCGAATTTTTTGTCAAAAAAAAGACTTTCGACAACAAAGGCAACTTTCTTTGGCGAAATATTTTCTTTTTCCTGGGCAAAAGAATTTGCAATTGGCAGTAAAATTATTAGGGTTAATAAGTTTAATGTTTTTATCATAATTATAAAATGAATCTCTCTATTGCTGCGGCAACTCCGTTTTCATCGTTGCTTGAAGTTATAAAAAACTCTTCCCGGGCTTGCAATTCGGGCGAAGCGTTGCCCATTACAACCGCCGTTCCGGCGTATTCGAGCATTTCCAGATCGTTGAAATTATCGCCGCAAACCATCACGTTTTCGTGCGAAAATCCGTGCAGCGCGGCGAGTTTTTCAACGCCGATTCCTTTTGAAGCGTCGGGCGGCAAAATGTCGAGAAGCGTAAAATCGAGATGCGGATAAACCGTCGCCAGAATATTGACCGAATCTTTTAACTCATCTTCCAAAATTCTCTGCATTTCAGCCATCGCCCGGCATACGCCGGAAAACGAAACGTGAACTATTTCGGATTCGTCTAAAATATCTTCGAGATTTTCAACGTGGCGGACGGATTCTTCGGCTTCGTCGCCGTGCAGAGTCTTTGACCAGGCAATGTATTTTCTGAGCGGCAGATTTTCGTCCGAAACGCGGTCGTAAAGCAGAGTTCCTTTGCCGTGCGGATCGGCGCTCACGAGCGCATCACCGCCCGACTCTTTCCCGACGCGCAAAATTTCGCGGACGGTTTCGGTTTGAAGCAGGGAAAATTCGACCGTTTGAAGCGATTCGGCAAATTTCAGCAATGCGCCGTTGTGCGTGACGATCGGCGCGTTGAAACCGATTTCGAGCGCGACGGGACGCGCATCGCGGAAACGTCTGCCGGTGGCAATCGTGACGAGCACGCCTTTTTCTTCGGCTTGGCGGATCGCCAGTTTATTTTCGACGGAGATCTTGCCGCGTGAATTAAGCAAAGTGCCGTCCAGATCGAGTGCGAGAAGTTTTATCATTAGTCAAATTTTAGCTTGAATCGGCGGAATGGCAAAATATCTTGAAAAAAAATCGGCAAAACTCAAAAAATGAATCGTCTTGGCTCTATTACGAAAAAGAAAACGGTTAGTATGCCGTTGAAAATGTGCAGGGAATTAATAACAATTTTGTTTTTTGTTAATAAATTGAAAAAACTATTGACAAGTTATTAAAGTCGGGTGTATCATCGCCCATATATTTTTTTCAAGCAGGTATTCTTCAAATTGCCCGAAGTTCTAAAAGCAATTTTTGTCGAAAGGTTTTAGTTTAATTGTCTTTGATTTTTAGAGTTAGACCCGTATGTCCGACTTTAAAAAACATCGCTAACAAATTTAATATTTGTTCCCCGACAGGAGTATTATTTGTGGCAAAAGCACAGGCAATCGCAGTAACCGGACAGACCATTTTAGGTCTCCTAGCGGACAATATCCCCAAATCGGAATTCGCCAACGCCCGATTTGAACTTTATCAAACTGCCAATTTCACGACGTCGCCGATGGAAGAAGGAATTTCACTTTTTCTCTATCGTGTCGAAGTAAATTCTTCACTCAGAAACTTACCCATCAAAACTGGATTGGACGGAATTACCCGCCGTCCGCCGCTTCCGCTTGATTTGTATTATCTACTCACGGTTTGGGCAAAAGATGCCGTCAAACAGCAAAGAATTCTCGGCTGGGCAATGCGCACGCTCGAAGATTCCCCCGTTTTGTCAGCCGGAAGATTGAATCATTTCGGAACTGAAACGGATGTTTTTCAGCCGAATGAAACGGTCGAGATAATTTTTCAAACGATGACGCTTCAGGATTTATCGAACCTGTGGAGTGCATTTAAGGTCAGTGTGCCGGTCTCGGTGGCGTATATTGCCCGGGTGATCGGAATTGATTCGACAATTTCCGCGGAACAATCTGCGCCTGTTCAAACACGGGAGCTCGATTTCGCAAATATTTAAACTGTAAAAAAATTAAATGATGTAAAAGTATTATGTTCCCCGTCCCAAACATCGAAAAACTATCTCTTGTCGCTCCGCTCGGATTGTGTTTTCACGACGCGGCGACCGGCGAAAGAGTCATCGACGGGCTTTCCGTTACGGTCTATCCGGCGACTCAAACCATCTGGAAAAAAAGAACCGAAGCCCGTCCGAATCGTTCGGGCGTGTTCGTTCTGCACAAGGCGGACGGTTTGGGAGAATTTACGCGCGGCGCGGGCGATGATGAATTCTGGCAAAACAACCCGCCCCGGAAATCTTTTATTGTCGAGGTTTTTGATCACGAAAGCCGTTTTCAGCCGTTTCAATTTACGTTAAAACTGCCCGTCAAGGGAATTTACCAATGGGAAAATGTTCCGTCCGTCTCACCAAGTAAAAATCTTTCGAGCATTCCGCTTTATTCTGCGCCGACGCGCGCACGTTTGGGCGGAATGTCTGTAATTCGCGCCGAATTGCGGGAAAGTCTTGAAAAAGCGGCTTCGTTCGCGGTTCTTGAAGCACGTTTTAACGGGAGCTTGATCGCCCGCGGAATCGCCGACCGCGACGGGCGAATCGTTTTGATGTTTCCCGCGCTTTCGCCCCAAAATAATCCGTTTACCTCGCCGCCATCGGATGCGACGCGCATTTCGCTCGCCGACCAGAAATGGAATCTCGATTTAACGCTTAAATACGAACCCAGAATTTTCCAGACTTCGCCGCCGCTTTCGACCGCGACGGACGAGGAAGTTTTACCCGATTTACGGCTCGTGCTGGCTCAGGCAACCGGAAGGCTCTGGGCGGACGCCGAGAAAACCGAAAGTTTATCAACCGCCGTTTTGCAAATCGGCAAGGATTTGATTCTGCGCTCGCGTGCGGCGCCGCTTCTTTCCCCAATGCCGCCGGTCGAAACGGTTTTTTCGTCTTATTTGTTTGTTAGTCCGGCTTAAAAAGCCGATAGAAAAAGGAGAAAATGCAATGCCTGAATATCTTGCGCCCGGAGTTTATATTGAAGAAGTTTCGTTTCGTTCCAAGTCGATCGAAGGAGTTGGGACAACCACGACCGGTTTTATCGGTCCGACCCGTTTCGGTCCGGTCAACTTGGAACCTGACGTGATCACCAGTCTTGCCGAATTTGAGCGGGTCTATGGCGACCGTCAGCAGTTTTTGTTCGGCGACAGCAATGGAAAGAAAATGCACAATTATGTGTGGCACGCCGCCCGTGCATTTTTCGAAGAAGGCGGTAAAAGGCTGTATATTTCGCGGACCTTTAATGCCATTCAGCCCGACCCCGATCTGCCTAATTTCGACGACGGTCGTGCCGATGCGTATTTGACCCCGACCGGCGTTTCGCAAACCGAGCCGACTTCGGGTAATTACCTGCGCATCAGTGCCCGTTTTCCCGGCACCGCCGGAAGAATGCGCGTCTGGCTGACATTGCGCGTCGGTCAAAGCATTCTCGGCAAGGACGAAAATGACGATCCGACCGTTGGCGGTTTGTTTGAAGGCGATATCGTTTTGATCGGCAATGCGGCAGCAGTTACGTCGCCGCCGGCTTCGCCGCCAACGCCGACCGATTACGATTTCTTTCAAGCGCGGATCGAACGCGACAGCCAGACCGGTCAGCCGCTCTGGAGATTTGACAACATCAGTTCGGCTTCGCCGCGCGAAGTTATTAATTTGGAAAATTTAAGTGTCGATGAACTGGATGAGATCCGCATCATCAATCTCGCGGTGACGACGCTTGCGATCGAAGACCCGGATGCTGTCCAGAATACCTGGGACGGTCTGGCGCTTGAACCGACGCATAAAAGTTTCGGCACGCCTGATTCCGTCTTTGCCAAATTTGCCGAGGAACCGGCGAGCGTTTCCGATGCCCGCCGCCTGCCGATCGTGATCGAAAATGAAGGATTGACGACCGGTTCCGATGTGCTGAGCTTTCTGTTTACCGCAAGCAGCGGGCTTCGCAATGAGCTTCTTGATAACGCTTCGACCGACGCCGAACGTTCGATCGAGATGCTGCTTGACGGCGGCAATGACGGAAATCGCCCGACTGCGCGTGAATACGAAGGTACGGCGGAAGACGATGAGCCGTACAAAACGGGTTTGAAGGCTTTTGAGGATATCGAAGACATTTCGATCGTCGCCGCGCCCGGTTCGACTTTCGGCTATTCGAACGGCTATTCGAAACAAGCTCCGACGATCATCAATCTGCTGATCTCGCACGCCGAGCGGATGCGCTACCGGATCGCCGTGATCGACAGCGGCGACGGTCAGACGATCGCCGATGTACGCGCGATGAAGGCGAAGATCGATTCAAAATACGCGGCGTTTTATTATCCCTGGGTACGCGTTCTCGATCCCGTCACGCAGCAGGAAATAGTTCTTCCGCCGAGCGGTTTCGTAACCGGCATTTATGCCCGCAACGATGTCGAACGCGCCGTTTATAAAGCTCCGGCAAACGAAGTCGTGCGGCTTGCGATCGGGTTTGAAAAAACTCTCAACAAAGCCCAGCAGGAAGTGTTAAATCCTGAAGGAATCAATTGTTTCCGCTTTTTCGAAGGTCGCGGATTCCGGCTCTGGGGCGCGCGGACGACGAGCTCCGACCCGGAATGGAAATACGTCAATCTGCGCCGATACTTTGCGTATATCGAGCGCTCGATCGACCGCGGCACGCAGTGGGCGGTCTTCGAGCCGAACGGCGATGCGCTGTGGGCGAATGTTCGTCAGACAATTCAGGATTTTCTGTATAACGAATGGGTTTCGGGCGCGCTTCTTGGCGAAAAACCCGAAAAAGCGTATTTCGTGAAATGCGACCGTTCGACCATGACGCAGAACGATCTGGACAACGGGCGGCTTATTTGTTTGGTTGGGATGGCGGTCGTCAAGCCTGCCGAATTTGTGATCTTCCGTATCGGTCAATGGACGGCGGACAGAAAAGTTTAAGGAGATTTTAAGGAGGAAATATGGCAAGTGAAAGAGCAAATCCGTATCCGCAGTTTAATTTTACGGTTGATTTAGGACAGGGAATTCGCGCCGGGTTTCAGGAATGCAGCAATATCGGGATGGAAATGACCGTGGTCGAATACCGCAACGGCAACGACCCGACAAACAACGTCCGAAAGATCACGGGCTTGAACAAAGCCAGTGATGTGACGATGAAGCGCGGCGCGATCGGCGTTTTGGATCTCTACAGCTGGCTGAATGACATCCGCAACGGCACGACGAGCGGCGTGCGCAACGTGACGGTCAATTTGATGAGCGAGGATAAGACAAATACCACGCCGGTTTTAACGTGGCGACTTCTGAATGCCCGCATTATCAAATACGTCGGCGGTCCGATGAACGCCAAAGGCACGGACATCGCGATGGAAGAATTGACGCTTTCATACGAACGTCTGGAAATGGAGTAAAAGGCGAGTCAAAAGTCCCAAGTCCCAAGACCCAGGTGAAAAATAATCCAACTTGGGACTTTTGGGACTTGAGACTTGGGACTTGGAACTTGGGACTTGAGACTAATGGTTGCGATAAATCAAAAAATCCGCCGTTTGCCCGGCTTTCGATTTGAGGCGCAAGCACCTTCGCGCGAAGATGTTTTGCCGCGAATGGATGTCGCGCTGTTTGTCGGTTTCGCGTCGGCGGGTCCGGTCGGGATTCCGGTCGCCGTCGAATCGGCAGAGCAATTTAAAACGATTTTCGGCAATGATTTACCGCTTGTTTGGGACACGGAAAAAGGCGAAACACTTTATGCCTATCTGGCTCCGACGGTTCGTTCGTTTTTCCGAAACGGCGGGAAACGCTGTTGGGTTCTTCGGGTCGCAAGACTTGAGCCAAGCCATGAAAAGCCTCTGAATCGTGCCTGTTATAATCTTTTCCCGCTTTCCGGGTTGGCGTGCGTCAGCGTCGGCGCAGACGAAGTGAAAAATATTCGCCCGGCTTTTGCCCGCGCGCGTGCCAAGGGAAGCTGGTCTGACGATTTGCAAACCGGCACGGCGATTCTTTCAAATCCCGCTAAATTGTTGAGTTTGACGGGTTCGGATGCAGAAAAAATCGTGACGCTCGAAATCGGCGCGAATGAAATAGTTTCGACCGGCGATTTACTGAGATTTACTTTCCGCGAAGAAGAATTGTTTTTGCTTCTGGCGGTTGACGAAATACTCGAGGATGAAGAAACGCACTCGCCGCCGACACCGAAAAAAATTGCGTCGTTCGGCAAGCAAATCGTCCGATTTAAATCGAATCGCTTTGTTTGGTTAAAAAAACTGTCCGACCAAATTTTGTTTGAAGAGCCATATAAGGTTGACGTGAAAATGTGGAGCGGGCAAAGCGGGTCGGCTTCGGACGATTCTCAGCAATCATTTTTCTCCGAACGTTCTGCCGTATTTACACTTAAAAAGCCGAAAAATAAAGAATCGTTCGAAACCGTCATTCTGACATTTTCAAATCTGTCATCCGCCGATACGCCTGCAACCGGCAGTTTGCTGATGACGAAATTGAAGCAGCAATCGATCGGTTTACAGGTTGAAACGGTTAGTTTCGGCAATGACGAAACGCAGAAGGAAGTCGAGATCATCTGCCGCGCGACCAGCTGTCAAAGAAAGATCAAACAACCCGCTTCATCTCCGCAAGCCGAGTTTTTGTCGTTTGAATTGTGGATTAAAAAAGACAAGGAATCATTTATCAAACTGAGCGATCTGGCGTTTAATGCCGACCACGAACGCTTTTGGGGAAACTTGCCGACCGATGAAGAGGTGTATCGTTTTGCGGAACCGGGCGAAAAAAAACTTCCGGCGTGGACACGCTCCGCCGATGCGGTCAACTTTCCGCTCGCGGGCGGCGGCGACGAGCGTGAAAGCTTTTATTTCCCGTTGTTTGCGGCGGCTGTTCCGGAAAATTATCTCGGCGCGGTTTCGCTCCTCGGAACTAAATTACAGCGCGACGGTTTGGAAGTGTTTGACGAAGAATTATTTCTCGACCGGAAACTGAAAAATACGGGCTCGGGAAACCTTCTCAACGAAGCGGAATTTATCAGGTATTTGAGTTTCCGACCACGCACGCTGTGGGGAATTCATTCCGCCCTCGTGCCGGAAACGGCAATGAGCATCGCGGCGGAAAGCTTGCCGACAAATCCGACATACACCAGTAATTCATTGGACGAATGCACGATCATTTCGGTACCGGACGCGGTTCATCGCGGCTGGTCGCACACGATTGACGAAGGAGAAATTCTCTCGCCGCCGCATTTTTCGCCGCCCCTGCGTCCCGAATGGTGGCATTTTCAGGATTGCCGAAAACCCGATGTTCAAAAAGTCAGTGCGCCGCTTTGGGGTAATTTTCTGGACTGCGGACTGCGCATCGTTGAAGCTCCCGAAAATCTGCGCGTCAGGGAAGAAAGCGTTTCATCTGGAAAATTCACGATCATCTGGAAATCAGACGAGAGCGGCAAAGATCTGGAGTTCGTTCTGGAAGAATCAAGCACGCCGAAATTTGAGTTTCCACAAGAAATTTATCGCGGAAAAGAAAAGCGTTTCGAGGTTTCGGAGCGCAGTGCCGGCGTGTATTTTTACCGTGTCCGCGCCGAGATCGGAAAAGATTTCAGCAACTGGTCGGATGGTCTCGCGGTCAAAATTCCGGCGGCTGAAAATTGGGCTGAAAATTCGGTAAAAGATTATAAATCGGACGTTTTGCTTGCCGTGCAGCGCGCGCTTCTGAGAATGTGCGCAGCCCGCGGCGATCTGTTCGCCGTTCTGAATCTGCCCGAACATTTCGACGAAATAAATGCTTTCGAATACGTCGGGACGCTCAAAACGACCAAGGGATTTGCGCCTCAAACCGCCGGTGTCGAACCGTTCAGCGCGGATGAAACGCGCGCTTTGAGCTTCGGCGCGGTTTATCATCCGTGGCTTTTGACGCACGAAGACGATTTTGAAGATTTTCGGAATATTCCGCCCGACGGCGCAAATAGCGGCGTGATGGCGCGGCGTTCCTACGAGCGCGGCGCGTGGATCGCACCGGCAAATGAAAAGCTGCAGGGCATTTTGGGTCTCGCGAAAAATATCCGGCGCGAAAGATTTTTGGATTTTCAGGACAATCTGATCAATCTGGTCAGACCGGAGCCGAGCGGTTTTCTGGTTTTGGATTCCGATACTTTGAGCGACGACGCGGATTGGCGTTCGATAAATGTTCGGCGCTTGATCAGTTTGCTCCGCCGGCTGGCGGTCAAACACGGCGCGGAATATGTTTTCGAGCCGAACAACGAGCGGTTTCGCCGGCAGGTTCAACGCGGATTTTCGGCAATGCTCGATCTGATGTTCGTGCGCGGCGCATTTGCCGGAACGACCCCGGCAAATTCCTATCAGGTTGTCGTCAGCGAAACGATCAACAATTTTCAAAGCGTCGAGCAGGGACGTTTTATCGTCGAATTGCGCGTTGCGCCGTCCTTGCCGCTGAAATTCGTGACGGTTCGGCTGGTGCAGGCGGGCGGGCGAAGCAATGTCTTTGAGGTTTTTTAAGAAGCGGAAAAAATATGCCTGATGATGAAAAAGTAAAGTATCCGTTTATGGCATTTAATTTTGCCATCGAGATCAAGGTCGAAGGCGTCGCGATGCAGATTTGCGACGCGGCTTTTTCCGAATGCGACGGTTTGGAAATGACGATGGATGTCAAAACGATTCGCGAAGGCGGCAACAACGGTAAACAGATTCGTCTGACCGGACCGATCAATTACGCTTCGCTGACTTTGAAACGCGGAATGACGGAAACCTTCGATCTGTGGAAATGGGTCGAATTGATGCAAACCAACCCCGAAACGCGGGCGGATGCCGAAGTCGTCGTATTTTCGCCCGACAAACAGGTCAAAGCGAAATTTTTGCTGTCGCGCTGTGTGCCGGTCAAGCTGAAAGCGCCGGCGCTCAACGCGAAAGACGGCGGCGTTGCGATCGAAGAATTACAGCTGGCTTACGAATCGTTGAAATTGGATACCGAAAGTTGAGGAAAAAGAAAAAATGCCCGAATCAGTCAAATTAGTCAAAGCCGAATTACAGGAAATCGATCTGGCAAAGCCCGAAGCCGAGCCGAAATCGAAAGTTCCCGTACAGTTTAATCCCGAATCGCTGAAGGTCGCGTTTGCCAACACGATTCAAACGCCGGAAGGCGGTTCGGGCGACCAGCGCGGCGGCGCGGCGCAGCAATTCGTCGGCGCGGGAACGACCAAGCTGACGCTTCAGCTCTGGTTCGATGTCAATGCGCCGCAGGAAGGCGAAGCCGTCCGGGATGTGCGGAAACTGACCGAAAAAATCACGCATTTCATTACGCCCGCGCCCGACCCGAAGGATAAGAAAAAGTTTATTCCGCCCGGCGTGCGCTTTATCTGGGGTTCGTTTCAGTTTGACGGAATTATGGAATCGCTCGAAGAGAATCTGGATTTTTTTTCGAGCGAGGGAATTCCGCTCAGGGCGAGTATGACCTTGAATCTGACCCAGCAAAAAATCGATGTCTATAAATTTCCGAAAGACGCGCCGCCGAATCTGCCGCTTCCGGGGACACGCCCGCTGACACCTGTCGCGGAAGGCTCGACCGCGCAGGGCTTGGCGTCAAACGCCGGCAACGGGGACGATTGGCAATCGGTCGCCGCCGCCAACGGAATCGAGAACCCGCGCCAGCTGCAAGCCGGAATGCTGCTCGATTTGAACGCCGGTGTCGGAATTTCGGGCGGTATTTCAGCCGGAATCTCGGGCGGAATTTCGGGCGGTATCAGCGGCGGCGTGCCGCTCATGAACGACCCGGGAGTTTCCGTGAATTTTTCCGCTGAAGCGTCGTTCGGTACGGAGTAAAACATTATGGCTGTTGTGATTAACGAATTTGAAGTAGTGCCCCAAACGCCGAAAAACGAAGGTCAGGCGGCGAAGAAGGAAGACAAAAAAGGCGGCGGAAATGACGAGCCGCCGACCGATCATGAAGTAAAACGAATGTTGGAACGACGAATGGAAAGATTGGAAAGAGTTTCAGCACATTAGACCGATTTCGGATTTGGGATATCGGATTTGGGATTTAAGAATTTCAATCCGCAATCCGCAATCCAAAATCCCAAATTAAAACGATGCCTTTAGACGGAACAGGACTGGATAATTCGCGACCGACGATTTTTATGGACGGAAAGGAAGACTCTTCGCTCGTCGGCGGGCTGACGTATCTTTTGATCGTCGAAAGAACAGACGGGCTTTATCGCTGCGAAGCAAAATTCGGAAACTGGGGACCGACGGGCGATGCGACCGATTTTCTTTATTTTGACCGAAAGATCCTCGATTTCGGCAAGGAATTTCAAATTAAACTCGCGCAGGACGAACTTTTCAAAGGCAAAATCACGGCAATCGAAGGTGATTTTCCGCAAGGAAAACCGCCCGAAATAACGGTTCTCGCGGAAGACGCTCTGCAAAATTTACGGATGACGCGGCGGACGCGCTCGTTTGAAGATATGTCGGATGCCGATATTTTCCGCAAAATCGCGGGCGAATACGGATTGACGGCGCAGATCAGTGCCGACGGCGCGACGCATAAATCGGTCGCGCAGGTCAATCAGAGCGATTTGGCTTTTATGCGCGAGCGAGCGCGAACGGTGGATGCGGAAATTTGGATCAAAGATAAGGATTTATGTGTCAAAACACGCTCGAATCGCGGGCAGGATAAAATTTCGCTCAAATATAAGGCAAAGCTTCAGGAATTTAAGGTCATCGCCGATCTGGCGAATCAGCGGACAAGTGTGATCGCCGCCGGTTGGGACGTTGCGGGCAAGGAAGCGATCAAAAAAGAAGCGACGGATTCGGTAATTTCGAGCGAGCTCGGACAGGACACGAGCGGCATCAGCATTTTGAAAGACAAATTCGGCGATCGCAAGGAATCGCTCGTTCACGGCGTTGCGCTCAACAGCCAGGAAGCGCAAAGCATTGCCGAAAGCCATATCAAACGGACGGCGCGTCAATTTGTCGTCGGGCGCGGCGTGGCGGAGCCGAACGCCAAACTGCGCGTCGGTGCGTTCGTCGAACTCGACGGGCTCGGGAAATTATTCAACGGCAAATATTACGTGTCGGAAATCGCGCATATTTTCGACAACAAAAAAGGTCTGCGGACGGAATTTCGCGCTGAAAGATTGGGAATTGGAAAAACATAGTCCCGAGTCTCAGGTCTCAAGTCTCAAGTTAAATCAAACAACTTGGGACTTGAGACCTGAGACTTGAGACTTGGGACTTAAAAAACATTATGTTTGAAACAACCGCGATCGAAACAATTGTGACGGAACGCATTCCATACGGCTTGGGCGGGCACTGGTACGGCGTTTTTCCGGCTTTGGTGACCGACATCAAAGACCCTGACGGGCAGGGCAGAGTGAAAATTTCTCTGCCGTGGTCGCCCGATACCGACAGTTCAAAATACGAAGTCTGGGCGCGTCTGGCGACGATGATGGGCGGAAACAATCGCGGCAGCTGGTTTGTTCCTGACGTGAATGACGAAGTTCTGGTCGCGTTCGAAGCGGGAAATCCGCGTCGCCCGTTTATTGTCGGCTGTTTGTGGAACGGCAAGGATAAACCGCCCGAAAGTATGGACGGCGGCGGAAACAATTACAAAAAAGTTCTGCGTTCGCGCAACGGCGTGAAAATTACGCTCGACGATCAGGACGGACAGGAAAAAATGATCCTCGAAACGCCGGGCGGGCAGAAAATTACGATGAAGGACGGTCCGGGCGCAGTTGAGATCGTCGACAGCAACGGCAATTCCGTCAAGCTCGAAACGAGCGGAATCACGATCACGGCGGCGGCAAAAGTGACGGTCAACGCTTCGCAAGTCAATGTTTCAGCCGGAATGGTTAAGGTTGACGCGGGAATGTCGAAATTCAGCGGCGTCGTCCAAGCCGATACAGTCATCTGCAACAGCATAATCAGCGCGTCCTACACGCCGGGCGCGGGAAATATTTGGTGAGGGAATTATGAAGGATTTTATTCAATGGACAACACCGTCGCCGCTTTGGGAAACCGCGATTTCTCAAAATACGCCGCAGGCGCGCCGCGCCGAATTAAGCCGCCCGGCAATCCTGCGGTTTGCGACCGATTCGTTTATGGATGATTTTCTGAAAATGACGGAAAACGACCCGAAAAGATTGAATCAATACATCGCCCAGCCCGAAACCTGGCGCGGGCTTGCGCCGATGCCCGAAGCTTTGAAACCGGCTCCGGCATTTACCAGGAATTTAAAACGGCTCGGACTGATTTCGGCTCGGAAAAAAGCAAAGACCGAGGGCTTAACGCAAACGACCGACAAATTTACGGCTTTTGCAAATTCGCAGGCGAGCAAACCGCTCAAACTTTACCAGCCCGCGCACCAGCGTTTTTATCTGATTTCGGCGTGTCTGGTTTGCGAACGTCCCGGTCTGCCCGACAAAATTCCGGACAACGGGCGCGAGGAAAAAGTTTCATATGTGATTCGCCGTCTGTTTCCGAAGACTGCTTTGGAACTCGGCGAACCGCTTCCGCCGCTCGATTCGACGTGGGAAGAATACGCCTACATCATTACCGATCAGGGCGCGCGTTGGAAGAAGGTTTCGAATAAAAATTCGCTTGAAACAGACGAAGAACAGCAGACGCTTTTTTCGGTCAATATTCTGGAAGACGATGGTCGGCGCAGAAAGATCTTTGCGGGCGTGATCCCGACCGGACGGCGCGAAGCTTATATGGCGGCGAGTCAGGCTTCGAACACGGATTCGACGGGTTCAAACGGGGAAACAGACCCGAATAAACCGATCGATTCGCGTGTTTACACGATGCGTTCGCAATTTCGCGACCCGTGGAAAAATCTTCTGCAAACCGCTTCATACGCAAAAAAAGCCGCCATCGCATCGGATGTGCCCGACGAAGATGCTGATGATATTAAACACGCGCAGGAAGACATTATTAAAACGGCGCGCGAACAAATTCAAACCGTTTCGTGGCTGATTTTGCTCGATTTTGCCAATTACATTAAGGACAATCTGCCGAACATCTGGGACGTGCTCAAAACTCCGTCGCTGAGGTCGGATTTGAGCACCGAAGAAGAGGCACTTTTCAAAGTCCTCGAAGCTACAAAACTGGAAACGCCTTTCGCAAACAATCTGAAACTTGGCACAATCCCGAACATCGTGATCAAGAGTTCATTAAAAGATGCATTGCTTGCCATCAAACCGCCAAATGACGACACAGCCGCCGCGCAAATCGAAAAGAATCTCGAAACAGTTGTTCAATCTTATAATCGAACTACGCCCGACGCGCTTTACCCGACTTTTTTATTTCCGCTTGCCGACCCCGGTTACAACCCGGCAGCGGCTCCGCATGAGAACCCGGATTTTTTGCTCAAAACCACGCTCGACGGCAATCCCGTTTCGATTACGCCAACAAATTTTTTAAAGACGAGCGAGAATCAAAAAGTTCCGCCGCCGAGTCCGAAAGTCACGGACGGCGAAGATTACGTCAATCGGATTGGGCAGCTCATCGAAGCCGCACTGCCGCCGCTGCCTGAAAATCAGCCGTTGCAGATGCCGCCGCTTGCTTCGCAAACGCCGATGGATATGCGTCAGGGCTGGTTTGTTATGCGCTGCGTTTACGAACGACCGTTGTGCGGAACGATCGACCCGCCGGTTTTAAGCGAACCGACAAAAGCGTTTCAAATCGCCGGATTTTTTGACCCAGACGCGCCGGCGCGCCCGATTCGCATCGCTCTCCCGGTTGATATTACCCCGGCGGGTTTGCGGAAATTCGATCGAAACACGGCGTTTATGATGTCCGATCTGCTTTGCGGGCAGGTTAACCGGATGAAGGGCATCACGTTTATGGATTTGGTCTTGTCGGTTTTGCCGTTTCCGTTTCACAAGGGTTTGGACGTGCCCGATTCGGGCGGCTGCAAAGACGGCGGGCTTTCGATCGGGATGATCTGTTCGCTTTCAATCCCGATCATCACGATCTGCGCCCTGATTTTGTTAATAATTATTGTCCTTCTGCTCGATTTTATATTCAAGTGGATGCCGTTTTTGATGTTTTGTTTTCCCCTTCCGGGATTAAAGGCGAAAGATGAGTAACGCAGGAAGAATATTCGGAAAAGGAATCAGTTTTCCGCCGCGCATCGGCGCGGACGGGCGCGTCGTGTGGTCAGAAGGCGAAGCTAATATCCGCGAATCGATCAAAGTGATTTTGTTGACCGAATTAAACGAGCGGCTGCGTCTGCCGGATTTCGGCGGCGGTTTGAACCGGTTTTTGTTTGAGCCGAACACGGCGACGACGCGCCAGCTGATTCGCGACCGGATCACGAAATCTTTGGCGCAATGGGAACCGCGCGTTACGGTGCAGTCGGTTTCGGTCGAACCCGACGCGCAGGACCCGCAAGCCGCGATCGCGACGATTCATTACAAGCTCGTCGCCACGCAGGTTTCCGAGCGCGTTAGTTTGAACGTAACTTTGGGTGGATAGATTTGCCCCAGGTCTCAAGTCCCAAGACCCAATCGGTAGGTTTTTGACTTGAGACATCAGACTTGGGACATGGGACTTAATAAAATTATGCCGTTGCAAATTCCAAAAATTGACGACCGACGCTATCAGGATTTACTTGATGAGGCTTTAAATCGGATTCCGGTTCACAATCCCGAATGGACGAATTTTAACCGCAGCGATCCGGGTGTCACGCTGATCGAGATTTTCGCCTTTATGACCGAGAGTCTGCTCTATCGCGCGAATCTGATCCCCGAGCGCAACCGCAAGAAATTTCTCCAGCTGCTCGGGATTCCGCTAAACAGCGCGACTTCGGCACGCGGCATCGTGACGTTTCTCAACGAGCGCGGGTTGAGTAAAACTCTCACGCTCAATGCGGAGATCGAAGTCAGCGCGGGCGAAGTGCCGTTTCGCACCGAGCGCGGCTTGGACGTTTTGCCGATCGAAGCCAGAGTTTATTACAAACGACCGATCGAAGCGGAAACCGAAATCAAAGACTATTACCGCCAGCTTTACGCCTCGTTTCAGAACGAAGACCTCGAATCAGAGGTCGAATTAAATCTTTATGAAACGGCGCTGCTCGACGGCTCAAATGATAAGGGCGTTTCCCTCGGCGACGATACGATCGACAATTCGATCTGGATCGCACTGCTGGCGCGCGAAAACGAAGACCCGGCGGACGTTAGGGAAGAAATTGCCAACAAAACCCTGAGTCTCGGAATCGTCCCGCTGCTTGATGAAACAACGCTTGTCCTGCCGGCGGGCGGGCAGGAAGCGAACAAGGAAAATTCCTCGTGGCTGAGTTATGAAATTCCGAAAATGCCGCCGGACAACAAGCTGACAGGCGACCGCAAGCCCGAATATAAACCGCTCAATGCCAATGCAACGACCGATATTTTGACCGAACCCGGCATTATCGAAGTCACGCTCCCGTCAAAAGCAGAGCTCGAATTCTGGGAAAATCTCGAACCGCTCGAACTCGGCGCGGACGATTTTCCGCCGACGCTTGAAGACACCAAAGTCAACGATCGGCTGATTACGTGGCTGCGGATTCGCGGAACCGCAACGGCAGTAAAATCTCGCTTTTTGTGGATCGGAATCAACGCCGCGACAGTTTTGCAGCGCACCAAAGTTTTGAATGAAGTTTTGGGCGAAGGCACGGGCGAGCCCGATCAGGTTTTAAAAATTTCGCGTCCCCCGATCGTCCCGCATTCCGTCCGTTTATATGTGACGAACGGCGATTTGACCGATGAATGGACGGAGATCGACGACCTGCTTGCCGCCGGTGCCGAAGTTAGCAAGCCCGATCTGCGCCAGCCGCCGGGCGCAAAACCCGGCAACCCGCAAAGCGCAAAAGTTTTCACGGTCAACGCCGAATCGGGCGAAATTCGTTTCGGCGACGGCGAGCACGGCGAGCGTCCGGCATTGGGTGCGCGAATCAGTGTTTCTTACGATTACGGCGCGGGTCTCGCGGGCAATGTCGGGGTCGAAGCCATCAAGACGAGTGCGGCACTTCCTGCCGGTTTGAAGGTCTTAAACCCGATTCGCACGTGGGGCGGTGCCGATTCGGAAAATGTTCTGGACGGCGAACGGCAGATCAAAAGTTATCTGAGCCACCGCGAACGACTGGTCACGGCGAACGATTTTAAGACCATCACGCTCAGAACGCCGGGCGTTTCAATCGGTCGCGTTGAGATCATCCCGACCTTTAATCCGGATTTTTCGCCGAATGAACCGGGCGACGCGCCGGGTGCGGTGACCGTTATGGTGATTCCGAAATACGACGCGAAACAGCCCGCCGCGCCAGTGCCCGACAGGTTGTTTCTGGATACGATCTGCCGTTACTTGGACGAACGCCGGTTGATCACGACCGAAGTTTTTCTGCGCGGCGCAGTTTATAAACAGATTTGGATTTCGGTCGGCATTAACGTCGTCGCCGAAAAATCGGTGGCGGAAGTCCGCGAAGCCGTCAAAAACGCGCTTTTCGAATTTCTCGAGCCGCTCGACCCGAATTTTGATTTGCTCGGCGTCGCGAGCAACGAGAAAACAAATGGCTGGCGGCTTCGCAAACCGGTCAACGCCAAAGAAATACTGGCTGAGGCAAGCCGCGTCACGGGCGTAATGTTTGTCAATAACGTCCTGCTTGCCGAAGGGACGAGCGCGGCGGTCGAACAAATTCCGATGAACGGTCTGGAACTTCCGCGCGTGATGGGAATTTCGGTTTCCGTCGGCGACGCGCTTCCGCTCGACCAGCTTCGCGGCACTTCGACCGATACGAGCGGAGGAGCCGGGGGCACGAAGAAACCGCGCAAGATCGTTCCGATTCCGGTTATTCCTGAAAATTGCTGAAATTATGGATGTTAACGGTACAAAATTTCATCTCCTGCTGACCCGTGACGATTGGGGACGTTCGACGTCTTCTGGGAACGGCGAATCTTTGCGCGAGATCTGGCAGCGCGAGGCGGACGGCGAAACCGTCGCGCAGCAGAAATTCGCGTGGGACGAAACCCTCAATGAGATCACGCTCCAGCCGCGTTTGTTTAAATTTACGGCTTCCGAGAAGGACGAAAAACCGAAATTGGAAAACCGCCGCGGAGCGGGGTGCGACCGTTACGGAAACTGGTATTGGATTGACGAAACCGGTTTGAAGATCAAGGTTTTATCGAGCGGTTCGCGCAACGTTTCGGACTTTTACACGGGTGCTTCTACCGGCTGTGAACCGGAAAAGACGGGCGATTTTCAGCCGTTTGAAACCGTCCAAAATACTCCGGTCGCGCTTCGCGGGCTTGCCGTGACGATCGACCATTATCTGGTCGTCGGAACGCTCGAGCCTGCCGGGTTGCTGGTTTTCGATTTGTTTGCGGGCGGCGAACCGCGCCGTATTTTATGGCGCGACGATGCGGCTTTTGCGCCGTATGATATGGCGGCGCGCCCAAACGGCGGGGTTTTCATTCTCGACCGCGACAATAAACGCTACTGGACGCTCGACCGCGGCTTTAATGCGGTCGGCGAAGCGCTGCCGGAAACCGAGAGCCCGGACGATTTTCAGCCCGCCGACGAATCGGAAAACCGCCAGCACGGCGAACGCGGCGCGGCGGATAATTATTTTTCAAAATTGCCCGATGGCGAAGAACCGATTTCGATCGAAGCCTTGCCGGACGATACGGTTTTGATTCTCAATCTGCCGAAAACGGCGGAAGAATTTTCCGTCATTTACCGTTTTTATCGCGGTCAGCTGCTCGATGATCTCAAAACGGAAAGCATTTTGAATTCGGTTGACGAGGACGACCGCGATATTCTCTCGCCGCCCAGGCGTTTTCGCCTGCGCGGCTTTGACATCGCCTTTGTCGGCGCTTCTGATGAAGAAAAGAACGACCGTTTGTTTATCGTTTCCGAGGAGGGCAATCAGGCGTTTTCGTTTCGGCTTGTCTGCCGCGCTGATTTGAATGTCCTGACCTCGCCGCCGCTCCCGGCGGGCGTGATCAAAAAGAATTTCGAGCTGCAGACGATCGACGATTATTTTCCGATGCGGCTTTTCGGCGGCAAGGGGTTTACCGCCGCCGCCGGAAAAGTTTATTACGATTTCGGCGAGCGTTGGCTGGCGGTGATCAAACAAAATCGTCCGAGCTTCGTTGAGGAAGGGACGCTCGAAACCGTCGTTTTTGACGGCAAAGAACCGAACTGCGTGTGGCATCGACTCCTGCTCGACGGTTGTATTCCGCCGGAAACTAAAATTGAAGTTTACAGCCGGACGGCGAATGAAGAAAAAGACGTGTCTTTGAGCAATTGGCAGCCGGAACCGAATCTTTACTTGCGCGGAAACGGTTCAGAACAGCCGTTTATCAAAGAAGAAACCTCGCCGGAAAAAGGCAAAGGAACGTGGGAACTTCTGCTTCAGCGTGCCCAAAATCGTTACCTGCAATTAAAGCTCGTATTTTCGGGAAATGAACAGCGGACGCCGCGCATTTCCGCGCTTCGCGTTTATTACCCGCGATTTTCTTACTTGAATCATTATCTGCCTTCGATTTACCGCGACGACGAGCAGTCGGCGTTTTTCCTCGACCGTTTTCTCGCGAATTTCGAAGGATTCTACACCTCGATCGAAGACCGCATCGCCGCCGTCGAGATGTTGTTTGACGTGCGCAGTGCGCCGCCGGACGCGCTTGAATGGCTCGCCGATTGGCTCGGCGCGGCACTCGATCCGGCTTGGACAGAAAGCAAGCGGCGGCTTTTCATCAGTCACGCGGTTGATTTTTTCCAGTATCGCGGCACGATGCGCGGGCTCCGCATCGCTCTGCGGCTCGCGCTCGACAATTGCGCCGACGAAAGCATCTTTGAAACGCAGACCGCGGAACAAAAACGGCGCGACCCGATCCGGATCGTCGAGCGGTTTCAAACGCGGCTGACACCCGAGATCATCCCGCCCGATTCGATCGAAGCAGACAGTTTTCCGCGCGAAACTGAAAAAACGCGCCGCTGGAATCCGGCGCAGGGTCTGGGCGTTCTCAACCAGCGATACGGCGAAAAATTCGGCGAGGAAGAAAATTTGACCTATCCGCTCGTCCGACCCGAAGACCCGGAAGAAGCGGCAATCTGGCAGCAATTCTCATTGGAAGTTTTGGGCTTTGTACCGTCGGGCGCAACCGCCGCCGAACAGCGCAACTGGCAAAACTTTTTGCGCGACAAATATGAAAACGACATCGACGCGCTAAACGCCGCGCACAACACGAATTATTCCGACAGCATCGGGATAAACGAAAATGATTTCGAACAAATCTTTCTGCCGCGCGGTAACGAAACGGATGCCGAATTAAAAGCAGATTGGCAATATTTTGTCGAAAAAGTGGCGGTTTCAAGCCGCAACCGCCAGCTCTGGCAGGATTTTCTGGCGCGTCGTTACCGCGGTATCAAGCAGTTAAATGAAGTATACCAGACGAGATGGGATTCGTTCGGGCTGGTTTCGCTCTTCGACCGTTTACCGCTTTTCGGCAATCAGCTGGCAGACTGGTTTCAGTTTGAAAGCGGCGTTTTGCCGATGCACGAAACGGCGCACCAGTTTACGGTTCTGATTCCGGCAACGCTCAACGGGAAGCGGGTTGAAAACGCCGAAGAACAAGCGCGCCAACTGAGCCTGGTCCAACGCGTTGTCGAACTGGAAAAACCCGCGCACACGACATTCGATTTCAGATACTACTGGAATTTATTCCGGCTCGACGAGGTTCGTCTGGGCTTGGACACACTGCTCGGCTTAGGAAGCCGCGACCCGCTGCTCAATCCGGATTTTGTGATTGGACAATCATTCGTCGGGGAAGCCCGTGTTGGGATCGCTCAACCGGAAAAATACACGGAACGCTACGTTTTGGGTAGCAAAGCAATAATACAAAAAAAGGATGGTGAAAAATGAGTTGTTTTTCGACAGTTTCAGCCGTAACCGCGAATAGCGAACTGGATTTAACCAAGCACGTCAATTATACAGCCGGAATGATTCTCGGAGTGGATGATTTCACGCAGGAATTTGCTTACTTAGCGGGGCGCGACCGCTGGCTGGCGCGTGACGCGCTCGGCTACGGGACGATTTCGGGTCTCAGTATTCAAATCGAAGAAGATGCCGAAAAAGGTACCCGTGTGATGGTTCAGCCCGGTGTGGCGGTCAGCCCGCGCGGTCAGTTTATCTGCGTTCCGACCCCGCAGTGCGCTTATCTCAATCAATGGCTGGCGGCGGCTGATATAAAAGATCTCGATAAATGGATCAAGCGCGGCACGAATGCGAGTCCGCCGGTTTCGCCGCCCGAAGGCGATGAATTGACCCTTTACGTTGTGCTTTGCTACCGCGACTGCGCGACCGACAATGTGCCGATTCCGGGCGAACCCTGCCGGAGCGAGGACGATTTGACCGCCGCCTCGCGCGTCAAGGACGATTTTTCGCTCGAATTGAGATTCGAATCGCCGAAACACGCCGAAGAAAAAGCCGTCCGCGATTATGTCGAATGGCTCAAAAAAATCACGGTGACCGGCACGGGCGCGTCCACGCCGCTCACGGATTTTATCAAAGCCATCCGCGCCGAATGGCTCACGCCGTCAAGTCCGCCGGTCGTTTCTTCGCCGCCGTCGGTGCTGGAGATCAACACGGATGATTTTTGCGAATATATGCGGGCAGCTTTTCGTTTGTGGGTGACGGAGCTCAGAAACGTCCTCACCGAACGCAAAACGGGCTGCGCCGTCGAGATGACCGGCGGCAAGCAAATCGAAGACTGCGTTTTGCTCGCAGAACTGCGGATTCCGCTCGTCCTGGTCTCGCCGAATTGGAAAGTCAGCGATACCGAAGAAGTCGAAAAGATCGAAAAAGACCGCCCGTTTCTGCTTCACCTGCGGATGCTGCAGGAATGGATGCTCTGCGGTTGTCACTGCACAACGGAAATGCCTCCGATTACAAGTCCCCCGATCACAAGCCCG
>DATLOR010000025.1:0-21834 GCA_035536135.1 Pyrinomonadaceae bacterium | reverse complement strand
TTTCCGGTTGATACCCCGCTTCGATCAGGGTCTCGTAACCAGCCTGCACCAGCGCCGATAAACCACCACAAAGAACGGTCTGTTCACCGAACAAATCTGTTTCGGTTTCTTCCTTGAAACTGGTTTCAATCACGCCTGCTTTGCCGCCGCCGACCGCCGAAGCATACGATAAACCGACTTCTTTTGTGTCGCCCGAAACGTCCTGATGAACCGCCAAAAGACACGGCACGCCGCGACCCAATGTGTATTCATAACGCACGAGATGTCCCGGACCTTTCGGCGCGACGAGAAAAACGTTAACGTCCGCGGGCGGCACGATCTTTTTGAAATGCACCGAAAAACCGTGCGCAAAGGCAAGATATTTTCCGGCACTCAAAAACGGCTCGATCTCGTTACGGTAAACCGTCGGTGCTAATTCGTCCGGCACTAAAACCATCACGACATCCGCCATTTTCACCGCGTCCGACGTGAACATCACTTCGTGTCCGGAATTTTGCGCTTTTGCCCACGATTTACTGCCCGGCGGTAAACCGACGATCACATCCGCGCCCGAATCCTTCAGATTGTTGGCGTGCGCGTGTCCCTGCGAACCGAAACCGATCACGGCAACCCGTTTGTTTTTAATCAATTGCTCGTCTGCATCTTTATCGTAAAAAACCTTCATTAAATTTCCTCTTTAATTTATAAATTCCTTTATGCTTTTGCTTCTAAACTTTGTTCTAAGTTTGATAACCGGTTGATCGCGACACAGCCCGTGCGCGTTACTTCGTTGATTTGAAAAGGTTTGAGCATTTCGATAAACGTATCAACCTTTTGCCAATGTCCCGAAGCCTCTAAAATCATTTTGTCGTGCGAAATATCGACGACCTTGGCGCGAAAGATCTGCACCAGATTCATAATTTCCTGCCGCTCGCTGCCCGCTTTGACGCTGACATCGATCAGAGCCATTTCGCGCTCGATGTGCGGCAGACGCGTGACGGCGCGGACTTCGCGAACCCGCGCGAGCCGCGCACATTGCTTGATGATCTGCTCGATCATCCGGTCGTCGCCGGATGTGACGATCGTGCAGCGCGACCACGCCGGTTCGAGCGTTTTCCCGACGCAGATCGTCTCGATATTAAAACCGCGCGCCGAAAACAGCCCGACGATCCGCGATAATTCGCCCGCCTCGTTTGCCACTAAAATTGAAATCGTATGCTGCATTCTTTCGATTTGGGATTTGAGATTGCAGATTTCGGATTTCAAATCCCAAATCCCAAATCCGACATCCCAAATTACTTGAGGATCATATTCCGCGTATCTTGTCCGGCGGGAATGATCGGAAAGACGTTTTCTTCCTTGCTGACGACAATATCGAAGATCGTCACGCCTTTGAAACTCAAGCCTTCTTCCAAGACTCTTCGTAAATCTTCGGGCTTTTCGGCTCGCAAACCTTGTGCGCCGTAGGCTTCCGCCAATTTGACGAAATCGGGCGAAATCGAAAGATCGACCTCCGAATAAGCGCGGTCGTAAAACATTTCCTGCCATTGGCGAACCATTCCTAAGTAACCGTTGTTCATAATGATGACCTTGAGCGGAATGCGGTATTGGATCGCCGTGATGATCTCCTGATTCGTCATCTGAAAACCGCCGTCGCCGACAACCGCGACCACCTGATGCTCAGGACACGCGAGTTGTGCGCCCATCGCCGCCGGAAGTCCGAAGCCCATCGTCCCGAGTCCGCCGCTCGTCAGCCATTGGCGCGAGCGTTTGAACGGGTAAAACTGCGCCGCCCACATCTGATGCTGTCCGACATCGGTAACGATTATCGCGTCGCCTCGTGTCACTCGGTAAAGTTCTTCAATTAAATGCTGAGGTTTGATTTCCGTTTCGGAATATTCACACGAAAACGGAACGGAATCACGCCAACTGTTTAATTTGTTCCACCAGCTTTCGCGTTTTGCTCTGCCGTTCGAGATTTTTGTTCTATCGGCAGTTTCGAGCTTTCCGGCAATTTTTTGCAGCGCGGTTTTTGCGTCCGCGACCAGAGAAATATGCGCTTTTTTGATCTTCCCGATGTTCGACGGATCAATGTCGATGTGAATAATTTCCGCGTGCGGCGCGAAAGTCGCGAGTTTTCCGGTCACGCGGTCATCAAACCGAACGCCGACCGCAACGAGCAGATCGCTTTCCGAAACCGCCATATTCGCCGCGTAAGTGCCGTGCATTCCGAGCATTCCGAGACTCAAAGTATGCGCCGTCGGGAATCCGCCGAGTCCCATCAAAGTCGGCGTGACGGGCGCGTGCAAAGTTTCGACAACCTTCATCAGATCGTCCGCCGCGTCTGCCGTGACCACGCCGCCGCCGACATAAAAAACAGGCTGGCGCGCATTGATCAATCTTTCAACAACGAGTTCAAGCGCATTTTCGTCGATCGGTGCTTCATATGTTTCAAACAAATATTCGGCGTGAATTTTGCGCGGATTGTCGCACAATTGCGCGGTAATGTCTTTCGGAACATCGATCACGACCGGACCGGGCTTGCCGGATTTCGCAATCTGAAACGCTTCGTCAATGATCGCTTCCAGATCGCGCACATCTTTGACGAGGTAGCTGTGTTTGACGATCGGCAAGGTTACGCCGAACGTGTCAACTTCCTGAAAAGCATCCGTTCCGATCATCGTGCTCGGAACTTGTCCCGTAATGACGACGAGCGGAATCGAATCCATATAAGCCGTTGCGATTCCCGTCACGGCATTCGTCGCGCCCGGACCTGACGTGACAAGCGCGACGCCGACTTTCCCCGTCGCCCGTGCATATCCTTCCGCCGCGTGAACCGCGCCCTGTTCGTGCCGCACGAGATAATGCGTGATCTCATCGCGAAAACGCCAGATCTCGTCGTAAATATGCAAAACCGCGCCGCCCGGAAGTCCGAAAACCGTGTCCACACCGTTCTTGATCAAACCACGCACCAAAATTTCCGCGCCGCGCGGTGCCGGAGGCGGCGGCAAAACTTCTTCCATTACGGATAAATCGGCTGAAACAACTGACAGATTTGCAACGCTTGTCATAATTACCTTTTCATCTTCACGAGCCATAAAACTAAAAAAGCCATCATCCTTTTTTTCGGATAACGACTTTCCTCCAGATTCTAAAATCTTTCAAAAGTCATCATCCGCCAAGAAGAATAATGACGCTAAAGCTAATGCCGAGAATAATCACAAAGGGCGAAAGCCGCCGGCGTTTGTGATTTATCTTTATTTTTTTGACGCTGTTTTGCATTAGCATAAGTTTTAGTCTTTTAAAGATTATGATTTTTATTTATAACTGTCAAGAAAATTCCGTAAATTTCACAAAAAAAGTCCGAAGCCGTAAAAAACTTCGGACAAATCTAAAATTTGAAATCCGCAATCTAGAATTTAGAAAACATAATTAATCCCAGATCGCGCCTTTTCCGGTTTCCCAGAATTGTTTGTTGATCGCCGGAATGTCTTTGTCGAGAATTTCCCTGGCTCTCGCTTTTAATGCCGCCCATTCGGAGTTCATTTGTTTCATCAGATCGATCGAAGGCTGATTGACGCGCGGCAGATCGCTTTCGGTCTGGTTGATCAGAAACAGATAATTTGCCGAAAATTTGTTCGGGAAATTTTCAACGTCGTCGTAGGCTTTCGATTTGCGCTGAACCATTTCTTCGTCCCACGCCGTCATTTTTTTGAGAAGCGCTTCCGCATCTTTTTTGACCGAATCGAATTTTTTGTCATCGGGCAATGATTCAAGGAGCGATTTCAGACGCATCTGTTTTTCGTGAATTTCATTGACCATCCGGTGCATCGTCGTTAGTTCGGCTTCGAGCGCGGACATCGTCTGGTGATATTCTTTGTAGGCGGCGGGATTTGTCGAATAGAGCGGATTCGGAAGAATTTCCGCCGTGGTCGAAACGCTTTGTCCGTTCATTTTGACGTTAAAATTGTATTTTCCGGGCGGCGCCTTATGACCTTTGTAGCTCGCTTCGATATAAACATTTTCGACGCCGGGAATCGTCGGGTAACGCATATCCCAAACGAATCTGTTCAATCCTTTTTCCTTCGGCAGAGCGATTTCCGGATCGGGTCCGCCGTCGTATTCTTTGAAATCCTTGTCTTTTTTCGAAGTATATTCACGGACGAGATTGCCGTCCGCATCTCTTACTTCGAGCGAGATATTGTCGTCTTTTTTGAGTTCGGGCAGATTGTAGTAAATAACGATCCCGTTTGCCGGATTGACGCCTCTGAATTTATTTGTGCCGTCAAACTCTTCGTCCGGTTTGTCGAGTTCGCTCGAACCGTTGGCGAGATACGCATTCGCCGGTTGATAGACCGAAAACGCGGGCATTTCCTTTTTATACTGGCGCAACAGAGCCAGATCATCGAGAATCCAAAACGCTCTGCCCGAAGTCGCGGCGATCAAATTTCCCTGATGAATTTTCAGGTCGGTGATCGGCGTGACCGGCAGGTTCATTTGAAACGGCGACCAGCTTTTTCCGCCGTCCCACGAAATAAAGACGCCGAGTTCGGTTCCCGCAAACAACAGATCTTTTCTCACTGTATCTTCGCGGACGACTCGCGTGAAAGCATTCGAAGGAATGCCGTTGTCGATTTTTGTCCAGCTGTTTCCGTAATCCGTCGTTGTGTATAAACCCGGCGTAAAGTCGTTGAATTTGTAGCGCGTCGTCGCGATATACGCCGTCGCTTTATCGAACGGCGAAACTTCGATGGCGTTGATCAAACATTCCGCGAGACCGTTCGGCGTGACGTTTTTCCAGCTCGCGCCGCCGTCTCGTGTCACGTGCACAAGCCCGTCGTCGCTGCCCGTCCAGATCACGCCTTTTTCGAGCGGCGATTCCATCACATAGGCGAGCGTTCCGTAATTTTCCGCGCCGACCGCTTCGTTCGTGTAAGGTCCGCCGCCTTTGCCCTGTTTTTCCTTTTCATTGCGCGTCAGGTCGGGCGAAATTTCCTTCCACGTTTTGCCGTTGTCGCTGGTTTTCAAAAGATACTGCGAGCCGTGATAAAACGTGTTCGGCTCCCATTTGCTCCACAAGATCGGCGCGCTCCAGTTAAAACGGTATTTGATGTCCTTGGCATCTAAGCCGAGATATTGGATCGGCGCCGCCATCACATTGGTCGAGGCTTGCGCTTTCGTATCCAGAAGCTCGATTGTTCCCTGATAACTTCCGCCCATCACGAAATTCGGATTGTCGGGATCAAACGAAGGCATCGAGCTCTCGCCGCCTGCCGAACTCGTCCAGCTCGCTGCCGAAATTCCGCTGCCGCCGAGCTCGCGGCTGGCGATCGAAACCGCGCCGTAATCCTGCTGACCGCCGTAGATCCGATACGGAAATTGATTGTCGACATTGATGCGGTAAAATTGTCCGGTCGGCTGATTGGTCTCCTGGCTCCACGTTTTTCCTTTGTTAAAGGTGATCGCCGCGCCGCCATCGTTGGAGATTATCATATTGTTCGAATTGTCCGGATTGATCCAGAGATTGTGATAATCGCCGTGTGTGCCCGATAAAGTTTCCCAGGTTTTCCCGCCGTCATTTGAACGGAGTGCCGGTGCGGATAAAACATAAACTGTGTTGTCGTCTTTCGGGTCGATGAATAATTCGATGTAATACCAAGCTCTCTGCGTCAGGCGGTTATCGTCGGAGATCCGTTTCCATTTTTTGCCGGCATCGTTTGAAACGAACAAACCGCCCAGATCTTTTTCCGAATCGCTTTCGATCAAAGCATAAACTTTTTCGGAATTCGAAGGGCTGACGGCGATCGACATCTTGCCCAGTTCCGTCGGCAAACCTTCGGTCATTTTTTCCCACGTTTCGCCGCTGTCGGTCGATTTATACAAACCGCTGCCCGCGCCGCCCGAGATCACTTTCCACGGCAGACGCCCGTGTTCCCACATCGCCGCGTACAAAACGCGCGGATTATTCGCGTCCATCGAAAGCTCCGCCGCGCCGGTTTTTTCATCGACATACAAAACATTTTTCCACGTTGCGCCGCCGTCGGTCGATTTATAAATTCCGCGTTCCTTGGAACTGCCGTATAACGCACCCTGCGCCGCGACATAAACGATGTCGGGATTTTTCGGATCAACGACGATCCGCGAAATATGCCGCGTGGCGTCCAAACCCATTTTTTTCCAGGTCTTTCCCGCATCGGTCGAACGATAAACGCCGTCGCCCGAATGCGTCATCACGCCGCGCACCGCGTGTTCGCCCATTCCGACATAGACGACATTCGGATCCGACGCGGCGACCGCAATCGCACCGACCGAACCCGTCTTAAAAAATCCGTCCGAAATATTTCGCCACGAAACGCCCGCGTCTTCGGTCTTCCAAACGCCGCCGCCCGTCGTTCCCATATAATAAGTTTTGGAATCGCCGACCACGCCGTGTGCCGTGTTCGAACGACCGCCGCGAAACGGTCCGATCGAACGCCATTTCATCGGTTTGAAAATGTTGTTGTTACTATTCGGATCAGTATTTTTCGGAGTTTGCGCAAAAATATTGCTTACGGAAAAACAGAAAATCAGCAAGCAGAGCAGTTTTTTTGACATTTGAAATTTCCTTCGGATTTGGTTAATTTGTATTGCTTTTGTTACTGCGAATTATACTTCGGCAGGCGAGTTTCCGCAATTAACAACAAAAAAAGTCCGAAGCATCGAACCACTTCGGACAAAACTGAAATTTGTGATCTGAGATTTAGAATTTAGAAAACATAATTATTCGCCGCGATCAGCGTATCGGCGATGCGCTGGCGCGCCGCGACGGTGTTGACCGGCGAATTGTTTTTCGTGAAACGCCGGAGCGCGACGAGCAGCATTTTTGTTTCGTCGCCTTCGGTGATCGCCGCGAGCGTGTTTTTCGCTTTGGCTTCGACGCGCTGGATCGCATCGTTGCAGAAAACGCTTGCCATATCGATCTGACGCGCGGCATCGCCTTTTTGCGCGAGCTTTTGCGCCCGCAAAATCGCCGTTTCCATCTGGTACGCGTCAATGATAATGTCCGCACAGCTCAGCAGAACTTCCTGCTGGTTTGAAAGCTCCAGCATATATTTCTGCGCCGCCGTGCCGAGAATCATCAGCGCGACTTTTTTCGCGTTTTGGGCGAGCTTGATCTCGGTTGCCAGAACGCCTTCGTCTTCGTCAAACGACATCTGCGGATTCAGGATCTCTTCCTGCAAAGCTTTGGCAGCCGGAATAATTCCGAGCTGACCTTTCATCGCGCGTTTCATCAACTGTCCCGGGATCAGCATTCGATTGATTTCGTTCGTGCCTTCGAAAATGCGGTTGATGCGCGAATCGCGATATGCTTTTTCCGCCGGATAATCCGCCGAATAGCCGTAACCGCCGTAAATCTGCACCATTTCGTCAACCACATAATCGAGCGCTTCCGAACAGGCGACCTTGTTGATCGAGCTTTCGACCGCATATTCTTCGATCGAGCGCAGTTTCTTTTCGCCGTCCGCGCCGTCGCCGATCAATGCGTCGATCATCCCGACCGTGCGGTAGGTGATCGATTCGGAAACCCAAACGCGAATCGCCATTTCCGCGAGTTTATGTTTGATCGCGCCGAAACTCGAGATCGGTTTGCCGAATTGATGACGCTCGTTCGCATAACGAATCGCTTCGTAAAGCGCGAGCTTTGCGCCGCCCGTCACCGATGCGCCGAGCTTGAAGCGTCCGACGTTCAAGATATTAAAAGCGATCTTCGCGCCGTCGCCGACGTTGCCGATCAGATTTCCGGCGGGAACTCTTGCGTCCGAAAGAATCAGCGGCGTGGTCGAGGAAGATTTGATGCCCATTTTATGTTCTTCATTTCCCGGGCGGCAATTTTCCGAGCGCTCGACGACAAACGCCGAAAACTTCTGTTTTTCGCCGTCAACCTTCGCGAAAACAATATAAACATCGGCAAAACCGCCGTTCGAGATCCACATTTTTTCGCCGTTCAAAATGTATTCCGTGCCGTCTTCGCTCAATTTCGCGCTGCATTTCGCGCCGAGCGCGTCCGAACCAGAACCGGCTTCCGACAAACAATACGCCGTCACTTTTTCGCCCGCAACGATCGGCGGAATCCATTTTTGCTTTAATTCTTCCGAGCCGAAATAAAGAATCGGCAGCAGTCCGATCGAAGTCTGCGCGCCGAACGTCGTTCCGAAACCGCCGCCGCGTCCGACATATTCGGCGATAATTACGCCGGAAGTCTGGTCAAGTGCCGCACCGCCGTATTCTTCGGGAATGTTCGCGCCTAAAAGTCCGAGCTCGCCGGCTTCGTGAACCAATCTCCGCGCCGTTTCCCAATCGTGATTTTCCATCGCCTCGATATTCGGGCGAACTTCGTTGTCGACAAATTCGCGGATCGTGTCGCCGATCATTTTATGTTCGTCGGTGAAATCTTCGGGCGTAAAAACTTCCGTTGCCGCACGGTTTTCGATCAGAAACGCGCCGCCTTTGATAAAATCTTTCTCCATCTGTGCATCCATAGTCTTTTTTCCTCTTTTTTATTATTCGTTTGTTGCGGATATTATAACTGAATGAATGTTCATTCAGCAAGAAAATAAGGCGATTTTCGAATAAAAATTATTCAATAACGAAACCACGCCTCATCACCTTGAATATGAAGCAAAAATTCGTTAACTATTTTTCCATCTTCCAAATTGACCAATTTAATGGCTAAATTTTCTAATTGTTTGTCCGCAGCTTCCAAGTTTTCAAAGTCCCCGCTTTCCAGAAACTCTATTTTTTCATCAAACAACGGCTTGATTGCTTGAAACGCTTCGGTCGGCTCAAATTTACAATTTATCCAAGGAAAATTTGAGTCGTACGAACGAAGTGTTCCAAGCAATTTATCTTTTTGCTTAAGATGAAATTCCATTACTTACGCAAATTAGTCCAAACGCTCGAAAATTCCCGCCGCGCCCATTCCGCCGCCGACGCACATCGTGACCATTCCGTAGCGTCCGCCGGTGCGCCGAAGTTCCTGCAAAATCGTCGCCGTCAGTTTTGCGCCGGTACAGCCCAAAGGATGCCCGAGCGCGACTGCGCCGCCGTTGACATTAACTTTCGCCGGGTTCATTTCCAAAACCTTCATCACCGACAAACCCTGCGCGGCAAAAGCTTCGTTAAGCTCGATCACGTCGATCTGGTCGAGCGTCAAACCCGCGAGTTTCAGTGCCTTCGGAATCGCATAAACCGGACCGATGCCCATTTCTTCAGGCAAACATCCGGCGGTCGCGAAACTGACGAAACGCGCCAAAGGTTTCAAACCCAATTCATTTGCTTTGTCCAAAGACATCACGACACAAGCCGCCGCGCCGTCCGACATCTGCGAAGAATTTCCCGCCGTAACCGTCCCTTTGACGTGAAAGACGGGTTTGAGTTTCGCCAAACCTTCAATACTCGTATCAAAACGCGGTCCTTCGTCCGTATCGAACACGACTTCCTTCCTTCGGACGCGACCTTTTTCGTCGAATTCGTCAACAAAAACCGTAAACGGCACGATCTCGTCCTTGAATTTTCCGGCAGAAATCGCCGCCGCCGCTTTTTGGTGTGATTGCAAAGAAAACTCGTCCGCCTGTTCGCGGGTGATCTCGTATTTGCGCGCCAAATTTTCGGCGGTCAAACCCATATTCAAATAATAATCTGGATAATTTTCCGCCAAAGCCGGACTCGGACGAAACGTATTGCCGCCCATCGGGATCATCGACATCGTTTCCAATCCGCCCGCGACGATCACATCCGCGCCGCCCGTGCGAATCCGGTCTGCCGCGAGTGCGATCGTCTGAAGTCCCGACGAGCAATAACGATTCACGGTCATCGCCGAAGTTTCGACCGGAAGTCCCGCCAAAATCATCGCTGTCCGCGCTACGTTCATTCCCTGCTGGGCTTCGGGAAACGCACAGCCCATAATCACATCGTCAATCTCGTTCGCATTTAAGCCTTCGACTCGCGAAACCGCTTCCTTGATCGCCGCCGCGCCCAGATCATCGGGACGCGTATTTTTCAAAGTTCCCTTCGGTGCTTTTCCGACCGCCGTTCGCACGGCTGAGACAATAACTGCTTCTTTCATTTTGTTTTCTCCGTTTGACTCACCCAAAGAAAATGAGTGAATGTTCATTCATTTTGTTAATATACACAAATCAGGCGTGTTTTGCTAATAAATTTTGATTATTTCAAACGTTTTTTAATCAAAATTTTGCGTTCTTAACTTTTCTTCTTCAATTCTTTCAATGACATCTGCCGCGCGCGGATTTTTCGCCTGCAAAATGCGGTTTTGGATAAAGATTTTGCTGTCTTTCGTATTAAATCTGTAGCCGTGATCCGCCAGAATTTTCATTACTTCCCAACGCTTTTTGTTCAGTTTGCGCGGCGGCTCGAAATACGCGCCCATATCGATCATCAGGCGCGCGCATTCGGGACATTTGCGCGGCGTTTCACTCATCTCTTTCGCAAAACTTTTCCGGCAATCGAAACATGCCCAATGCGTAAACATAATTTTCTAACTTCCGCTCTCGGCTTTTTCTTTGATAAGCCGCAGCATTTCGGTTCGGATCAAACCGCTGAACGGCTCGATCACGGTCCAGTAAAGCGCGAAACTTTTGCGGCTTCCCTCGTCGAGACAGCGGATTCGCGTTTCGGTTTTGAGCAGTGTTTCGCCGTCTTTCTCAGAGAGCGAAAAATTCCAGACCGCTTTGGCAAAACCTTTTTCGTCAAATTCGCGGAAATTGCCCGCATCAACTTTTTGCAGACTTCCGCCGAGCGTCCAGAATTTTCCGGCAAGCCCGAGCAGAATTTCCTCGTTCGGCGTTTCGCCCAAAACCGTAAAACCATCCTTCGTCATATCGCGCAAAGTGACGCTTTTTGCCGCGTGCGACCAGCCGAGCCCGCGCAATGCGAGAAGTCCCCAGATCGTCCACGAAGCGGAAAAATCCGTCGAATCGACCGCCGCGAAAACCCGTTCGCGGGAAGCGCGAATGCGCGTTTCGTGCCGCTCGCTGAAATCGTAAACGGGTAAAAACTCATCAATCAGCATTTTGTTTCACCTCAACTTCTTCGACCTGCAAAACATCGCGCAAGACCTGCGGCGCGATCGCGACCAAAAAGCCGCGTTTTCCGCCGTTGATGTAAATTCGCGAAAGATCGAAGATCGTCTTTTCCGCCATTACCGGCATCTTTGTTCGCGCGCCGAAAGGCGATGTTCCGCCAACCAAATAACCTGTCAGCTTTGATGCTTTTTCGGGCGCAACGGGTGCAACCGTCTTAACATTCAAATAGCGCGCCAGATTTTTCGTCGAAACTTGAAAATCTCCGTGCATCAAAACGATCAGAGGCTTTTTCTCGTTCGTTTCAAAGATCAGAGTTTTAACGACCGCGTGTTCCGGAACGCCCAAAACTTCAGACGAATACCGCGTTCCGCCTTTTTCGACATATTCAAAAACGTGCGGCTCGAAATCAACTTTTTTCTCGCGAAGAACGCGAATCGCGGGTGTTACCGGGTAATTCATGGTCGCTTTTCAACCCTGGCTGCCATAATCGCACATAGTTTGTCGCCGCCGTCCGATAAACTGACCTTGCCCGTCACCGTGACCGGCGTGGCAATGTCTTTCTGCGGAACGATCAGGCTTCCGTCATCGAGACGAAATTTGACCTCGTCGCGCGTGAAAACGGCTGACGGTTTCGTCTCGCCGTAGCCTTTCTGCGCGTCGGGCGTTTCCGCCTGGTTTTTGTCCGTGCCTTCCGGGAGATAAACCATGATTTCCGTCCCCGCAACGTTAACCTTGTCCATAAACTTAAAAGCGCAGTCTCGTTTGATATTGAGTATTTTGACGCACGGAACTTTATCGGTCACATTCAAAAATCCCTGCACTGTCACTTCTTTGTCCTTGTTCGCTGGCGTGCAAACCTGCGCGTATTCGACCGACGGTGCGGATTTCAGGCTTGATTTTGTGCAGGATACAAAAAACAGCGCGAACAGCACGAACATTAAAATTGCGAATTTGTTTATTTTCATAATGACGGTTCAAACTTCCTTATAACGAAAACATGAAACCAGATGATCGTTGACCAAACCGCAAGCCTGCATAAACGCATACATAATCGTCGAGCCGACAAAATTGAACCCGCGTTTTTTCAAATCACGGCTGAGTGCGTCGGAAACTTCGGTCGAAACCGGAATTTGTTTGCTGTTTTCCAAAGCATTTTTGATTGGTTTTCCGTCAACAAAATTCCAGATATATTTATCGAAACTGCCGAATTCTTCTTTAACCTTTAAATAACATTTGGCGTTTCTGACCGCCGAAGCGATTTTCAGACGATTGCGGATAATTCCTTCATTCTGCAGAAGTTCGGCGCATTTTGCTTCGTCGTAAAGCGCGATTTTTTCGGCATCGAAATTATCAAACGCCGCGCGGTAATTTTCGCGTTTGCGCAAAATCGTATCCCACGAAAGTCCGGCTTGCGCGCCTTCTAAGACCAGGAATTCAAACAATGCGCGGTCGTCGTGAAGCGGCACGCCCCATTCCGCGTCGTGATACGCAACCGCCAGATCATTTTTCGCCCAATCGCACCGTTTCATTATTTTTCGATCTACGAAACCGTCAGATAACATTGATCCTTGTCCGGAATCTTGTTTAAGGTTCCCGTCACCTTCACCTTTTCGGCAAGATTTATGATGTTGCCGTTGTTGTCGTGAATTTTTATATCTTCTTTTTTGAAACTTCCCTTGATCTCTTCGATATTGTTTGCCGACGTTCCGCGTTCGATGTCGGCGCTCAAATTATCTTTTTCGGAATCGGGAGATTCCAGCAAATCGACGCCGCACCTGACCGGACCGCCGCCGGTGTTGGAACAATAGACCGAACGCCGCGGGCTCAAAAAGCCGCTGACTTCGATATATTTTTTATCGTTTTCACCCGTGCAAGCCTTTGAATATTCGACCGGCACGCCCGTCGTATTGCATCCCGCTGCTAAACAAACCACAAAAATAACTGCCAAAATAAAATAGATTTTCATTAAATTAACTCCTTTTCAAATTGCTTTCGCTTTGAAAGGGACGTATTTATCTATTAAATCTTGCGGTTTTAAGTTTCTAAAATCCCGATGCGCTTCAACGACCGAATCGAGCTGTAAAATCTCTTCGATCGAATTAACGGTCGCGATTCCGATCGATTTCATCCCCGCCGCGTGCGCCGCTTCGAATCCGCCGACCGCGTCTTCAAAAACTAGACAATCAGGCGGCTCGACGCCGAGTTTTTCCGCCGATTTCAGAAAAATTTCGGGATCGGGCTTGCCGTTTTTAATATCGGCGGCGGTCGTGATCGCGTCAAAAAATCTGCGCAAATTCAAGCCGTCGAGAATAAATTCCATATTCACAACCGGCGCGGCAGTCGCGACCGCCATTTTCACGCCCAGATCTTGCGCTTCTTCCAAAAATTCGATCGCGCCTTGAATCGCTTTGCGGTGCGGCAGAAATAATTCCTGGTAAAGCGTCTCTTTGCGGCTGCCTAGTTCGGCGATTCTTTCGTCGGAAATCGCACCGAAAACTGTCGGTAGAATCTCGCGGTTGGTTTTTCCGGCGGTTTTTACTAGAAAATCGTGAGCATTCATCTCAACGCCGTTTTCCGCAAGCATTTTTCCCCACGCTTCGGTGTGAAAGCGCATATTGTCAACAAGTGTGCCGTCCATATCGAAAATGAACGCACGTTTTTCAAATAAACTCATTAAATAATTCCCTTTTTCGCAATGTATAAAGTCTTTTCGATCAGGCAATGAACTTTGCCGTTTTTGTCTTTTAGCTCGACATTATAGATTCTATCAACTGATTTCCGGGTTTCAAGCAGCGTTTTGATTTCGTCCAATTCTGCTTCGGTCAAAAGAAAATCGGCAAACAAGGTTTCTTTGCCCGGACGTTTGAAACGAATCTGCGCGGCTTTGTCCCAAACTACATAATCTTTACCGAGAGTTTTTATCAGCATCAGCATATAGATCGGGTCAATTCCGCCATACATACTGCCCCCGTAGATCGTCCCGACATAATTGCGCGTCCGCCACGAGAGCGGAATTTTCACGCGCATTTCGCGGTAATCGTCCGCAATATACAAAACCCGCGCACCGCTTCCGCGATAGGCGGGAAAGATGTTGAATTTCCAACGGTCAAGTTTTGACGCAAGACTTTCGGGCATAAACATTGATGAAAAGCGGAAAACGGAAAATGGAAAATAATTTGTTTTTCCTTTTTCCATTTTCCGTTTTCCGTTTTCCGTTTTTCATTTACCGCTAAAATTTCCGTCGCGGCGTTCCAAAAACGACTGCACGCCTTCTTTCGCGTCCTCGGATGCAAATAATCCTAAGATCTGGGGCGTTAAATGTTCTTTGGCTTTCGTAAAACCTTCGGTCTGCGCTTTTCGCGCCGATTCGATCGTCGCGCGCACGCCGAGCGGGGCTTGTTTGGCGATGCGCGTCGCAATTTCGATCGCTTTTTCGAGCTGTTTGCCGTTTTCCGTAACTTCCTGAATCAAACCGATTCGCAAGGCTTCGCGAGCATCAAACTCGTCGCCCGTCAAAAGCCAGCGCATCGCATTTCCCCAACCGCTTCGTTCGGGAAAACGAAGCGTCGCGCCGCCGAACGGAAAAATTCCGCGCTTGATCTCGATTTGCGCAAATGTGGCGTTTTCCGACGCGACGCCAATATCGGAAGCCAGAAGCAACTCGATCCCGACGGTCAGACATTTTCCCTGCACTGCCGTGATCAGAGGTTTTGTCCGCAATCTTTCGGTGTATAAATTGAGCGGATCGATCGCACCTTCGGGATACGTTAAAACTCCGTTTTCGACGACTTTCGGCGCGACATTCGCCAGATCCAACCCGGCGGTAAACATTTCGCCTTCGGCAAACAAAACGCCGCAGCGGATTTCGTCGTTGTCTTCGAGCTCGGCGTAGGCAAGCGCCAGTTGATCGAGCATTTCAAGGTCGAATGCGTTGCGTTTCGCGGGACGATTGAGACCGATCAAAAGAATGTGCCCGCGCTGCTCGACCGATATTTTCGACTCTGTTTCCTGCGTTTCCATAATTTTATAAATCGAACGATTTAACTAACAAAAAAACTCCTTCCGAACCCGCTTTTCGGTCTTTGGCGATTTCCTGATACTCGGGCGAATAAGCCCACGCCTCAAACGATTCTTTATCGGGAAATTTCATCAGAACAACCTTTTCACGATTCCAATCGCCTTCGATTACTTCAGGTTTTTCGTCAGCGGCAAGCAGTTGTCCTTTGAATTTTTGGAAAACTTCCAGAAACCGCGCCTGATATTTGTTGTAACTAGCGCGGTCGGTGATCGAAATTTGGGCAATGACATAAACACTCATCGTTTTTTATTTTGGAAAACCTTCCGTCTGCATCACTCTTTCGGCTTGCCTGAAATGACGTTTTTCGTGTTCGACACCGATTTCCAGAGCCGTTGAGAGGCGGTAAGTCATCAGTTTTAAGAACGGCGAAGTAACGACCGTTTTTTGCAGATCGACGTTTTCCAGCGTTTTGATCTTTTCGACGACCTCCCGCTGATGCTGCACGAATTGCTCGACAATATCCGCCGCAATATCGCTTGGCGGAACGATCGCCTTGCTCGGGGCTTTGAATTTTTTCGCGTCGTTTTTCAGCGATTTGAGCAAAAAATTACCGAAAAACGAGGTCAGCGGCGAATATTTCTCCCAGAGCGAAGATTTCTTCGTACCGCTCGAAACCGCCTGAAACTGCGGGTCAAACTCTTGATTCGACTTGATCAGATGATCGAGACATTGCCCGACGCTCCACGAATCCGCGCGCGGCTTCCAATTGATCTGCTCCGCCGAAAGATTGCCGAAAGTTTTCTGCACTGCTTCACCGACATTTTCATATTCGGAAATTATCTCGTTCATATCGTTCATTTGAACCGCCGAGGCGCAGAGACGCAGAGTTTTTTAAGCTTTTTACAAAATAAAAATCTTGATTTTTATGTGTCTCCGCGTCTCGGCGGTGAAAATTAGTTTCTCAAAGGCTTGCCCGTTTTAAGCATCGCCGCAATGCGTTCCTGCGTTTTGCGTTCGCCGCACAAACTGAGGAAACCTTCGCGTTCGAGATCGAGTAAATATTGCTCGGAAACGTAAGTTTGATGATTGAGCTCGCCGCCGCACAGGATTTTGGCGATTTTTCTGCCGATCAGCTCGTCGTGGTCGGAAACGAATCCGCCGCGCTTCATCATCGTTAGTGCGATCTTGAACGCCGCCATTCCGGCTTCGCCCATCGCTAAAATGTCTGTGCGCGGAACGGGCTGAACGTAGCCTGCCGCCGCGAGATTCAAAACTTCCTGTTTCGCGTCGGCGATCAGGCGGTCGCCGTTCATCGAAATCGCGTCGGAATCACGCAGGAATCCAAACGCACGCGCTTCCTGCGCGCTCGTGGCGACTTTACCCATCCCGATGATTTCAAACGTCTTTTTCAAAAAAACAAGCGGGTCGGCATCCGGCGTTTTCTTCGCCAGATCCATTGCGCGAAGCGTCATTTCCTTCGTTCCGCCGCCGCCCGGCAAGAGCCCGACACCGACTTCCACGAGTCCCATATAAGTTTCGCCCGCCGCCCGGACTTTGTCCGAATGAAGCGGAATTTCGCAGCCGCCGCCCAAAGATAAACCATACGGCGCGGCAACAACCGGTTTCGACGAATAACGAAGCCGCATATTTGCCTGCTGGAACGTATGAATCATCAAATTGATGTCGTCCCATTCTTCTTCCTGCGCCGCCAGGAGAAGCATCATAATATTTGCGCCCGCCGAGAAATTTCCGCCCTGATTGCCGATCACCAAACCGACGTGATTTTTCTCGACTTCATCGACGGCATATTTGAGCATCGCCATCGTGTCGCCGCCGATCGAATTCATTTTTGAATGAAATTCGAGACAAGCCACACCGTCGCCGATGTCGATCAAACTTGCGCCCGTGTTTTTCTTGATAACCCCACTGCGGTCTTTAACCGATTTCAGAACGATCACGCCTTGCCGGTCAGGCATTTCCTTGTAACCACCGTTGACTAGATCATAAAAGGAACGCGTCCCGTTTTCGTATTTATAAAAAGTTTCCGCACCCGCATCGAGCATTTTTTGAACATTTTCGGGAATCTTTTGACCTTCCGCCTTCATTCGTTCGACCGATTCGCGCACGCCGATCGCATCCCACGCTTCGAACACACCGATTTCCCAGCCGAAGCCCCATTTGATCGCGTTGTCGATCTCAACGATCGTATCGGCAATTTCGGGAATCCGGCTCGCCGCGTAGCGCGAAATGCGCGACGAGGTTTTCCATAAAAATTCGCCGACCTTATCGTCGCCCCAAACCAGAGTTTTAATACGCGTCGGCAAATCTTCGACCGCTTTCGCCGCGTCGAGTGAAGCGAATTTCGTTTTCGCCTGCGGTTTGTATTCAAACGTGTTCAGATCGAGCTCCAAAATTACGCGTTTGCCGGTTTCATCCTTAGATTTTTTGAAAAATCCGCCGTTCGTTTTGTCGCCCAAAATATTTTTTTCGAGCAGAGTTTTGATCAGTTCGGGAGTTTGGAAAACTTCGCGGTCTTCGTCCTCAGGGATTGCCGGATAAAGATTATTGACAACGTGCGCCGTCACGTCCAAACCGACCAGATCCGAGGTTCTGAACGTCGCGCTCGATGCGTGACCGATCGCTTTGCCCGTGATCTGATCAACTTCGGTCGGCGTCAGACCCATTTCGATCATTTCTTTGATCGTCGCCATCATTGAAAAAACGCCGATGCGGTTGGCGATAAAATTCGGACGATCCTTCGCCGGAACAACGCCTTTGCCGAGTCGTTGGTCGAGAAAACCCGAAACTTTGCAGGCAATTTCGCCGTCCGTCGCTTGCGTCGGAATCACTTCGACGAGTTTCATATAACGCGGCGGATTGAAAAAATGAATACCGACAAAATGTTTTTTGAAATCTTCGGAAAACGGTTCGGCGATCGATTCGATCGGAATGCCGCTCGTGTTCGAAGCAACCACGGCGGTCGGTTTGCGGTACTTTTCGACCTCGGCAAAAACCTTGTGTTTGATGTCCAATCTTTCGACGACCGCTTCGATGATAAAATCGCAATCCTTAAGGCGCGCCATATCGTCGGTGAAATTTCCCAGCGAGATCAACCCGGCGTTTTCCGCGAGCATAAATGGCGCGGGCTTTAATTTTTTTGCCGCTTCAAAAAGCGACTTGACGATCGCGTTTTTGTCTTTTGCGTCCGCATCGGGCGGCGCAATATCCAGAAGAAGCGTCGGTATTCCCGCATTCGCCAAATGCGCGGCAATCCCCGCGCCCATTGTTCCCGCGCCCAAAACGGCAGCTTTTCCGATATTCAGCATATTTATTTTTCCTACTATTTGATGAAATTCTAATTGGAAAGATTATAAATGAATGAGCATTCATTCAGCAAGAGAACATTATTGGATATTCCAATTTTATTTGTGAATTTATCTGCTCTTGCGTTTGTTTCTTTCCAGAATCATTGTCAACGCAAGTGATTGTTCGTTGAGTTTTTTGCTTAAAATTTTCTTCTCGGTTTCGTCGATGCAGCTTTTTATTTTTTCGCGCAAAATGCCGATTTCTTTTAAAAGTTCGATCTCTTCGGGTACGAAATCGTTGTTTTTGAGAAGCGTATAGCCGACGCGGATATCTTCGGGGGTGGCAAAATAACCGTCTAAATCGAGCGGTTTGCCCGTGCCTTTGAGATTGTCGAATTTGCCTTCGGCGATCGCTTTTTGAATTTGTTCGTCAAGCAGTTTTTCGAGCGACATAATTTATTATTTTAGACCATTTTGCACAGTATTATCACGTTTTTTGACGCCAGGGGATAAAAAATTGCTTGACATAATTTTTAAAATCAATTATTTTTTCCCTGTAATACCAAGAATGAGAACAATTTTCCACAAGAATTAAAGTTCACTCCGTCTGTTCCTTCTTGTCCAATTCTGATTCCCATTCTTACCAATCTAAAAATAAAGACGGAGAAAAATAATGAAAAAGTTAATCTTTTTGATGTTCGCAACGCTTTTTTTGAGCGTTTCTTTTAACGCTCAGACAACGACGGCAACGCCGACCACGAAAACCGAAACAGCTAAAAAACCGATTTTCCGGGCGACCAAAGAGCAGATCACACAGGTGCAAAAAATGCTCAAATCGCCGGAAACCGGCAAAATGGACGACGCGTTTCGTGATGAAATTAAAAAATATCAAGCGGCGAACGGTTTGAAAACGACCGGAACTTTGAACCGCGCAACGCTCGAGAAAATGGGCGTGCAGTTGACCGATAAACAAAAGGAAATGCCGGTTGACCCGAATTCTTTCGCAAACGGCGACACGGATAAAACGAAGACCAAAAAAGCGCCGGTTTTCCGCGCCACGAAAGACCAGATCATCGCAGCGCAAAAACTTTTGAAGGAAAAAAATCTGTACGCGGGCGAAGCAAGCGGCACGCTCGATCCGGCGACACGCGCCGCTCTGAAAACCTATCAGGAAGCGAACGGTTTGAAAGGAACCGGCACATTGAATGCGGTCACGCTCGAAAAAATGGGCATTGCGCTGACCGACAAGCAAAAAGAGAACGCCGCGAAAGCTACTTGATAAAGATTTCGGCGGCATTTTCACAAATCAGTTTCCCGCAAACCGTATGAAAAATTTGATCTTTCATCTTTTGCGAGAAAATAGATTTGTGCCTTAACCCGAAAAGCGGTCGGTGAAATGCGTGCCGATCGCTTTTTCTTTTGGAGTTTTCGGCATTTTGCATTATATTTGCTGTGTTTTCCCGAAAATTCGAACCGTTATGCAGGAAACCAACGTCTATTTTTACATTACGCCGATCGCTTTGATCTTTATTCTTCTGGAAATCGCGGCGTGCTTTGTTTTTAAGCGTAAACTGATCACTTTTAGCGAAGCCGTCGCCAATTTCGGTACCCAGCTCGGCAATCAGACGACGAATATTCTGGTGATGGTCGGCGTTTTTTTTGTTTACGGTTATTTATGGGAAAACTTTCGGATTTTCACGATTCCGATCAATTGGTGGAGCTCGATTCTGTTGCTTCTCGGCGTGGATTTCGTCTTTTACTGGGTGCATCGCTGGGGACACGAGATCAATATTCTGTGGGCGGCGCACAGCCCGCATCATTCGGCGGAAGAAATGAATTTTTTCGTCGCCTTACGCGCAAGCGTCACGCAGAGGCTTTGCTCGTTTCTGTTCTTCTGGGTCTTGACGATCATCGGTTTTCAGCCCGTTCATATTTACACGGTCGTCGGGATTCATCTGTTTATCGCGTTTCTGCATCACACGGAATTTATCCCGAAATTGTGGCGCCCCGTAGAATTGATCTTTACAACGCCGTCGCATCACCGCGTTCATCACGGCGTCAATCTGGTTTACTTAGATAAAAACTACGGCGAATTTTTGATCATCTGGGACCGGATGTTCGGCACTTTTGAAGAAGAAAACGAAAAGGTCGCTTACGGAATTCTCGATCATCCCCAGACGTGGAATCCGATCATCATCAACTTTCATTTCTACATCGTTCTGTGGAAGTACGCCCTCGCCGCGCCTTTCTGGTGGGATAAGATCCGCATCTGGTTTATGCCGGCGGGCTGGATTCCGCGCGGTTTCCCGCAAAAGGAATTGCCCGATATCACGACCGAAAACCAGGTCAAATTTCGTCCCGAAATGTTTGCCAATTCAAAGATCTATCTGATCTTGCAAGTCGTTTTGGGAATCGCCCTGATGCTCGGCATTATCTCGAATATTTTTCATTGGACAGCGGCAGAAAAATGGCTCGGCGCGTTTCTTTTGTGGTGGCAGATCATCAATTGGAGCGGGATTTTGGAAGGCAAAAACTGGCTTTGGATTTCCGAACTTTTGCGCATCCCGGCAACGGTTTTGGCGGTGATGATTTTCAGCGAAATTTATCAGCCGTCTGTCTTTTTATTCGGAATCTTAGCAATCGCCGTTTTTTCGATTTTCTGGACGTTCGCGTTCTTTCGTCCGAAAACCGCCAAACTCGTCAGCGTTTATTAATTTTTATCGACTCTTGCGGAAATTGCCTTTAAATACGCGTCGCAATCTTCGGTCATCTGGCTCAAACCGTCTTTGTTTTCCAATAAATTCGAAGAATGCCAAAACCTGCGAAGCTCGGAAACCGCGTTTTGTGCTTCCTTGAATTTTATAAGTCTTAGCTGATAAACAGTTTGCAAGATTTTTGAATAATGGCTGTCGATGATTTTAGCGTCGTTATTATCAACACGGCTTTTCCAATTCCTGATCTGCGGTTCGGAAAGTTCTTTCCAAAAATCCGTCTCTTTTTTCAATAAAGCCGTTAATTCTTTGCCGACGCTTTCGCCGCCGATTTCCCCGAAAGTTTGGACTGCCGTATCGTGCGCGATCAAAGCGGATTCGTCGCCGAGAACAAATCTCAAAACGGGCAGTGCGGATTTGCCTTTTTCCTTCAATTTTTTAAATGTCGTGAGGCGAATAAAAGCATCCTCGGAAGTAAAAAATTGCCTGAGGTTTTCGAACATTGATTTCGTACTTTTGATTTCAAATGCGCGGTCAAATGAATTTCGCTTTTGGATAATTTCAAAAACTCGTGTTTTTACTTCGCTTTCGGTTTGCCCGAGATCGATTAAAAGGCTCGGACCCGGATTTTGCATTTGTTCAAACGCATACGCCTTGTCGTTTTCGATCCACATCACCGAAGTTTTTAACTCAGTTAACAGGGCGGTCGGTTTCCAAATTTCCCTCGAATCATTATCTTT
>DATLOR010000024.1:0-10076 GCA_035536135.1 Pyrinomonadaceae bacterium | reverse complement strand
TATGGCAAATAATCGAAGAAGCAAATTGATCACGGAAGGCGTTGAGCGTTCGCCGAATCGCGCGATGCTGCGCGCCGTCGGATTCGGCGACGAAGATTTTTCAAAACCGATCATCGGCGTGGCGAACGGTTACAGCACGATCACGCCGTGTAATTTAAGTCTCGGACAATTGGCTGACGACGCGATCGCGGCGGCGAAAGCCGAAGGTTTGATGCCGCAGGTTTTCGGCACGATCACCATCAGCGACGGAATTTCGATGGGCACGCAAGGAATGAAATACAGCTTGATTTCGCGCGAAGTCATCGCCGATTCAATCGAAACCGTTTGCCAGGGTCAGCAAATGGACGGGCTTCTCGCGATCGGCGGCTGCGACAAAAATATGCCGGGTGCGATGATCGCGATCGCGCGGCTCGATATTCCCGCAATTTTCGTTTACGGCGGCACGATCAAGGCGGGACATTTGAACGGCAAGGATTTAACGGTCGTTTCGGCATTCGAAGCGGTCGGCGAATTTATCGCGGGAAAAATCAATGAAGATCAATTGTGCGAGGTCGAAAAAAAGGCTTGTCCGGGCGCGGGTTCGTGCGGCGGAATGTACACGGCAAACACGATGAGCTCGGCGATCGAAGCGATGGGAATGAGCCTGCCATTTTCGTCAACGATGGCGGCGGAAGACGACGAAAAACGCGAAAGCGCGGCGGAGTCGGCGCGGGTTTTGGCAAAGGCGGTCGAAAATAATCTCGTCCCGAGCCAGATTATGACGCGCAAGGCGTTTGAAAACGCGATTGCCGTCGTGATGGCGACCGGCGGCTCGACGAATGCGGTCTTGCATTTATTGGCGATTGCGCATTCGATGAAGGTTGATCTGCAGATCGAAGATTTTGAAACGATTCGCCGTAAAGTTCCGGTTTTGTGTTATTTAAAACCTTCGGGACAATACGTCGCGACCGATCTGCACAAAGCGGGCGGAATTCCGCTGGTGATGAAAATTCTGCTCGAAAAAGGAATCTTGCACGGCGATTGTCTGACGATCACGGGTAAAACCATTGCCGAAAATCTTGCCGATGTTTCGGCGGAACTTCCCGCCGGTCAGGACGTTATCCGAAGTTGGGAAAATCCGCTCTACGCCGAAGGTCATCTCGCGATCCTGCGCGGAAATCTTGCGCAGGAAAACGCGGTAGCGAAAATTACGGGCATCAAAAGCCGGCGCATTACGGGCAAGGCGAAAGTTTTCGATTCGGAAGAACTGGCGATGGCGGCAATTATCGGGCGAAAGATCGAAGCGGGCGATGTCGTCGTGATTCGCTACGAAGGACCGCGCGGCGGTCCCGGCATGCGCGAAATGCTCGCGCCGACTTCGGCGATCATCGGGCTCGGGTTAGGCGATTCGGTCGGCTTGATCACGGACGGCAGATTTTCGGGCGGAACTTACGGAATGGTCGTCGGTCACGTCGCGCCCGAAGCGGCGGTCGGCGGAAACATCGCGCTCGTCGAAGAAGGCGATCTGATCACGATCGATGCCGACGAAAGACTTCTCGAAGTTCATCTTTCGCACGAAGAACTTGCCGAAAGACGCGCAAACTGGCAGCCGCCCGCACCGCGATTCACGCGCGGCGTGATCGCCAAATACGCGAAACTTGTTTCATCAGCCAAATTCGGCGCAGTCACGGATTAGTTCAAAATCTTTTCATTGAAAAGCGGAAATCAAAATTGTTTGATTTCTGCTTTTTTTATATTCTTGAAATCAATTTTGGGAAATAAAATTATGGAAATCGAAAGAAGAACATTAGAGCCAGTGGCGGGTTTTTCGGGCGAAATGTCGTTTTATCTGAGCGCTTTGGAAGATCGGCGCGAGCGTTTGCGTCAAACTGTTTCGGATCTAACGCAGGAGGAATTAGCGGCGAGAGCATTTCCGGGCGCGCATCAGATCGGTAATCTGATTTTGCATCTCGGCGAAACCGAAGCCAGTTGGACTCAGCGGATTATCAACGGAGCCGAACCTGACGATGAGATGAAAAAGTTTTCTCACTGGTGCGATACGACCGAGCGGGATTTTGCCGAAAAAGGCTACAGCGCCGAGGAATGTCTCGAAAGAATCGCCCGGATCAGAGCGAAATCACGAGAACTATTCGCGGATTTTACCGACGCTGATCTTGATAAATTTTTCGGTTACAACCGCGATGACGCAACCAGAGTTGAGTTTACTTTACGCTGGTTTTTAAATAATCATCTCGATCACGAATCCGTGCATCGCGGTCAAATCTCGATGCTCAAACGAATTTTACGCGGCGGTGAAATTTAAGCCGAATTCCTGCCCGCGTTGATGATGCCGAACGAGCAGCGGATAACGAGTTTGCCCAGATTCTTTTTTAAATCTTCATCGTTTGATTCGCGAATGCGCGTCAGGGCGTACTGCTGAATCGTCGTCAAAGGCAGAACAATCCGCTCTCTGGTTTGAACGGATTGCTGTTCGACTGGAAAATCCGACATCAGCGCGTCTTTGCCCGTAATGCGCCCGAGATATTCGCGGCAAAGCTCGTATTCGTCGCGCAATTTGCGCCAGATCTCGCCGTAATGCTCGTGTTCGGACAAAAACGCCGTCAAATTGAAATCGGATTTCTGCATTGCCATTTCGCAGTTGTCGATCAGGGTTTTGAAGAATAAATTTGAATGATAAAGCTCGCGGATCTCGTCCAGATTACCTTCGAAATCGCGCAGTGCCGAACCGACGCCGTAAAAGCCGGGAACGTTTTGTTTTAACTGGCTCCACGCGCCGACGAACGGAATTGCCCGCAGATCGTCGAGCGTTAATTTTCCCGCGCCGCGTTTGGCGGGACGCGAACCGATATTGGTTTCCGCGTAAAATTTGAGCGGTGAAACGTCGGAAAGATAATCGAGAAAATCGGGATGATTTTTCAAAACGTCGTAAGCGCGAAAACTCGCGTCCGCCAAATTTTGCATTAAATTTTCTTCCGCTTCGGAAAAAGTATTTTCCCGCGCCGCGAAAAGCGGGTTGTAAACTCCGGCGTGAATAAGCTGTTCGATATTGTATTGCGCGGCGCTCACGGTGCCGAAATTTGACGAAACCGTCTGCCCTTGCACGGTCAGCTCGATCGATTCATTGGCGATGTTTTCGCCCATCGAAGAATAAAATTTGTGTGTTTTTCCGCCGCCGCGCGCCGGCGGACCGCCGCGACCGTCAAAGAAGATCACGGAAATTCCGTATTCACGCGCGAGCGTGGTGAGCTCGTCCTTGGCTTTGTAAATGCTCCAATTCGCCATCAGATAGCCGCCGTCCTTCGTGCCGTCGCTAAACCCGAGCATGATCGTCTGGATATTTTTCCGGCGCCCCAGATGCTTGCGGTAAACCGGATTTTCATAAAGCTCGCGCATTATTTTTGCCGCGTCCTTAAGGTCGGCGATCGTTTCAAAAAGCGGGACGATGTCGATCGTCAACTCTTCCGCCGTCCAGCCGCCGAGTAGAAAAAGACCGAAAACTTCGAAGATATTCAAAGCCGTTTCGCTGTGGCTGATAACGTACCGTCCGCAGCCCTGTTCGCCGTTTTTCGCCTGAATTTTTTTGACCGCACCGATATTTTCGAGCGTGTCTTTCGTCAGTTCGTCATCGAAAATTTCCGCCTCGACGCTTTCTGATATTTTGAGCAGTGCTTCGATTTTTTCGTTATCGGGTAATTCGTTGTAATTTTTCGGTAGAGCCGCGGTTTTTTCGGCAACGTCCGCCAAAACCTGCCGGTGAACGCTGCTGTCTTGTCGAATGTCGAGCGCGGCGAAATAAAGTCCGAAAATATGAACCTTTTCGATCAGATTATCGACCAGATGAACAAACAAACCGTTATGTTTTTCGACGAGCATTTTGCGGATATCGGTCAGATATTGCAAGATTTCGTCTTTTGTCAGCTCTTTTCCTTTTGCCGAAAAAGCGTCCGCGTAAAGTTTGTTTTCGAGTTCTGCGAGAAGCGTGTCAACGCCCGTAAATGTCAGGCGGCGTTTAAGGCGGCGCGTGTCGCGGTAATAACATCTTAAGGCGGCGAGCCGCAGAGCGTCGGCAGTTTTGAGCGTCGTTTCGGTCGTCACGAACGGGTTTCCGTCGCGGTCGCCGCCCGACCAGAAACCCATTTTGACGAGATTGGTCAGATCGAAATTTTCGCCCGGGAAAGAATTCTTCAGATCCGAAGCGATGTTGCCGATCGCTTCGTAAAAGACGTTTTCGAGATACCAGATCAGGCTTTGCGCTTCGTCAAACGGCGAAGGTTTCTGCTTTTTGAAAAACGGTGTGCGCCCTAATTGCTGCAAATATGTGTTGATCAGCGAAACGTCGTTTTGGGCGATCGCTTCGACCAGATCGTTGATGATTCCGAGAACCGTCCCGGGATAAAACTGCGTCGGATGCGCCGTCAGCACGAGCCGGACGCTGAAATTATTTAGTCTTTCGGCAAATTCCGCGCTCGCATTTTCCTGCAAAACCCGTGCTTCAAGCTGGGTCAGAGTTCCCGCGCCGCTCGTGTCGTTGAGCTCGGTAAAAGCCGCGTCTTCGAGCGCGTCGAACAAAACGACCTGCCGTTCGGTGTATTGGACGAAGCGGAAAAGAAAATCGAGCTTTTCCTGTTCGGAATTGTTTTCGAAAAAACTCTCGATAATCTCCTCAGGGCTTTTCCCCCGGGCAAAACCTTCTTCGCAATCGGTGTTGAAAAGCGAGAGCAAAATGCCCGTTTTATCAACGCCGTAAAACGGAAGCGACAAAAATAAACTGTTGTAAAGCTGAAATTTGATGCCGACCGAATTCTGAAATTTTTCGAGTGCGCCCGAAACTGTTTGAATCATACAAAAATTGTAATATAGACTTATACTTTAAGGAATTTGATAATCAAAAGAAGATGGAAAATTACAGAATCGAGCGCTGGAGCGCATTGCACGCGCCGAATTCGGCGATGCTGCGGCATATTTTGGTTTCGGAAGGTTACCGCGTTTTTCAATGGTCAGATATGCCCGAAGCCGTCTATGTCAATCACAAACACCCGGAAGACCAATCGCACTGGATAATTTCCGGCGCGCTCGAATTGACGATCGAACGAGTCGGAACATTTGTGTTAGAAGCCGGCGACCGCGATTTTATGCCCGCGGGCACATATCATTCGGCACGTGTCGTGAGCGAAGAACCGGTTGTGTATTTGGTCGGAGAAAAGATAAACTAAAATTACGGCTGAACCGCATTTTCTCGCAAGAAGTATCATCTCGCGTCTTTGCCTCTTCGGCGGTAAAATAAATTTATGAACAAAGCAGTAACATTGGGCGAATTAAAAACAAGCGGGTATGCTTCGCGTTCCGTCAAAGACGAAATGCGGGCGAATTTAATTAAAAAACTCAAGTCGGGCGAAAAACTTTTTCAAGGGATTTTAGGCTACGAAGAATCAGTTATTCCGCAGCTCATCAACGCGATCTTATCGAAACACAATCTGATTCTTTTGGGAACACGCGGACAGGCGAAAAGCCGTATTATCAGGCAGTTAACCGAATTATTGGACGAAGAAATGCCGATCATCGCGGGTTCGGAGATCAACGATAACCCGTTTCATCCGCTGTCGGCTTACGGTCGTCAGACGATCGAAATTCACGGCGACGAAACGAAAATTGATTGGGTTCACAGGGAAAATCGTTTTGTCGAAAAGCTCGCGACGCCCGACGTCACGATCGCCGACATTATCGGCGACGTTGACCCGATAAAGGCAGCGAAAGGCGGACATCTTCTCTCGGACGAACTGACGATTCATTTCGGACTCTTGCCGCGCGCCAACCGCGGAATTTTTGCGATCAACGAATTGCCTGACTTAGCGGGAAAAATTCAGGTCGGGCTTTTCAACATTATGCAGGAAGGCGATGTCCAGATTAAGGGTTATCCGGTTCGTCTGCCGCTCGACGTGATGCTCGTTTTCTCGGCAAACCCCGAAGATTACACGGCTCGCGGAAAAATCATCACGCCCTTAAAAGACCGCATCGGTTCGGAAATTCAGACGCATTATCCGAATAATATCGGTCTCGGAACTTCGATCACCCGGCAGGAAGCGTGGATCGAGCGCGAAGACTTTGAAGGTTTCCGCGTCGAAATTCCCGATTTTATCGCCGAAACGATCGAACAGATCGCCTTTGAAGCGCGTGACGATCAACGCATTGACAAGCGTTCAGGCGTTTCGCAGAGATTTCCGATCACGGCTCTGGAATCGGCGATTTCAAACGCCGAGCGCCGTGCTTTGATCACCAATGAAGCGGAAATCGTCCCGCGGATTTCGGACATTTACGCCGCGCTGCCTTCGATGACGGGCAAGATGGAGCTCGAATACGAAGGCGAACAGATCGGTGCCGCGCGGCTTGCCAAAGATTTGATCAAACGCGCCTGCGGAGTAATTTTTGAAGGATTTTTCCTCGGAATCGATTTTGCGCCGACGATTCGCTGGTTCGATGAAGGCAACAAAATTCTTTTATCCGAAACGGCTTCGGCGGAAGAATGTGTGTATTTACTCGAAAGCGTTCCCGAACTGATCGATTCAACGCTCGTGCCGCTCGAATTCGGGCGCGGCGAAAAAGCCAAACTCGTGGCGGCGTGCGAATTCGTGCTCGAAGGTCTCTACGCGCAAAACAAGATCTCACGCAACGAAGAAGGCGGTTTTGAAGCCGCGACCAAAGCCAAACGCGACCGGCGCGGAATGATCTACGAAGATTTCACAGACATTGAAGGCTATAATTAATGCGGCAGGAACTTTTTACAGTTGATGATGTCTTTAAGATGGAAGAGCGCAGAGGTATTGTTGTCGTTGGCGATCATCAAGCGGATTTCCTGGAACCTAAGCTCGGAAGCGCGATTGTTATGATTCTACCCGACAGCACGGAACGGATTAAGAAAGTCGGCGGAATTGATATATTTTCAACGGTCAGCGGGATTAAAAAAATCGGAATCCTGGTTAAAAATTTAACAAAAGAAGATGTTCCGGTCGGGACAAAGATTTTCTTAAAAACATAGAAGCGCTATTAAAAATTTTATAAAATGAACGCAAATTTAAGGTCGCAGTGCAAGAGATTTGTTCACGGTCACGTGCCGCAAAGCCCTGGCGAAGAATTTGCGCTGATTGCGGATTACTGCCGCGAGAATAATTTCGCCTCGGACGTTTACGGCACGGGTGAGCTGATTAATTCCTTTGAGGAAAAAGTTGCGAAGCAGCTCGGTTTTGAAGCCGCTTGTTTTATGCCGAGCGGGACGATGGCGCAGCAGATCGCGCTCAAAATTTATGCCAGAAAAACCGGCAATCAGACATTTGCAATTCATCCGACAAGCCATCTCGAGCTTCATGAGCATCACGCTTACGCGCGGCTTTCAAATTTGAAATCGGTTATCTTCGGCAATAAAAATCGTCAGTTCACCGCCGCCGATATTGAAAATCTGAACGAACCGTTCGGGGCTCTGATGATCGAGCTTCCGGCGCGTGAGATCGGCGGACAGCTGCCTGTCTGGAAAGAACTTGAAGCGATCAAGAAACAGGTAAAAGCGCGCGGCGCATTTCTGCATATGGACGGTGCGCGGCTCTGGGAGACAAAAGCGTTTTACCGGAAAAGCTACGCGGCTATTTGCCGCGGTTTCGATTCGGTTTACGTTTCGTTTTATAAAGGCATCGGCGCGCTTGCCGGGGCGATGCTTGCGGGCGATGCTGAATTTATCAAGGAATCACGCATCTGGCTGCGGCGGTTCGGCGGCAATCTCGTTCAGCAGCAGCCTTTTGTTGCATCGGCGGCGCGGCGCTTTGATAACGCTTTGAATCAAATGCCGAAATACATGCGCCGGACAAAAGAAGTTTATAAAATTCTTAAAAGCATCGAAGGAATTTCATTTTGCCCCGCGCCGCCCGAGGTCAATATGTTTCACCTTTATTTTGACGCTTCCGCAGAAAAGCTGACAAAGATACGCGACCGGATCGCCGCCGAAGATAAAATCTGGGCGGCAAACAATTTTCAGCGCACGGCGCTCGAAAATCTGGCTTACACGGAAATTTATGTCGGCGAAGGCTTACTGCAAATCGGTGACGATGAACTGAAGAAAGTGTTTGAGAATTTGATTAATTTCGCAAAATAAAAAGCCTTGATAAACTTCATCAAGGCTTTTTTTTGGTGAGGCAAACTGTTGACCGCGATTAGTAGCGGCGAACTCGGTAGTAACGGTTTGTTTTCGGATTCAGCTTGTAGGTGTAAAGTGCCGAACCGCCGGCGCCGATTGCTGTTCCGAGTAATGCGCCTTTTTTACCGCCGATCAATCCGCCGAGGATTGCGCCTGCTGCCGTTCCGATACCGATATTGATCAGATTACGGTGTTTCTGGTAAACGCTCGGTTTTTTGTATCGGTAGGTCTGAGCGTTTGCGGTCGTTGCGGCGAAAGGAATCATTACCGCCATCATTGCCATCATTATAAATGTTGCTATATATTTTTTCATTGCTTTGTTTCTCCCTCTTATAATTTCTGAAGAAGGCTTCCTTTTCCTTCTCTCTGCCCTGTATAGTTACAAAGCGCGTGCCAGAAGAGCAAAGCTGTGATATTTCAACACTTGCGGGGATTTGGCGGAATTTTAGGCGGGTCTTAAAATACTATTTCGGTTTTAAATGAGCGATATCGTATAGCTGAAAACCGCGATGAAAAAAGCGGTCGGATTTTCGAAATTCCAACCGCTTTCCTAATTCAAAATTTAGCCGAAAATTTAGTAACGGCGTTTTTTCTTGTTCAGTTTGTAGGTGTAAAGCGCGCCGCTGCCGAGTCCGATCAAAGCACCGAGTCCGGCACCGCGTCTGCCGCCGATCAAACCGCCGAGCAATGCGCCGCCGCCGGTTGCAATACCCATATTGATCATATTGCGATGCCGCCGGTAAAAGCTCGGTTTTTTGTAGGTATAACCGGCAGTTCGATAACTGCGGTTAACCGCCGTACGGTTTCGATAACTGCGTGTCCGGTAACTGCGCGAAGTCGTGCGTCTGGTCGGACAATAGCATCGTCTGGTTTGTGCATCCGCCAGGAGCGGAAGCGAAAGTGCCAACATAACGGTCATTAAAAATGACGCGATAATTTTTTTCATTTAAATTAATCCCCCTATTTTCCTTTTTAGTTGTTTCTTCGAGGAGAGTAAAATTTTTGTTTGCTTCGGTCGGATGAAAAAAACTTTTCAAAGCGTTGTCCAAAAAATCTCAATTTGCAAAAAAATATTTCAAGTTTCGGTAATTTGCAAAATCGGGCTTAACAAAAACGTGTAAAACAAAGGCTTTTACGCATTTATATAATTGGTATAAGCCTTGCAATTTTGTTTTGCGACCGCGGTCAAAGATTTCAAAAGGAGAAAGATTTATGGAAAAAACATATTCGCAAAAAGTCGCCCGGGTTTTTGAAATTGTTGATTATTTTCTTTTGCTTCCAGCCGGTGTCGGCGCATTGGTCGGTTTTTTCGCGCTCTTCGGACAGCCGCTCTACGGACTGTTGATTTATATGATTCTCGGAGTCGGAATGGCTTTGCTCGTTGGATATTTCAAACATTCACGCGGACGATTGGACGAAAAATATATCTCCGTTTTATGGCTGACAACTGCCGTCTATAACTTTTTATTGTTTTTGCCTTGGCTGTATAACGCTTCGACATATCTTCAGCCCTCGCAAAGTTGGGCTAGGGGAGAAAACCAATTTACAGCCGGGTTTTTCCTGCTTCTTGCAATCGTTTTAGGATATATATTTGCAATTGTTTTTTCGATTAGAGCCTATTCGTTTGAGAAACGTAAAGCCTTTTATCAACGGAATCAACTTCTCAAAACTTTCGATAAGATTGAAATATCTTAAGATGGACCTGCATTTTTAGAAGAGAAATTATTGCCGTGCTGCAAGCCACGCTTTTATGTCGTCGCGCATCGGTTGAATGATTTCGTGTTTCGAACTGTAAAGTTTCGATTCGAAATTCGGCAGATAGGCATCGAGTTTCGCGGCAAAACCTTCGTATTTTTCGAGCGGGTAAAACTCGTCGTCATCATTATAAAGATAAAAA